>OMZE01000063.1 GCA_900315455.1 uncultured Prevotellaceae bacterium | reverse complement strand
TAGTTCTATGTTATGTCCTATCTGCTCATGTTATTTTAACAAGTTCCTATTGTCGTCGTTCTCCAACACACGCATCTGATTGATGGCAATCTGATTGAGGCGCACAAGGCGGTCGCCCTGCGGTACTCCCTCATCAATGAGAACGGCATTGATGTTCTCCATATTTGTCAGACAAATGAGTTCGTTGATGGAGGCATAGTCACGGATATTCCCTTTCAGTTCTGTGGCAAACGGCAAAAATACCTCAATTATAAAATGACTCTGCGAAAAGTGGCTAAAAAACAAGATTTCGCAGAGTTTTCAAACTTAGACTACGGTTAAACAATCTTAACCAAATCTTAAACTTTGTTGCCCCTCGACCATATCATAAATATCAAAAAATTCAATAAAGCGACAACAAAGAATCCATTATCGGGTAATAAATAGTTATACTTCATATGAAAACGGGCTGCACCTCAGGAAAGAAAAAACAAGGTTTTTCTTTCAATTCGGTTTGCACTGTTTTTGAACCATTTAAAATCGAGTATTTTCAATCGATATTGACTGTCTGGTATTTACATAATTACAAAAGGGTTCCATATGAAGAATCCCACATATTTGCAGTGATGGATTCTGCTTCTATCTTTTCAGGAAATGAGCGCATAGAGGTTTTTGAACTACATTTTTTTCTTATTTTTGTGTCACAAAAGCAATTAGTCAACGTACTAATAACAGAGAAAAAGAAAAATGACAACGGAAACGTTCAAAAAAGAAGCACAACGCATACGAACGGCGCTCATTAGACAAGCATTCGGAATACTACGCGATTCCGAAGAGGCTGAGGACGTGGTGCAAGACGTTCTGCTACGGCTTTGGCAAATGAAGGACCAACTCAAGATGCCTATAGAGCCGTTGGCTAAAGTGCTCACACGGAACCGTTGCATTGACCTCATCAGACGTAAGAAGCCCATTGCAGAAATCAACATTACAGACTTCCAAGAAGGGAACGAGGCGCTACATGAACGCATTGAGCGGATGATGAAAGTGATAGAAACCCTGCCGGACCTGCAGCAGACCATTCTTCGTCTGCGCCATATGGAAGGGATGGATTCAAAAGAGATTGCCGACCTGACGGGAACAACGGAGGCTGCCGTAAGGAAAGCCCTGAGCCGAGCCAGGCAGGCAGTAAGAGATAAATACAAAGGATATGAAAAATGACCTGAAAATACGAACACTGACAGAGCGGTTTTTCGACGGTGAGACATCGCTCGCTGAGGAACAGGAACTCTACAGGCTATATCGTGAAGGAGATGTGCCCGAAGACTTGTTGCAGTATAAGGAACTGTTCTGCGGTTTCGAGGACATCCGCCTGCCCCAGCAGAAGGCGTCAAGTCATCAATGGAAATGGGTTATTGGCATAGCGGCTTCCATAGCGATATTGCTTGCCATAGGTGCTACACTTCATACAAGAAATAGCAAGGATGAGTGCGTGGCTTATATTTACGGAAAGAAATGCACAGACAAGACCATCGTGATGCAGCACATGCAGTCTGCCCTTGATGAAATGGATAATGTCTCTACCATAGATGAACAGATGCGTGACTTTTTTTCTGAATAACAAATAGGAGACAAAGATATGAAACAACTACTGACGATACTCCTTTTCTTCCTGGCAACAGGACATGCGGTTGCCCAGCAAGGACTGGCCATCAACGAATTGTTCAGCGGAAACATCATTCCCAAGGAAAGAATGGTGGAGACGCGAATAAGGGGACGGATGCTGACAGACTATAAGATGAGTCTGTTCAGAAGTGTGAAATGCAAGGTGAGCAAGGAGGAATTAGACAAAATCAATGCGCTCGTGCAGCAGGACATCGCTTCGTATAAGACAACAGAATACCTGGCTGATGAACGTCACAAACGTTCCACCACTCTCATGGTACAGTTAGCCAAAAAGGGAAAGACTTACTGCTATATTTGCCAAAAGGCAGAATCCGATGGCAAAAAACAATGGGTGGTCACCCTCATCTATATCGAGAGTACGCTGGGAACGCTGTCCGAACTAAAGAAAATGTTTAATAATAAATAAGAACTGTTATGAAGAGATTTCTATTTGCTACAATGATGATGATGGCAACTACCGCTTTTGCCTCAGACAACGACACCCTGATTATTGAGAAGCCACAGCGCGTAATCATCATTACAAGCGACTCCTTACAGTCTATTCACGTGAAAGGCAAAGAGGGCGACAACCAGTTTGACTACCAAAACACCATTCAACTATTAGACAGCAACTATGTCAGCACGGAGACTTACAACAAAACGTTGTGGGACCTCATGCCTTTCGTGAAGAATAAGGACAGCGAGAACCGCGGCACGATGGAATTTGCCCTCATCGCAAGTTTCGGCGTCGGCTTCACTTCTGCGGTAGGAACTGCAGATAAACTGAACATTCCCGTAGGACCTTCATGGGAATTCATGTGGGATATCGCCCATATCCAAATCCATCCGTGGAAAGAACTCGGCCATCATTTCAAAACGGGCATTGGACTCGACTGGCGTAATTACCGCATGACAGACCAGAAGCGTTTTGTGGAAATGAGCGACGGACAAATTGACGTGACTCCCTATCCACAGGGCAGCGAACCAGATTTCTCGCGTATCAAAGTACTTAGCCTGACAGTTCCTTTCACTTACGGTTTCTATCCTTCCAGGAAAGGACTGTTCAGAGGTTTCGAAGTCGGACCTGTACTGAACTTTAATGTATATAGCAGCATCAAGACTCGATATAGCGTCAATGGAGAGAATCAGAAGGATTTTACGAAGGGTCTGCATAAGAATCCCGTCACGGTGGATTTCATGCTGAAACTGAGGATGAGGTATTTTGGTTTCTATGCCAAATACAGTCCATGCAATGTGCTTGACACGGCGTATGGTCCGAAGTTCAAGTCCGTATCCTTCGGCATCTACTTCTAAAAATCAGCAAATCCCCTTCCTGTCATATTATGGTAGAAAGGGGATACTTTTTTGAAATACTTTTCTGATTTGCAAAAATCTCCCCAAAAAACATTATCTTTGCACCAAATGGATTGACAAATCGCTATTTAACCATGGATGCAGTCACAGAAAGCAGATAAAAGACCTCTCGATATTGTGACTTCACTAAAAAACAAGCCATGACACCTATCTGAATGGACAAAAGAGTAAATATTGATTTGTTGTTCAGAACCAAATGATGATATATGGACATCGATCATTTTTTCATAGAAAAGGGGCAGGGAGAAGCCTTGATTCTCTTGCATGGAAACGGTGAGAACTGCGACTATTTCCAAGGGCAGACAGATGAGTTTGCCCGTTTTTTCCATGTCTATGCCATAGACACCAGAGGACACGGAAAAACGCCGAGAGGCAATGCTCCCTTTTCCATCAGGCAGTTTGCCGATGACCTGCTTGACTTCATGGATGCACACCAAATAGGGAAAGCCCACCTGCTGGGATTCTCGGATGGCGGCAACATTGCCATGATATTTGCCATGAAGCACCCCGACCGCGTGAACCGTTTGATTCTGAACGGAGCCAATCTGGATGCGAAAGGCGTGAAACCCTCTGTGCAGATTCCTATCGAGATAGGCTATAGAATCGCGAGGATGTTTGCGAGGATAAGTCAAACCGCCAAGTTGAATGCCGAAATGCTGGGATTGATGGTCAACGACCCCAACGTGTTGCCTGAAGAACTCGTGAAAATACAGGCTAAGACATTGGTTATTGCCGGCACCAAGGATATGATTAAGGATGAGCACACCCGGCTGATAGCACAAAGCATTCCGGATGCCCAACTCGTTATCCTAGAAGGAAATCACTTCATTGCCAACAGATGTCCAGAGGCATTCAACGATGCGGTGTTGAAGTTCTTGAAAGGATAATATGCAAACACTATTGACAATCAAGCCAAAATCACCATAAACATCAAGCATAAAATGAAACACTACATGACCTTTTCAGCCCTCGTGCTGACAGGCGCAATGCTCATGGCTGCCTGTGGAAACAACGAGCAAAAGAATGACAACAACGAGAACCCCACCCCGGAAAAGATGGAAGTGAAGGCAGTAGAAGGCCGCAAGAACTTCAGCGACAAAGCCGTCATCACCCCACTACCCGCCATTATGATTGCCACATGGGACGCTGACAAGAATCCCGACGTGATGATGGCTGCCTGGGGCGGCCAATGCGGACCGAAGCACATCACTTTCGAACTCTCTGCCCACAAGACCACGGAGAACATCCGCCTGAAAAAGGCATTCACCATCAGTTTCGCCACCAAAGACGACATCGTGCAGAGCGACTACTTCGGCATCGTGTCAGGCAACGACGTGCCCGACAAGGTGAAGAAGGCCGGTTTCACCATCACGCCGAGTCCGAACGTGGATGCCCCCATCATCAATGAATACAAGATGGCGTTGGAATGCAAGGTAGTGACCTTCGAAGAGGATGACAACGGCGGTGCCCATGTGGTGGGCGAGATTGTCAACATGAGTGCCGATGAGAGCATCCTCGACGAGGAGGGCAACATCGACCTCGGCAAACTGCAGCCCGTCATCTTCGACTCATCCAAGAACACCTACCGTGTAGTGGGCGAAAAGGTGGGCGATGCCTGGGGATCAGGAAAGGCCATTCAAGAACGGGAAGTGAAATGACACCAGCCGTTGGAGGGAGACGGGAAGAATCCCGTCTCTACAGTGTGGATGGACAGCAAATTCGCCTGGACGGCTAACACTTACAGCATAATGATATTTTTATGTTTTCTATTATTGCAAATCGGAAAAGGTTTCTTACCTTTGTCGCAGCAAACCAATTTACAAACAAATCATGAGAACCATCAAGCACATACTGTTTGGGAAAAGAATATTAAGCCTGTTGTCTTTGTTGCTCATCATGTCAGCAGCCAGAGCACAAGACGGTTTTGACCGTTCCAGTATTGAAGTAATCAACGATATGACTCCGGGATGGAATCTCGGCAACACGTTTGAGGGAGTGGCGACATGGGCCGGTGTTGACTTTCTGAACAACAAGGGCGGACTCGATGCTGAGACGGCTTGGCAAGGCACCAAAACCACCCAGGAAATCATCGACTTCGTAAAAAGTCTCGGCTTCAGAAGTGTCCGCATTCCATGTGCCTGGGCTTACGGACATATCAGCAACGCATCAACCTACGAGATTGACAGTCAGTGGATGAACCGTGTGAAAGAGGTGGTAGACTACTGCATCAACGACGGTCTCTATGTGGTGTTGAACGACCACTGGGACGGCGGATGGCTGGAGAATCATATCCAAGATACTAATTCTGCCACCATCGAGAGGAACAAGGAAATCCTGACTGCCCTTTGGACACAAATCGCCAATGCCTTCATAGACTATGACGAGCATCTGCTCTTTGCAGGACTGAACGAACCCAATGCCGACAATCAGGCTGCTACCAACAACCTGATTATGTACAACCAAACCTTCGTGGATGCCGTGCGCGCCACTGGCGGCAACAATGCCAAGCGAATATTGGTGGTGCAAGGCCCATCAACCAACATTGAGCACACCTGCAACTTCATGACTGACAAAATGCCTACAGACGTCATCGAGGGCAGGCTGGCTGTTGAGGTTCACTATTACAACCCCTGGCAGTTCTGGGGCATGGAAAGAGATGAGTCATGGGGAAAGGTGTTCTACTATTGGGGACAGGGCAACCACCTTAGCGGTTCCACACACAATGCCACCTGGGGTGAGGAGGAAGACATGAAGAGACTGCTGCTCATGATGAAGACAAACTTCTTGGACAAGGGATATCCTGTGGTGATTGGCGAGTTCGGTGCCAACTGGCGCGACCTCTCTTCGCTGCCTAATGAGAGCCAGGAGAAGCACAACGCCTCCATCAAGGCCCACTATCGGGAGTTGCACCGCCTGTGCAAGGAAATAGGCGGCATGGTGCCGATGACGTGGGACACGAATTACCCCAACCAAGAAGGAACAAAAGGCAATATGACCATCGTTGACCGGAAGAACCTGCTGGTGTTTGGCACCTACGCCCTTGAAGGCATCAACGAGATTTACCCCCGTCCTTCAGAGTCGGCCATCAGAAACATCCCGCAGACGACAGACGAGAAGGATAAGACCATCTACAACCTTTACGGGCAAAAGACTGACGGGCACCATCTCCCTCCCGGAATATACGTCAGTAAAGGGAGAAAGTTTGTGCAAGGCAAATGAAGCGGGCATGATACATTTTAGGACCGCTATCTTGTGCGTGTTGCTGTCGGCTGTCACACCGACATGGGCTATCGGGCGACAGAAACTCAATTTTAACGGTGGGTGGTTGTTGCACGTGGGTGATGGGGCCGCCATGTCGCAGGCTGACTGCGATGACCGATTATGGCAGAAGGTAACCTTGCCCCATGCGTTCAACGAGAACGAGGCATTCGCACGCGACATCACCGAACTCACCGATACCATCGTCTGGTACCGCAAGCATTTCAGGCTGACAGAAGTTGATATCCAAGGTAAGGTATTTATAGAGTTTGAAGGTGCCCGACAGGGTGCCGATATCTGGCTCAACGGCCAGAAGGTGGGATTCTCCGATAATGGCGTGATGGCCTTCGGCTTCGACCTGAGCCCCTACGTCAAGGTTGGAGAAAATGTCATGGCGGTACGTTGCGACAACAGTTGGACATACCGGGACCGCACACTCGACAGCCCATACCAATGGAACGACCGTAACTTCAATGCCAACTACGGCGGTCTGCCCAAAAATGTTTATCTGCACCTCACAGGCAAACTCTACCAGACGCTGCCCCTCTACAGCAACCTGGGCACGACAGGCACCTACATATACGCCACCGATTACGACATTGCCGAAAGAAAGGCTATGGTGCACGTGGAGACACAGGTGCGCAATGAGGACAGCAAGGAACGGACGTTCCGGCTGGTTGCCAAGGTGATGGACACAGACAATCGGCCTACAGCAGTGTTGTGGGGTGATATGCTCACTTTACAGCCAGGAGAGACAAGGACAGCCTGCGCAGAAAAGGGGTTGAACGGACTGCATTTCTGGTCGTGGGGATATGGGTATCTTTATACCGTGAAGACATATCTGGCAGAGGGAGATGACAGCCTTGCGCCCACCGCACTTGATGCACTCTCCGACGAGGTCGTCACCCGCACAGGATTCCGCAAGACCCATTACGGTGAAGGTAAGATATGGCTCAACGACCGCGTGATGATGATGCACGGCTATGCACAGCGCACCAGCAACGAATGGCCTGCCGTGGGCATCAGTGTGCCAGCATGGATGAGCGACTATTCCAACGGCCTCATGGTGGAATCGGGAGCGAACCTCGTAAGATGGATGCACGTCACTCCCTGGAAACAGGACATTGAATCGTGCGACCGTGTGGGACTGATGCAAGCCATGCCTGCCGGCGATGCCGAAAAAGATGTAGAAGGACCACGTTGGAAGCAACGAACGGCACTTATGCGCGATGCGATGATCTACAACCGCAACAACCCCAGCATCCTTTTCTATGAATGTGGCAACGAGAGCATCAGCCGCGAGCACATGGAGGAGATGAAGGGGATACGCGACCAATATGACCCGCATGGAGGACGCGCCATCGGCTCACGTGAGATGCTCGACATCGATGAAGCGGAGTATGGCGGCGAGATGCTCTACATCAACAAGAGCGGGAAACATCCCATGTGGGCCATGGAGTACTGCCGTGACGAGGGACTTCGCAAATACTGGGATGCCCATAGTTATCCTTTCCACCAAGAAGGTGAAGGTCCTCTATATCGGGGAAAGCCAGCACATGAGTACAACCACAACATGGACGAGTTTGCCATCGAGATGGTGAGACGCTGGTATGACTACTGGCTTGAACGCCCCGGCACGGGGAGACGCGTCAGCAGCGGTGGAGTGAAAATCGTGTTCTCCGACACCAATACACATCATCGGGGAGAGTCCAACTACCGTACCAGCGGGGTCACTGATGCCATGCGCATCCCCAAGGATGCATTCTATGCCCATCAGGTGATGTGGACGGGATGGGTGGAAGACGAACAGCCTCGCACACATATCATAGGACACTGGAACTATCCTTCAGGCACGAGAAAACCTGTTTATGTCATCAGCAACGGCGATGATGTGGAACTCTTCCTCAACGGCAAGTCACTTGGCCATGGCGAGCGTTCCTACCATTATCTCTTCACCTTCTCCGATGTGCCGTACTCTCCTGGAAGGCTCGAGGCAGTGGCATACAATGCCAATGGAAAAGAGCTGAGCCGTTTTGCACTCGAAACTGCAGGTGAGCCACATCACCTGCGCCTCACCACCATTGAGAACCCGGAGGGTTTCAAGGCCGACGGTGCCGACATGGCCCTCATAGAGGTAGAGGTAGTAGACCGTCAAGGGCGGCGTTGCCCGCTCGACGACCGGATGATTCATTTCACCCTTACAGGCGAGGGACAGTGGCGGGGTGGCATGGCAACCCGCAACAACAAGGATTTTCAAGTAGCCAAACCTGCAAGCGACAAGTCGCTGCTCGATGCCGCCGATGTGAAAAGCATGTCAGACAACTATGTGCTCGCCACCAACCTCCCCGTGGAGTGCGGTGTGAACCGTGTGCTCATACGGAGCACCATCAATGCGGGCGATATCACAGTCTATGCCAGCGCGGAGGGCATGCAGCCCATCAGCGTCACCCTTCACACGTTGCCCGTGACCGCCAACCTTCTTCCTGCTCAAACGCTCAAATGCAACCTCTCCCGGGGAGAGACCCCATTATCTCCCTCTTTCCACGACCGCGCCGTCACTGTCCCCATCCGCTCTGCCGTTGCTGGTTGCAACAGCGAGAATGCAGCAAACAGTTTTGATGACAACGAACTGTCGGAATGGAAAAACGACGGACGGCTCTCCACGGCTTGGATTACATACCATCTTGACAGGAAGTCATTCATCGATGATATCTGTCTGAAACTCACAGGCTGGCGGCTCCGGAGTTATCCCCTTGAAATCTATGCTGGCAAGAAACTGATATGGAGCGGTGATACCTACCGCAGCCTCGGCTACATACACCTCACTCCTACCGTCCGTGTCAAGACCGACCAAATCACCATCCGCCTGAAAGGGGCAGGAAAAGACCAGGATGCATTCGACGGCATCGTGGAGGTTGCAGCGCCTGCCGCAGGTGAACTTGACCTTTTCAAAGCAAAGAATGGAGCCAACACCAATAATGAACTCCGCATTATCGAGGCCGACTTCCTGGTGAACGGTTCCTCGGATTGACCTGCTCAATGGCTCATCCACCCATTTTTCTCACATCGACAAGAACACCACCTTCCCATCTACATCAAAAAGAACAAGACCCTTCTCCCTACCAGAAAGATGAAACCACATGCACTATTCTTTGATATCGACGGTACGCTGGTGAGTTTCAAGACCCACGAGATTCCCCCTTCTACGATATTCGCCTTAACTCAAGCCAAAGCGAATGGGCACCGCTTGTTCATCGCTACTGGCAGACCTCCGCTGATTATCACCAACCTTGGTGCTATCGAGCATCTGATAGACGGATTTGTGACAACCAACGGCGCGTTGTGCTTCATCGGCGACCAAATAGTGAGATGCAAGGATATTTTACCCGATGAGGCACGATGGTTGGTGAGAGACGCGCAGGAAAAGAATTACGGCGTTATCGTCATCGGAGAAAAGGATGTGGCAGTGCTCGACCCTCAGGGCGATGTGGATAGGATATTCCGCCATGAATTGGCAGTGAAGAACCTCAATCAGGCCAAACCGATTGACGACGTTCTCCGTCAGCGTATACTGCAACTCACACCATTTTTCCCTGAGGATTATGAACGGGAGTTGATGGCGCGCATCCCCCATTGCACGTCTGGACGTTGGCATCCGGCGTTCACAGACATCACTGCACAAGGGGCAGACAAAGGTGAAGGACTTCTGGCAATGGCTGCATACCTGGGACTCGACCCCCAATACACGATAGCCTTTGGAGATGGCGGCAACGACTCCTCTTTGATAAAGACGGCTGGCATTGGCGTGGCCATGGGCAATGCTCTCGACACATTGAAACAAGAGGCCAACTATGTCACAACTTCTGTAGATGAAGACGGAGTGTTGAACGCCCTCCAACACTTCGGCTTGGTCTGAAAGACGCAGGTTGGCCATGCAGACACAAGTATAGCCTGGCAACAGTGTAGGAACCATTGCCAGGCTGATGAAATGAAGAATCGTTTTGCTTATTTGAATTTGAGGGCAGAAAGCAGTTCGGTGAGTTTGGCGATGACAGCAGCATCGTCGGGAGCATTCATACCACTGGGCTTAGGCAGGAACACCCTTGCAGTGCCTTTGTCGCCAAGGTCGGCATACAGAACGAGGCTTTTGCCATCGGGCTGCCAGCCACCCTGGAAGGACACGTCGCCCACCTTGATGGGATCGATAGCCGTCAACTTGGCGATATCCGACTGACGAGCATCAAACGTGATGTTGGCATCATGGTTGATTTTAATCACATAGGTAGGTGTCACACCGGCTTTTGTGCGGAAACTGATCTCGTGGTTCTTCTGCAAATACTCAGGTTTGCCATTGATCTCAAAATCCTCGGGTGTGGCCATGCTGAAAGCATCAGTGCTCAGCGTGTTGGCATCCACTTCCTCTACCACTTGCTCCGCAGCCTGCTCGCCCTCAGGAGTAGCCTCTCCGGCAGTGTTGTCGGTTTTGTTTCCACACGATACCATTGTTACAACTGCTACAGCAGCGATGGCGAAACTGAAAATAGTCGTTTTCATAAAATGTAAATAAAGTAGTTAATAAAATAGTTATAGATAGATATTATTACTCTTTTCACTCTCCTTCCTCCTTCTTTTCCATATATTCATGGAATTTTCTGTCAAGCAATTCCTCGATTTTTGCCTCCATTTTTCTACCCAAAACATCCTCCATCCTGAGCAGATGCTCCTGATACCACATGACATTGGGCATATCGTTGATGTTTAACGACTGCAAAGTTAGGTACGAAATGTGCCTTTACGCTTATCATTTCGTGAAATAATATTATCATTTCGTGAAGTAGATAAATAAATTGCGCAAAAATATCAGCAAAATACGGCATATTTGCATAAGAATACAAAAAAATGCAATCTTCAAAAATAAATGATGAAACCCTGAAAATGTCTATTTCCGTCATTGATCATCAACAGAAAGGAATGAAGCCATGGAAAGGCCGACTGTGAGGAATAGGCGGAAAGCCGACACACTTTTGACAAATTGTCAACAAAAGAGTGACATTTTGTCACTTCAAAGGCAATGGCACGCTTGTTGCAACATGTAGAGTGAGAGCCAAGGAGATATCCAAGGTCATCTCAAACAACATCGTATAACAAAAAATAAAAATTGGAGGTAAAGATTATGTTACCAGTATTTAGAAACGGATGGTTCCCAACACTGTTTGAAGATTTCCTGAACACTGATCTTATGCCTCGTGCCAATATAACGGCACCCGCAGTCAATGTCAAGGAGAGTGAAACGGCCTATGAAATGGAGTTGGCCGCTCCGGGCATCAAGAAAGAATATTGCCGCGTGAGCATCAACGACGACGGCAATCTCTGCATTGCCATCGAGAACAAGATGGAGCACAAGGACGAAGACAAGAAGCATCACTATCTGCGCAGGGAGTTCTCCTACTCGAACTACGAGCAGAACTACACGCTGCCGGATGATGTAGACCGCAACGGCATCGCCGCCAAGGTGGAGAACGGCATCCTGACCGTCACCCTGCCGAAGATGAAGAAAGAGGAGAAGAAAGTCGGCAAAGCCATCGAGATTTCATAGCATTATATAACCATCAGCAGACGAATGGGAGCAGTTCCGTAATGGGGCTGCTCCCATTTCGTTTGTATGAATGGTGCGGACATCAACGGCAGCCACCTGTCTTCACTGCCCTATTGCCCCTTCATATATAACGCTAAAGAGCGACGGCATCAGAAGGGAGGACATCCAACCCGAGTGGGTTGCAGTTTCTCTTACCGAATGACAATTTTCTTTCGATTATGGATGTAGACTCCCGGGGCTGTCGGTCTGCCTGTCAGGCACGTACCGTCGAGCGCATACCATTCGTGACTGGAGGAAGGAGCCGCCCAGTCGCCACCAATGACATAAAACGGATAGGTTGTCACACCGTCCATCCTATGATTGGCTCCATTCATGACAAACTCCACACCCTTGGCAATAGCGC
>OMZE01000028.1 GCA_900315455.1 uncultured Prevotellaceae bacterium | reverse complement strand
CTGCCCGCGCCGATGGTACTGCAATGCAATGCGGGAGAGTAGGTCACCGCCTCCTTTACTGTCTCCCCGGAGCCTCAGGGCATCCGGGGAGACTTTTTTGTTTTTATGGAGTAAAAAGGGGGGTAAAGGGTAGTATAAGAGAAGTAAAAGGGGAGGAAAAAGGATATCTGTTTCATTGTTGTAATGGTTGTGATATTGACTATTATTACAGTTTTTATGCATTGTGTACGCACACAGCATAATGCTAATTTATGTGAAAAACTCTGAAGTTCTTGCTTGATTTCCTTGAAAAATCTTAAATATGTCCTATATCTCACTTAAAATGATAGATTTATGAGATTTTTTTACTACTTTTGCATCGAGTTAAATAAATAGGCAATTCCTGTCTGGTTTGATGGGTGCCTAAAGTAGTAACAGGAGTCTTTCGGCACACTTGTTTTTCTGGCCGGTTAATTTTGATTATTGTTCAAGGGATATCAAGGCTCCAAAAATTTGATTATGATGAAAACAGCATTGAAGTATGTATTTGTTATCACATGTTTATTCTTTACAACCCATTCATCTGCACAGACTTCCGATTTCGATTGGAATCCAGTGATTGATGCCATCATGATGGTGGAGAGTAGGGGTAATGTGAAGGCTCGTAACGGTATTTATTGTGGTCCACTCCAGATGGCTCCCGTTTGTGTGAATGAGGTGAACAATATCCTCAAGCGTAGAAACAATCCGAAGAGATATTCTCTCAACGATCGTTTCAACCTTCAGAAATCGAAAGAGATGTTCATCATCATCCAGTCGTACTACAATCCGACAAACAATGTGGAGCGTGCCATCCGTATGTGGCAGGGAGGTGCCCACTATAAAGTGAAGAGCACTCAACGCTATTTTGAGAAAGTGATGAGTTATATGAACTAAGGTTTCATTTCATACACCAAGAAGCCGGTTTCCCATGGGAAACCGGCTTCTTGGTGTATTGGTCCAGAGGAACAGGCCTCTGTGGAAGTTGGGTGATTTTTTCTGGATGTTGGTTATTATTTGCTCTTCGTGGCAGGAGAAGTCCTCTCCGACTTCTGCCCTTGTTGTATGGCGCTTTTCTGTGTAGCAAAACTGCCAATGGCATATCCGGCTTTTTTTATCCCGGCCCTTACTTTTGACGTATTGGTCTTCTTGTTGTCATAGGTCACCACAAGAATCCTTGTCGACGCGTCGTAAGAGGCTTGGGTCACCCCATAAATATGTCGGGCAGCATACTCTATCTTTGATTTGGAAGAGGCGTTGCTGATCTTGAGGCGCGTCTTCACGGGTTTGGCTCCAATGGTGAGCGCCATCAGTATAGCCAGAAACAATAGGGTCGTTCTTTTCATGTCGGAGGGGGTTGATGAATGAATACGTTAAGGATAAGTTAGAACTGCATTTCAACAGTACGTTTGCCATCGGCAGTCTCGGTAATATCGACCCTGACGGCATCATCGGGCAACAGTTCTTCCACCAATTCCGGCCATTCGATGAAACACACAGAACCACTGTAGAAATAGTCTTCGTAGCCCATGTCGTAGACTTCCTCGATTTTCTTGATGCGGTAGAAATCAAAATGATAGATGGGCTGACCGGATGTCGATGAATGATATTCGTTGACGATGGCGAAGGTGGGCGAAGTGATGACCTCGTCGACCCCCAGTTCCTTGCAGATGGCTTTGATGAAGGTGGTTTTGCCGGCTCCCATCTTGCCATACATGGCAAAGATGGTGTGGTCGCCCATGGCGGCAACAAACTCTTTCGCTGCGGCATCTATTTGTTCTAATTGGTCGATATGTATAATCATGATGGCTTATCGTTTGCGTTGTGTAAGGGTTACCACAGGGATGAGCATTTCTTCCAGGGAGATGCCACCATGCTGGAATGTGTCTTTGTAGTATGACACATAATAGTTGTAGTTGTTGGGATAGGCGAAGAAATCGGCTCCCGTGGCAAAGACATACGAGGTGCTCAGATTGGGGGCGGGCAACTGTGCCTGCTGGGGATTCTTGATGACAAACACCTCTTTGGGGTTGTAACTTAGGTTTTTGCCCAGTTTATAACGCAGGTTGGTGTTGGTGTTGCGGTCGCCGATAATCTTGATGGGTTTTGAGGCGCGTATGCTGCCGTGGTCGGTGGTCAGAACGATGGTGAAGTCGCTTTGTGAAAGTGTCTTGAACAAGTCGGACATCACGGAATGGCGGAACCAACTCCTTGTGATGCTGCGGTAGGCAGACTCGTTGTTGGCCAACTCACGAACCATCTTCGACTCTGTTCGGGCATGAGAAAGCATGTCGATGAAATTGAACACCACCACATTAAGGTCGTATTTCTTCAAGTTGCCCAATTGTTGCATAAACGACTCCGCGCCATTGGAATCGTTGATTTTATGATAGGAGAAGGTGTCGTGGCGTCGGAAACGCTCAAGTTGGGTACGGATAAGCGGGCCTTCGTTGAGATTCTTTCCTTCCTCCTCGTCTTCATCGACCCATAGGTCGGGAAACATGGTGGCAATCTGTATGGGCATCAGACCGCTGAAGATGGCGTTGCGAGCATATTGAGTGGCGGTGGGAAGAATGCTGTAATACATATCTTCCTCGATGTCGAACATATCGCCTATCTCTTGTGACAACACGCGCCACTGGTCGAAACGGAAATTGTCGATGACAATCAGGAACACTTTCTTGCCCTGGTCGAGTAGGGGGAATACCTTGCGTTTGAAGATGTCATTGCTCATCATGGGGCGGTCGGTGCCTTGGGTTGGTCTGCCCTGGTTTCCTTTCATCTGAGGACGAACCCAGTCGAGATAGTATTTCTTGATGAATTTGGCAAAACCATTGTTGGCATCCTCTTTCTGGGTATGCAACATCTCTGTCATGCTGCTGTCGGTGTCGCTCAGTTCCAGTTCCCAGTGAACGAGACGCTTGTAAATCTCTATCCAGTCTTCGGAAGTCTGGCAATCGGAAATCTTAGTGGAAATGTCGAGGAAGTTTTGTTGGTAACCACTTTGAGTGACTTCGGTCACGATTTCCTTGCGGTGGATATTCTTTTTCAAGGTGAGGAGTATCTGGCTGGGATTGACGGGCTTGATCAGGTAGTCGGCAATCTTTGAGCCAATGGCTTGGTCCATGATGTTCTCTTCCTCACTTTTGGTCACCATCACAATCGGGGTGGCAGGGGAGAATTCCTTGATTTTCTGTAGGGTTTCCAAACCAGAGAGACCTGGCATCATCTCATCGAGTAGCACCAGGTCGAAGGTTTGCTGACGGCATTGGTCGATGGCGTCGGTGCCATTGCTCACCGTCGTCACTTCGTATCCCTTGTTGCGGAGAAATAGGATGTGGGCCTTCAGTAATTCTATCTCGTCGTCGACCCACAGGAGTTGTCCGTTGCTCATAAATGAATGTTTAAAAACCGTCGAGTTCATAATACTCGTCTTCCAGGTAAAGGTCGTCGAGTTCTTTCTCTTTCTTCTTCTTCGAGGGGGATGGAGTTTGTGGCGTGTCGTCGATAACGTATTCATCGTCAAAGATGATGACGTCGTCTTCGACAACAGTCTCTTGCTGCGGTTTTACAGGTTGGGCTTCTTGCTTTTTGACGGTAGCCTCCTGCTTTTTGGTCTCAGGCTTTGTCGTCGGCTTCGGCTTGGCTTGGCTTTGTGCACTCTGCGTTGGCAGAACAAGTTCTTCCTGCACGGGAGCAGTGGTGGGAATGGCTGCCCTCTCTGTCTTATCCTGCGTAGCGCCCACAGGAGACACACCGTTAGGATTATGGATGTTGTGACGCTTTGACTGAAGTATGTATTCGTCGTCGTCATTGCTGCCATTGCCATTATTGCCTCCGTTGTTGTCGTCGATAATATCGATATCGTTGCCTTGTGGCAGTATGGTATTTCCTGAAGGCGTATTACCTGAGTTATCATCGAGGTTGTAACTGTCGTCATCCTCGGGGAGCGTATAGCCGTCGTCCTCTGATGATGGCACCACGAAGTCGTTGTCGTCGGCAGGAGTCGGCACGTTGTCATCAGCAGGTGGCACAATTGTGTCGTCGCTGTCGTCTGCAGGTGGCACAGTCGTGTCATCAGCAGGTGGCACAATCGTGTCGTCGTTGGTTGTCGGAGGTTCCGTTGTCGTAGGCGGCGTCGGTCTGTCAGCAGGTCTACCAGAGGAAGATGAAGCCGGCACGTCGGGCAAGTCAATGCTTTCGTTGTCAGTGGCTGGAGCCACCGGCTCTTCTTCGGGCAGGTCGAATCCATCGTCCACGGCATTGCCACCCACATCGCCATTGTCGTCGATATTCAAGCCATCATCGGCAGGGGAGTCGTCTGTGCCCCTTCCCGACATGGCTTCCTTCATGTCAGGTTCTTTTTCATACCCCATCTCTGTAGGTTCAGACAAGAGGTTTTCGGTCCTTACTTTCAATGGGGCGAAATGCTTGGCGTAGAACGCATCATAGTCATCGTAACTGAATTGCTTGCCAAGCAGTTCCAGATTGTCGCTGCTGATGAGTATCGTTCGGGCTTTTCGTATAAGTTTCACGATACCGGCTTGGTTATGCACCTCGCTGGCATACTGGTGAGCCTCGTCGAAATTGCGGAATCCAGAGAACTTCATCAGATGGATGCCGTCGGCGTCTTCGATTTCGATGTCGAAATTGCGCACGACATAGGTGGTGAAGTTGAACCTTGCCATCTCGAAGAGCAACTGGTTTTCGTTGAGTGAATCAGGAGAGTAGGCGATGAGGAATAGGAAATCCTTGTCGCGGTCGGCAACGAACTTGCGCGCAGCGATGGAGTCGCTGTCGTTGAGTACGATGGCCCGTCGGCTCCACACATCACCGAGGTCGAATTTCCCACCATGAAGTTTTCGTCCTGCCTTCACGCCGTTGACTATCATTCCTGCCATCTCGCTGATGCGACTCGTTGGGAAATTCTTCACGACAAAGTTCATGTCTTCCAGGCATCCTTCAGAGTCGTTGTTGTTTAACCGGCTCAGACCACGTATGAACACAAACTTGTCGCGGTTGGCACCCAACGGGAAACGCTTTTCCGAAATATTGGCGTTGGTTAGCACTTCTTGGAACCGGTCGGCCTTGAAAGCATCATAGGTAGCGGCATAGAGAGAGTCTTCGATGTGCTCGCCCCATTTTGAATTCTCCACGTAATAGGGGTCGGTGAGAATGGTGGTCCATTGGCTTTCCGGGTATCTTTGGCGCAGTTGTTCCACGTCGTTCTCGGCCAGGTTGTGCTCGCCTTTGCGGGAGTGGAGCAGGAACAGATGGTAGTACACCTCGTCCATCTTCTCAAAATCGGGATAGGAGAGGAGGAGACGGTCGAATTGTCTCTCACTCAGCCGTAGGTTGTCGAACTTGTCTTTGAAAATGATGCCTGAGTGGAACAAGCCGTCGGCGATGATGGCATGGCTTTCGGCCTTCTGCTCTTCGGTGAAGGGAATCTGTGCCAGATAATACTCCCGCTTGTGTGGGTCGTTCTGTGCACTGTCGTTGGCAGCGGTAGCCAGCGAGTCTTCCATGGCTTCCTGCATGGCGGCCAGCGAGTCTTGCATGGCTTCGTTGTTGCCGTCCATCGACAAGTCGCTCACAACGGTCTTGTTGACACGGCGCCAGTTGTCGGCATTCTCACGCTTTCCCCATTGTTTCTGGAAAGCGGCCTTGCCTTGCGACACTGCCAACTGGTTGTAGAAATACCATTCACCTTTTTGGTCGGTAGGCTGGTTGGTGGTAGTGGCAGGCTGATTGCGGTTGCCTACCGCTCCATTGCGTTGCTGCACTTGCTGTGCGGTCTCTTCTTGCTGCTTGCGTCGTTCTTCACGCTCTTTCTTTTTCAACTCTTCGATGACCCGGTCGATGGCTTTGTTGCGTTCTTCTTCCGACATCTCGGAGAGGGCGAGAAGTGAGTCTTGCAGATGGATGCCCTCAGTATATGGAGCAAGTTCGTCGAGAATTTTCGAGCGGCGCGACAGTTCCTCATAGTCCTTGCGCTCTTTGTCGAGCATGCCGATGGCGGCACCATAGCAGCGCTGTGCGTCGCCATATTTCTCTTTCTCCCAGTATAAGTCGCCGAGTTTGAGGAGCAGCACACCCTTTTCCACTCCGGAGCGGGTAGCCTTTTCGTTGCCTTTTTCGTATGCGGCAATGGCATTGGCGGTATCTTTGTCGAGCAGGTAGACATTGCCCATGGCGTAGTACACCTGGTCGAGAAAGTCTTTGTTGTTGTCGTTGGATGCCATCCGTTTCAGACGGCTGATGGTTTGTTTCGTCTTGCCCGGTGCCATCACTTCGGTCATGGCTATGCGAGCATTGAAATCCAACTCATAGGGCGGGTTTTGCCGACTCACCTTGCGGAATGCCTTGTAGGCTGCGTCACGATGTCCCAGTTGCGCCTCCAGTTGTCCGAGGAGATACCATTCACGTGCCCGTTGCTTGCGTCGCATCTCATGCTTGATGACCTTGCGGAGATAAGGTATGGCTCGCTCGTACTCCCCAGTGTGGATGTAGTAGTCAGCATAGGTGTAGTCCCATTCTTTCTGGGCGTGCCAGTTGATGGAGTCGCGGCTCATGTTGCGGATAACGTCTTCGGCATCATAGAGCCATTCTTGTTCGATGTAGCATTTGGCAAGCCAGGCGCGTGCCTTGCCATAGATGGCGGGTTGGGTCTGGTAGAGGCGGCTCATGTATGAGAAGGTGGCCGCAGCCTCGTCGAAAGCCCCTTTATGGAATTGCGAGCGCCCCATCAGCATCCAGGCTTTCCACATCATCGGGTTATATTCACGACGGTTGAGCCATTCGATGTCGCGTGCTGTCTTTCTGCGGCTCTTCGTCCATTCCGGCCGTTTGTTGATGCTGTGCAGTTTGATGGCTTTCTGGCTCTTTTCTATGGCTTTGTCGAAATTGCCCTTGCCCAATTCTCGGCTCTTCTTGTTGCCCACAGGGTAGAGGGGGATGATTTCAGTGTAATTGTCTTGGTTGCCTTTCTCCTTTTCCATAGAACCGTCGATATAGGCCAGCGTACCATTGTAGTAGGTGTTGTACTTTGCTGTGAATGATTGCCAGAACCTGCTTTTTGCGGTGTTCTTCTGGGCAGAGCACGACAAAATAGCCAACAGCGTGGCTGTCAGCAGCAGTGGTGTTATGGCTTTCATCCAATATTGTCTCATCCTTATTCTTAACCCGAAGAAGGGCATTTTATTGCCTTGAAGAAGGTGTTTTCGCTATAGTGGAGGCCATTTTGTCACCTATCGTCACCAATCAGCAGGATAACCTCATCTTTCAATTGGTCGGGCAGGTTGATGCCACGGAGGTTGAGGCTACGCATCCAAGCCGCCACTTCATCGGGACGCATGGTGTAGAGGACGTCGGCAAATAGTTCTGCCTCGCTGTCTTCATAGGTGTCGGATGGCCTTCCGGCAAACTTGTCCAACTCTTCGTCATCAAAGTATTCTATGGGTTTCACCGATGCCTCGAGCATACATTCCTGTTCGCATTTGCTGTTGGTGCCGTCGCAGGTGTCGCAACTGTTGCCAACGGTAATGGGTGGGTCGCCGCCTTTTGTGGTCAACTTGTTGACAATGGCGGCAAAGAGGCCTAGCCCGATGAGGGCACCAATGCATATCCAGACAATGCCCATTACTCTTCTGTGATTTGGAACCCTGCACGGCGCAAGTCATCCCAGAACTTGGCATATGACTTGGTGACCACATTGGGGTCATCGATGCGCAGTCCTGGAAAGAGAAATGCAGCGGGGGCAAAGGCCATGGCCATGCGGTGGTCTTTGTAAGTATCGATGACAGGGTGGATATCGGCACGGCAACGCTCTCCCGTCCAAATCAAGTCGTTGAGAGCATTGCTGCGCACCACATATCCCAGTTTCAGCAGTTCCCTTTTCAAGGCCTCAATCCTGTCGGTCTCCTTGATGCGGAGTGTGTTGAGTCCTTGGAAATGGAAGGGGATGCCTTTCAAGACACATGCCAGAACAACGGTCTGAGCAAGGTCGGGTTGATTGACGAAACTATAGTCCAACCGTGGGAGGGAGATGGGGTGCCTGCGGAGAGTGATAGTAGTGGGAACCCCCTTCTCGATGTTGGCGAAAGTAGTCTTCACTCCAAACATGTTGAAGAGGTAGCGCACCATGGAGTCGCCTTGTAGCGAACCGTCGGTGAGTCCGGTAAGGCGCACTTCGGAGTCATCGTCGGCCAGCGACATCATCTCATACCAATAGGATGCCGATGTCCAATCGTTCTCGATAAAATATGGTTTGGTGTGATAGGGGTGAGGTTTCACTTCAATGCTGTCGGGACCAGTCCATTCCACCTCGGCACCGAAATCACGCATGGTGCACAGTGTCAGTTCGATATAGGGCTTTGAGATAACGCCGCTTGCCAGGTGCAGGTTCATGCCATTCCGCATGGCGGGCGCTGCAATGAGAAGGGCGGAGATATATTGTGAACTGATATTGCCGGGCACCTCTACCCATCCGCCGTCGAGTTGATGGCCACGGATGCGAAGGGGTGGGTAGCCTTCTTCCTCTGTATATTCGATGTCAGCACCAAGTCGGCGAAGGGCATCGACCAACGTGCCTATCGGGCGGTGTTTCATGCGTTCGGTACCGGTAATGATATGTTCACCACTGTCGGTCACGGCCAGGTAAGCAGTGAGGAAGCGCATGGCGGTGCCAGCAGCCTTGATGTCGATGATGGGTGGCATGTCGCGTAGGGCGTTGACCATCACCTGGGTGTCGTCGCAGTCGGATAAGTTGTCGGGAAACGTTTTGCCGTCAGAGAGTGCATGCATCACCAACGCACGGTTGCTGATGCTTTTGGATGCAGGCAAGTCGATGGTGGTATCGAGGTGATTTGGGGCAGAAATTACATATCGCATATTCTATTATTCTATTTCTTGGTACATTGGTATGCAAAGATAGTGAAAACCGAGCGCATAGTGAAAAAAAACAAGTTTTTTTTCATTGTCGATGTGCATCCCGTCAAGGATATGCTGATTTTTCATCTCAAAAGCCATCAATTTCAATAAAACATGGTTAATATTCCATAAAATGGAGATGAGTTTCCTGCTTTTTGTATATCTTTGCCCTCATCACCAATACCATTATCTTTATGTTCATACAAGTACTTGACCTCATCGTTCCAGGCGGACGCCGCCCCCGACATCCTCGATGGGAGAATCTCGAGCCAGTAAAAGTAGATACGGTAGACAGTGTGCAGCAACCTGTTGTCACCGACTCTATAGATACATTGCAGAATGGCAATGCTGTGACAGATACAATCAGCAATTCGTCGCTTGAGGTAATGAGCAACAACCTTGGGACAGGTGCGGGAAACACCCCTTCGGTGTTGTGGACATTGTTTTTTGTCATCGTGGCGTTGGCCATTTGTTTCTATCTCATATTTGCATATCGGCGGCATTTAGCCTCTCCCAGGAACAGATAGGAAAAATGACATGAATACATCAACCCACCGGTAAGGCTCCCGAACCTTATCGGTGGGTTGGTTGTTGATGGGGTAGGTGTCAAAGACTGATATCGCTGAGCGAAGTGCCTGGCGCAAAGCAGTCGAGGTCGACCTTGCCTTTTATGCCGTCGATATGTCCGGTCTCGCTGTATTGCCAGATATTCCAGCGGCCGCCCCCCTTCACTTTTGGCTTGCCGCCACCATATCGGGCGATGAAGAGGTAATAGTTGTTGAATTCCGGGGCAAGATAGGTGTTGTAGAATTGATGTCCACTGTAGAGTAGGGGGTATTTGCCGTATTCGGCTTTCATCAGTTCCATCAGTTCTTTCAGTGTGGCCTGGAGTTTTGCCTTGTTGCATCCCCGGTTGCCTTTCTCTTCCACGTCAATCATCGGCACCAAGTCTTGCTGGCGTTTGTCTATCCGCTTGCGGAAGTTTTCAAACTGTTCTTTGGCTGTGCGCCGATAGGTAAAGAAATGATAACTCCCCACTTTTATTCCCGCTTTTCGGGCTTCCTTGATGTTGTAGGCATAACGGCGGTCGCCGAGGGTTCCTCCTTCTGAAGCCTTGATGTATGCGAACTTGACGCGCTTGTCGCCCGCCACCTTTTTCCAGTTGATTTTCCCATTGTGTTTCGATACGTCGATTCCGTCGTAACGGCGTACCACCTCATTGGTAGTGATGCCGAGCCACGACAGCATGGAGTTGAAACTGCTGGGGCTTGCCAAGCGCCATAGCAGGATGAGAAACAAGATGGTGAGGAGAATGTTTCTCACACGGGAGAATGACCAACGCTTACGGCGGTGCCTCACGTTTCTGCGTCTTGTCTTGCGTGTTGTCATCTTAAAAGACAGTTGATCCAACCCATGATGAAACCCAGTAATGCGCCCAGACGCACGATAGCCTTCAATTCCTTGTCCATCACCTCGAAGATGATTTTTTCCACATCCCTCATGTCCATCTCGTTGATGCGGCTTTCCACTATCTGGCTGATGTTCACAGCCTTCAAGATTTTGGGTAGTTGTTCGCTAATCATCTTCTCATACATGGAGAGAATGGATTGACTGGCACGCGACAACTCCTCGTCCTTGTCTGCCAATAGCGTACTTACCTTACGCGACAGCAGGTTGTCGGTTTCAGTGCTGATGAGGTTGCCAACAATCTCCCTGGAGTTTTTCTGGAGAATCTCGTTGATGTTCTTGGCCAGCAATTTCTCCACAGGTTCGGCCAGTGAATTGATGAACTGTGAGGTAAAACGGCTGCCGCTACGGCCAAACAGGCGGTCGATGCCGTGGCTGATCATGTCGCCAAACCCGCCACCATGGCCTATGCCTTCGTCAGCAAGTTTGTCGCCAAAACCACTGCCGAAGTGTTGCATCTTCTTCATCACGTGGGCAACGGCAAGATGGGCGATATCGTTGCCCACGTCAGAGGTGGCCAGTTTCGTGTAAATCAGTTCCGTGAGGTCGTTGCCTCCACTCTTGGCTATATCGTCTATCTCTTGTGGTAGGAGGTAGTGAGACAGGAACTCGCGCAATGTCTCATTGTTGGTTTTCTGCTTCTCGATGAAACGTAGCACAGCCTCCATGATTTTGTCTTTCATCTCCTTGCTCAGCAGATGCTTCTCAAGAACCTCCTGATTCATCAGATTGGCACTGATGGTGGTGCCTATCGATGCAGCCAAACGTCCCTTCTCTTTTGGGATGATGCCAGGAGTAAAGGGGATTTTCCTGCCGAACAAGTATTTTGCCTCATGCGGTCGGAAAAGCATACGGATGGCAATATCGTTGGTGATATAACCAATGACGGCGCCTATTAAAGGTGGTAGGATATATGATAGAATCATGTGCGCTTGATTATTTGGGACAAAGGTAGTGCAAGGCGAGCGAAAAACCAAAGAATATTTGGCTTTTCCGAGCCGAAACCTTTATGTTGGATTCTTATCCCAAGAATATGTGCCAATCAGTTGGCAGTTTCCTGTTTTTTTATTATTTTTGCCATATTGTTCATCGAATACATTTTGGGTATGAAAAAAGGACGCCTTTGATTATGCTACCCATCAATAAACACCAGTCCAAACCATGAGAGTTCACGCATTTCTTACTATTGTGCTGGCTTCTTCACTGTCTCTCCTCTCCATGAGGGCACAAGATGCCGCCTATTTTACAAGGGGTATAGGCATTTACCCCGGAAACCCTGCCGAAAGTTTTGCGCCGATAGCATGCATCGATTCTTCTTCGACAACCAACGTGGCGTTGCACCGCTTGGCCATCGCCTCATCGTCGTATGATTACAATCTCACAGCCCACTTGGTAACAGATGGCATCATTCATGCGAAAGAGCCTGTGAGGCTGGTCGTTACCTCCCCTTCTGCCACACTGTCGAGACGTGAGGCAGAATGGACTGTCGATGGAGGTCCCTATTCGGCGAATACTCTTCAGGGAGACACCACATGGTTGCAATATGAGTGGACAGGTGGACAGACCGTGGAGGCAAGGCAGGTTGTGGTAGAAGGACGTATGGCCTATGACGAGCATCTGGTGGGTGGCGGGTATCGGTTGGCATGCCAGGTGAGTGACGATGGCGACCACTGGGTGACCATAGGAGCCCTTCAAGGAGAAGGCTTGCCGGGTCAACCTACCCGATACCGCTTGCATACCGACCCCAACAAACAGACCGAAGAAGGGTCCTTGCCCACACGTCTTCTGCAGGAGACCATTCCGGTTTCATGCCATCAGCCTTTCAGTCGTTTCAGAATTCTCATGGAGATGAAAGGAGCGGTGCAATGGGCTGTTCATTCCGTCAATTTCATTGATGATGACGGAAAGGTGGCCGACGTCATGCCCTCCAGCCATTTTTCCAGTGCCTGGATGAGTGGCAGTGGGGGAGAGCAGTGGATATATGTCGACTTGGGCATACACACTGACATATCGCAGGTCATCACCCATTGGATAGAGCCACCACGCAAGGCGAGCATAGAAGTGTCGGACGATGCCACGACATGGACCAAGGTGTCAGCACTCTCCGGTGATACAGCCAATGTGAAAACCCAGGGCCGATATGTAAGATTATTGCTCACGCAGACCGGCGAGAAGGGATACTATGCCTTGTCGGAATTCCAGGTGATGGGAAGCAGGCGTCTGACCTACCAGCCCCATCCTCAAGAAGGCCTGCGTGACAGGCGCTTCTTCCTTAGTGGAGGACAATGGCGCTTGCAAAGGGCATCACAAGTGGAAGCCTCTGGAGAGGTGATAGCCGACAATGCTTTCGACGACAGCCACTGGGTGTCCGCCACTGTGCCCGCCACCGTGCTGTCGTCGTATGTCAACATCGGGGCCATACCCCATCCCAATTATGCTGACTATGTAGACCAGATTTCCGAATCATTCTTCAGGTCGGACTTCTGGTACCGTGATGAGTTCGAAGTGCCCGACGATTTTGGCTTCCGGCAGACTTTCCTGCATTTTGATGGCATCAACTGGAAGGCAGAGGTATATCTCAATGGTTGTTACCTGGGACGTGTTGACGGGGCCTTCATGAGAGGCCATTTCAATGTGTCTGGAATTCTCCGGAAAGGGAAGAACGTGTTGGCGGTGAAAGTGCACTGCAATGAGCATTTTGGAGCAGTGAAGGAAAAAGATGAATTCACCACACAGTTTAATGGCGGCATATTGGGAGCCGACAACCCCACCTTCCATGCATCCGTGGGATGGGACTGGATAACTACTGTGCGCGGAAGGGAGGTGGGAATTTGGAACGAAGTATATCTCACCGAGAGCGGTGTGGTGACCGTTGCCGACCCCTATGTGCGCACACACCGTATCGACGACAGCCTTACCGAGGTCACCCCCTCGGTCTTTGTCACCAACCATGCGGCTACATCCGTTTCGGGAACACTCACCCTCTCCATCGGACAGATAGTGGTAAGCCAACAAGTGACGTTGCCTGCCAATGGGGAGCAGGAAGTGTGCTTCACACCGGCGCAGTTCCCGCAACTCACCAGTAGGGCATGGCAACTGTGGTGGCCCAATGGTTATGGTGAACCATTCTTGTATGATGCCAAGGCAGAATTTGTCATCGACGGTATGCTCTCCGACAGACTCGACTTCAAGGCTGGGCTGCGTGAAATGACCTATGTCGATATGCTCGACAGTCTCAGGATTTTCATCAATGGCCGACGCTTCGTGCCACTCGGAGGGAATTGGGGATTCGATGAGCACAACCTCAACTACAGGGCGAGAGAGTATGACGTGGCTGTTGGGTATCACCGGCAGATGAACTGTACGATGATACGCAACTGGGTGGGGCAGGTAGGCGACGAGGCATTCTACGAGGCCTGCGACCGCCATGGTATCATGGTGTGGCAGGATTTCTGGTTGGCCAACCCTGCCGACGGTCCTGATCCTTACGATGACGCGCTGTTTCTTGACAATGCCCGTGACTACCTGAAACGTATCCGCCGATATGCCAGCATAGGCCTCTATTGCGGAAGGAACGAGGGAGCCCCGCCATCGTCTATCGATAAGTGTCTGCGCCAATATGTGAGACAACTGTCGCCAGGCTTGGGCTATATACCCGACTCTGCCGATGATGGCGTGTCGGGACATGGACCCTATCGGGCTTTGCCTGCCAGTGAGTATTTCAGACGGCAAACAGGAAAAATCCACTCTGAGAGGGGAATGCCCAATGTCATGAATCTGGAAAGCCTGCAGCGTACATTCTCTCCCGACTCCCTATGGCCCCAGTCGAGAGATTGGGGACAGCACGACTATACCCTGAATGGTGCACAAGGGGCTGCATCCTTCAACAACATCATTCGGCAGACACTGGGGGATGCCCAAACGGCAAGCCAGTTTGCCACATGGGCACAATGGGTGAACTATAACGGATACCGCGCCATGTTTGAAGCCACGAGTGCAGCAAGAGCAGGATTGCTGATATGGATGAGCCATCCTTGTTGGCCTTCGATGGTGTGGCAGACATACGACTACTATTTTGAGCCCACAGCAGCATTCTTTGGCATGAAGAAGGCTTGCGAGACATTGCATGTGCAATACAACCCTTTGAGCAACAGCGTGGAATTGGTGAACCGAAGTGCGGGTGAGCAGAAATCCATCGTCGTTGTGGCAGAAATCTACAACCTGAAAGGAAAGCGCTTATGGCGTAAGACAAAGACTTGTCCTTCGTTGGATGATTCCACCATCCAGTGCTTCCGCGTGGAGTCGCCAGGCGATAAAGAACCCGTTTGGATTCTTCGCTTATATGCTAAAAAAGGAGATGCGGTGGTTTCGGAAAACATCTACCACCAGTATCCTGAAAATGGCAGTCTGCATGCCATCACCCAATTGCCTGAAGCAGAGTTGCAGGTCGACCAGAGTATAAGTGAAGAGGGAACAAAGCAGAAGGCTGTACTCTTGTTGCGCAACACGTCGCAAATACCGGCGGTGTTTGTGAGAATTGTGCTCAAGGGCGATGATGGAGAACAGATATTACCTGTAGACTATTCCGACAATTACCTGACCATCATGCCAGGGGAGAAACGAGAGGTTGTCGTCTCCTGGAAGAAAGCCGACGCAAGAGGGAAAACACCTGTTTTCACGTTCTCTTCGCTGAATGCAAGTCAATGAATGCTGTTCCTCATGAAAAAAGTAAGTGATTCGTTTTGCCCTGAATGCACTTTTCAGTACTTTTGCAATCTGTTATAACGTGTGTAGGCCCATGCGAGTACAGGAAGGCGTTTTGCCGAGCCCTACTTGCCATCACGGTCTGAATCATAAGATATAAAAGAGAAATGAAATATTCCATCGAGAAAGTGACGGCGCTTATTGGAGCGCACCGATATGGGGATGCCAATGCTGATATACAGTGGATTCTCACTGACAGCAGGTCGCTCTGTTTTCCTGAAGAGACCCTTTTCTTTGCTATCAAGACAGCAAGGAATGACGGACATAAGTATATTTCCAACCTGTATTCGGGAGGAACGAGGAATTTCGTTGTGCAACAAGTACCCGACCATTATGATGAGGTATATCCTGATGCCAATTTCCTAAAAGTTGACAATTCGTTGGTGGCATTGCAGCGACTGGCGGAAAGACACCGCGATGCCTTCGACATTCCTGTAGTGGGAATCACAGGAAGCAATGGAAAAACCATAGTGAAAGAGTGGCTGTTCCAGTTGCTCTCCCCACAAATGGTGGTTACCCGTTCGCCCCGTAGTTACAACTCGCAAGTGGGCGTACCACTGTCGGTATGGTTGCTCAACGAACGGTCGGAAGTGGCTATCTTCGAGGCTGGTATCAGTATGCCAGGTGAGATGGAAGCCTTGAAAGACATCATACAGCCCACCATAGGCATCATCACGAACATTGGCGCTGCCCACCAGGAAAACTTCAGTTCGCTGTCACAAAAATGTCAAGAGAAACTGAAACTCTTCAAGGATGCCCGAATACTTGTCTATCATGCCGATAACGCAATGATGGCCAAGGAGGTGGAGAATTGCGGTTTCAAGGGAGAGAAACTCTATATATCAAAAACCGACAAGGAGGCTGCACTGTATGTGAGACATATCGAGAAAACCTACTTCTCCACAAAAGTGGAATATTCGTTCAAGGGAGAAGAAGGCGAATATACCCTTCCGTTCATCGACGAGGCTTCGGTGGCCAATTCCCTCACATGTGCAGCCGTGGCATTGCATCTCGGGGTGACCACAGCAGCACTTGCCACACGGATGGCCGCTCTCGAGCCTGTGGCCATGCGCCTGGAAGTGAAAGAAGGGCAGAACGGATGTACGCTGATCAACGACTCCTACAATTCCGACCTCAATTCGCTCGACATCGCCCTTGGTTTCATGCAACGCCGTCCCGACCAGAAAGGGCGGCAACGAACGCTGATCCTCAGTGATATCCACCAAAGTGGTTTGCCCCCTGAAACACTCTATGACGAAGTGTCGGCACTGGCCGTGAGCAGAGGAGTAAAACGCATCATTGGTATCGGACCGGAAATATCGTCACAGGCAGATCGGTTTGCCGTGGAGAAGAAGGCTTTCTTCGACAATACCGAAGAATTCGTGGCAAGCGACTTGTTCAAGGGATTGTCGAATGAGGTCATCTTGCTCAAGGGGGCGCGTGATTTCAATTTTGATAGGCTAAGTGAAAGACTCGAGCACAAGGTTCACGAAACCATTCTTGAGGTCAACCTCAATGCGTTGGTCGACAACCTCAATCACTACAAGTCGTTTCTCCACCCGTCGACGAAAATAGTATGTATGATAAAAGCCGATGCCTATGGAGCAGGAGCAGTGGAGATAGCCAAGACTCTTCAGGACCACCAAGTCGACTACCTGGCTGTGGCAGTGGCAGATGAAGGGGTCACCTTGCGCGAAAACGGCATCACGGGCAACATCATGGTGATGAACCCAGAGTTGTCGGCTTTCAAAACCATTTTCGATTACGAACTGCAGCCCGAAGTATATAGTTTCCGAGTGCTCGACGCCCTTATCGCGGCAGCGCGGAAAGAGGGCATTTACAACTATCCTGTGCATGTGAAAATCGATACCGGCATGCACAGGTTGGGATTCGACCCCGTGAAAGACATCGACAGGCTCATTGAAAGTCTCCGTCAACAGAACACCTTGCTGCCAAGGTCGGTGTTCTCGCATTTCGTGGGTTCCGATTCCGACGATTTCGACCATTTCTCCTTGATGCAATACGAGCGATTCATCAAGGCGTCCGAAAAACTGCAGGCAGCATTCTCGCATAAGATTCTCCGCCATATCGACAACAGCGCGGGAATAGAGCATTTCCCGGAGCGGCAACTCGACATGTGCCGTCTTGGCCTGGGACTGTATGGCATCGACAGCCGTGATGGACATGTCATTCATAATGTCAGCACGCTGAAGACCACCATCCTTCAACTGCGTCGTGTGCCCAAAGAAGAAACCGTGGGGTATAGCCGGAAAGGCGTGCTCACGCGCGACAGCGTCATTGCTGCCATACCTATAGGTTATGCCGACGGTCTGAACCGTGGACTGGGAAGAGGACGGGGATATTGTCTGGTGAATGGGAAACCAGCCCCATATGTGGGAAACATCTGTATGGATGTAGCCATGATTGATGTTACCGACATACCTTGTCAGGAGGGCGACACCGTGGAAATCTTCGGCGACCATCTTCCTGTCACTACTCTTTCTGACATTCTGGGAACTATCCCCTATGAGGTGCTTACTTCGGTGAGTAACCGTGTGAAGCGAGTCTATTTCCAAGACTGAATCATCCGGCAGATTACTTCAAAAACTTGTGGGTATGGAAAGGAGCGAAACAACAATGAGTAGAAAGGTTTGCTTGTTGCTCATGGTCCTTTGCATGGGCTCCTCGTTGGTGTCAGCCCAAACCTTCAGTCAGACCCTTGCCAGTCTCGGGTATGAAAAATCGAAGTGTGTTGACTGGAGCGACAGCACATTCATCAACATCCCCTTGCCCACATGTGCATACCTGAACTTCAAGGGGTTCAGTTCTTTCCCTGTTCTCCATACCACCGTCAGGAAGTCCACCATGGAAGTCTATGATGGTAATGGGAACTATTTTTTGAAAAAAGCATTGGTGGCTGTTCAGGGACAGAGTTCCATACAATGGGAGAAGCGAAACTTCAAAGTGGATTTCTGCGAAGACAACTGGGTGGGAGATGTTACCCCTGATATCCAGATTGGCGACTGGGTGGAGCAAGACGGCTTCCATTTCAAGGCTTTCTATTTGGACTTTTTTCGTGGAACGGGGATAGTGGGCTATCAGTTATACGACCAAATCACCAAAGACAGGGGTGAGCATGGGCGGATATGGGAGAGGGCCGAAAACATAGATGACCCCGATGAGAGGGCATTGTGCCATCCCGACGCCTTCCCATGTGTGGTCTTCCTCAATGACAAGTTCTATGGGGTGTTTAGTTGGCAACTCAAGAAACACCGGAAAAACATGAACATGAAGAAGAACACGCCCGAACACATCCATCTTGACGGTACACTGATGAACAATGCCACACTCTTTGATGGAAATGTCAATTGGACCAAAATTGAGGTGCGTAATCCGAAGAACCTCTACACGATGAATGGAGAGATTTATGATGGCGACGATCCTGAAGAACTTATGGATGAAAGTTCGGCATATTACGACCTCGATACTGATTCGAAAAAGATAAAAGAGTATAAGAAGCATACCGCAAAGGTGAAACACTATATCCAGGACCTGAGCCGCTACAACAGTGAAATACAGTCGCTGGTCGACAATAAATCGGGAACTGCTGCCATCAGGGCAGCCATAGAGGAAAGGTTTGATGTCGTCAGCATCATCGATTACATCATACACAATATCGTTTCCAACAATTTCGATGGAACCCAGAAAAACTATCAATGGTTCACCTATGATGGTAAGAAATGGTTTGTCGCCCCATACGACCTGGATAGTACGTTTGGCTATTTCCCAGTCAACTTCATCATCTTTGAGCCACAGTATTATTACATCTATCCGATGGCCAATTGGAACTATACCAACTTTGGCCCTTTGAAATGGGTGGAAAAATACTTCAAGAATGACATCCGCGAGCGATATGCTTTTCTTCGTGACAATGGGATATTGAATGCAGAAACTGTGGAGTCGATGTTTGAGTCGTGGTATTATGCTGTAGGAGAGGACAACTACCGTAAGGAGTGGACAAAATGGCCTCAAAGTCCTTGCCTGAAAGAGACCATTCCCAACAGCCAGTGGACTCTCGTTGAATACAACTATTCAAAATACAAGAACTTGGAAAAGTATAGCGATACGGTGACATACCATGCCGGGGATTGCGTGGCTGCACAATATCGCATCTGGAAAGCAAAGAATCAGGTGAAAGGGGTTCGCCCCTATGTGCAGGTGGGGTGCAAGGACAGTCTCAGCCGTATCAAGCCTTGGATGCAGAAAAGACTCCAATACGTGGATATTTGGATGAATTACTCGTTTACGCCTGTTCTCGTTTCATACACCCTTTCCATCACCTCATCGGGATGGTCAACGGTCTGTGTGCCGTTTGCCTTTGATGTACCGGAGGAACTGGTGTTGTATGATGTCATCGGAAGAGACAAGAAGGGACAACTCTTGAAGCGACAAGTGGAACATCCAGAAGCCAACAAACCCTATCTGGTGAGGGGCGCCACGGGCGACTACCTGCTCGTAGGGACGACCGAAGAGCCAGAAGAGATGTCTGACGATTATCTGGTGAACCATTGCCTCCATGGATGTATGGCTGAGACATTCGCCCCGCAGGGCAGTTATGTCTTGCAGAACCATAACGGTGTCACTGCTTTTTATCCGGTGAGAGAAAATGGCTTGATAAAGATGGGGGCTCATCGGGCATACCTCGTTCTCGACGAAGATGATTCTGAAGCCAACCCCTTCATCGGACTTGGTGATGACGATTTTGCTGACGATATCGCTATTCTGCCGACGTCGACGCCAATCATAGGCATCTACAAGACAAACGGGGTGAGAGTGGACAAGATGACAAAAGGCGTCAATATCGTGAAATATGCCAACGGACATACCGTCAAGGTTGTAGTGAGATGAGATGAAATATAATAAAGAGTCCCCAAAGACACTAAGCCTTTGGGGACTTTTAGGGTTTTCGGAGACCTGCAAATCAATAGTTCTCTGCACGAAGTTCGAAGTAACTCTGGGGATGGTCGCAAACAGGACAAATCTCAGGAGCATCCTTGCCCACCACGATATGGCCACAGTTGCGGCACTGCCAGATGCAATCGCCATCGCGTGAGAAGACCACCTTGTCTTCAATGTTCTTGAGCAATTTCAGGTAGCGCTCCTCATGGTGCTTCTCGATGGCTGCCACAGCACGGAATTTGGAAGCGATGTCGGTGAATCCTTCCTCTTCTGCTTCGCGGGCCATGCGGTCGTACATGTCGGTCCACTCAAAATTCTCACCGGCGGCAGCGGCTTTCAGGTTCTCTGTGGTGTCGCGGATGCTGCCTCCTTCAAGCAACTTGAACCACATCTTGGCATGCTCCTTCTCGTTGTTGGCCGTCTCCTCAAAGATGGCGGCTATTTGCTGATAGCCGTCTTTCTTGGCTTTTGATGCCCAATAACTGTACTTGTTGCGTGCCTGACTCTCACCTGCAAATGCCTCTTGCAGGTTCTTCTCTGTTTTTGTTCCTTTTAATGATTTCATGTTGTATATAGTTAAAAATGTGAATGTTCATACGCTGATTTCACCGCAAAGCGACTGGTTCATCAGCCTACGGATGATGTGGGGGTCGGAATAGCGTGCCTGAAGGTACATCAGTTTGGTGACAGCGCTCTCCACGGTGCTGTCGTGCCCACTGATTACCCCTGCGTTCTTCAACTGAAAACCTGTGTCATAACGGTCCATCTCCACACATCCCGAGATACACTGACTGATATTCACTATGGTAACGCCACGGTCGCTCGCTTCTTTCAGCAAGCGGATGAGCCATGGCTTTTGTGGGGCGTTGCCGCTGCCAAAGGTACGCATCACCACCGAACGCAGTTCAGGGGCTTCGAACACGTGGCGAAGGAAACATTCCTGGATGCCAGGAAACAGCGATAGAACGATGACGTTGGTGTCCATCTTGGTGTGAGGAATCATCGGACGGCTGTAGTCGGGCGACAGGATGTGGTGTCTGCTGGCATATACGAATTCTACGCCCGCGTTGCACAACACAGGGTAGTTGAAGGTGGCAAAGGCATTGAATCCGTCGGCGCTTTGTTTCGTCGCACGGTTGCCTCGAAGCAGGTGGCCACTGAAATAGATGCATACCTCCGGGACAATGGCACGGCCGTCGGGATGATGGGCAGAGGCCAGTTCTATGCTTGTAATCAAATTCTCCTTGCCGTCGGTGCGCAACTGTCCAATAGGCAGTTGGCTACCCGTAAGAATGACGGGTTTCGTCAGGTTCTCGAGCATGAAGGAAAGGGCTGAGGCTGTGAATGCCATCGTATCGGTGCCATGGAGCACCACGAATCCATCATATTCGGAGTAATGTGAGGAAATGATGCCAACGAGTTCGGCCCATAGTTCTGGAGTCATGTCACTGGAGTCGACAGGGGGATTGAAATGATAGGTGTCGATGCTTGTGTCAAGATACTTGAACTCGGGCATGTTGCTCGAGAGATGCTCAAAGTCCAATGGCTCCAAGGCTCGGGTTGTCGGATTGCAGCCCATCCCTATCGTGCCACCCGTGTAGAGGAGCAGCACTTTGCCTGTAAGGCTACGTATGGATGGCGGAGAGGTCTTGTCTTTCATGTACGACATCGTTTGCGTATTTTTCTCTGCAAATATAATTTATTTTTGTCTTTATACAAAATTATTTCATTATATTTGCAAGGTTTTTCGCTTCAGGCATGACAACATGATGTTCTTGCCGACGGCTAATCCTGACAGCCTTAAAACATTTAACTAAAACATACATTCATATGAAAAAATTCATGGACGACAACTTCCTGCTGCAAACCAAAACTGCACAGGATCTTTATCACAATCATGCTGCCAAAATGCCTATTATCGACTATCATTGTCACCTGATCCCGGAGATGGTGGCCAATGACCATAAGTTCAGCAGCATTACCGAACTCTGGTTGGGTGGCGACCACTACAAGTGGAGGGCCATGCGCACCAACGGAGTGGATGAGAGATTCTGTACAGGAAAGGACACCACCGACTGGGAGAAGTTTGAGAAATGGGCCGAAACAGTGCCTTATACGTTCCGCAACCCACTTTATCACTGGACACACCTTGAGTTGAAGACCGCTTTCGGCATAGAAAAACTCCTCAGTCCCAAGACAGCACGTGAGATATTCGATGAGTGCAACGAGAAACTCAAACTTCCCGAGTTTTCTGCAAGAGGACTGATGAGAAGATACAACGTGGAGTGCGTGTGTACTACCGACGACCCTGTCGACGACCTCAGATATCACAAGCAGACAAGGGAAAGCGGCTTTGAGGTGAAGATGATACCGGCATGGAGACCCGATAAAGCCATGAATGTGGAAAAGCCCGATTTCGCTGCTTATGTGAAACAACTGGGAGAAGTGGCAGATATCGAGATCAAGACTTTCAAGGACATGGTGGACGCCTTGCAGCGCCGGCACGACTTCTTCCATGAGAATGGCTGTCGGCTGAGCGACCATGGTATCGAGGAATTCTACGACGAGCCTTATACCGACAGTCAGATTGAGATTATTTTCGAGAAAGCCATGCGTGGTCAGCAACTCATTGATACCGAGGTAAGACAGTTCAAGCACTGTTTCCTCACGCTGATGGCAGAGATGGATTATGACAGCAACTGGACACAGCAATATCATTATGGTGCCATCCGCGACAACAATAGTCTGATGTACGACAAACTGGGACCAGATACCGGTTTCGATTCCATTGGCGAATTCAACACGGCAAGAGCCATGAGCCATTTCCTCAACCATCTGAACGCAAAAGGCAAACTCACCCGCACCATCCTCTACACGCTCAATCCTTGCGCCAACGAGGTGATTGCTACCATGCTCGGCAATTTCCAGGATGGCTCTTGTCCGGGGAAAATCCAATTCGGGTCGGGATGGTGGTTCAACGACCAACTCGACGGAATGACACGGCAGATGAATGCACTCTCCGTTCTCGGGTTGCTGAGCCGTTTCGTGGGCATGCTCACCGACTCGCGTTCGTTCCTTTCTTACCCAAGGCATGAGTATTTCCGTCGTCTGTTGTGCAATCTCCTCGGAAACGACGTGGAAAATGGATTGCTGCCCGACGATATGGAATCACTTGCGAGAATGGTGAAGGACATCAGTTACTATAACGCCAAGAATTACTTCAAATTCTACTAATCACGGTCGGTGGGGCCAAGGCATAACAGAGGCTAAAGGTAACCACTCCCCTCTCCTCTGGGAGAGGGGTCGGGGGTGAGGCTCCTACATCAGATTTGATAAAATATAGTTGAGACGGCACAACCGTCTCAACTTTTTTTGTATGTATTTCATCGTCTTCCTCACTTGCCTGAGGGTCTGGGTGAGATAAGATAAAGCAATGCTTTTTTGGAATCTACCGACAAACTTTCAATAAAATAATTTGTCAGTTACAAAAAAAACAGTAATTTTGCAAAAATTTTAATAGTAATCAGAAAATGAAGAAATTCCTACTACCTTTGTTGGCGATGATGGCCATCGTCTTTATGGATAGCTGCCAGACGAGCAAGCAGGTTCCGTATATGCAGAATATCGACTCCTTGGACCTCTCTGCGTCACAGGGACTGTTCGATGCCAGGATTATGCCGAAAGATCAACTTACCATCACCGTACATACTTCCGACCCCGTAGTGTCGCATCCTTTCAACCTCACGGTTTCCAGGACTTTGTCGGCTGATGGTGGTCTGTCGAATGGTGCTGGTTCGCTCCAAGGCTACCTCGTCGATAATGATGGCTATATCAATTTCCCCATCGTTGGTAGAATTTATGTGCAAGGTCTCACCAAGCGTGAGTGCGAGGCTTTGATAGAAGAGAAAATCGCTCCGTATCTTGCCAAGACAGAGCGCCCTGTCGTTACCGTCAGAATGTCGAGTTTCCGTATCACCCTTCTCGGCGATTTCAGTAGTCCGAAGGTGGTGCCTGTCACTACAGAGAAGATGAGTGTGCTCGAGGCTCTCGCCAGCGGTGGTGACCTTACCCTCTATGGTAAACGTCAGAATGTGATGCTGATACGTGAGGATGCCACTGGCAAGAAGTCGGTGCACAGAATCGACCTGACTGATGCCAACTTCATTAACTCACCTTATTATTATGTTCAGCAGAACGATATCATTTACGTAGAGCCCAATGCTACGAAGGCAAAGAACTCCGCTCTCGGACAGTCAACCTCTATCTGGTTCTCGTTTATCAGTATATCCACTTCTGTTGCCTCGCTTCTCGTCAATATCTTGAGAGATTAAGAGAATACAAATTGTTTACAATAGCCTTATCACCTTTGATGCTATGCTCTAGGTTACATCAACCTTGGCAAGAACAATAGTGATAAGGCTTTTTCTTTCACTAAGGAGGACGACCATGAGAAAAACGATATTTACCGCTATCATTGCTTTAGTTTCACTCTCTTCCCATGCACAGGCTACATTGGAAGATTCCATCAACTGGGGGTTGGTCAGCAACCAGCAAGTGCAGCAACTGATGGCTATGGCAGCCAATGGTCATTCCACTTCGCAGTATTATCTGGGAAGATGCTATTTCAATGGGCTGGGGGTGGAAAAAGACCGTGAAAAAGCGTGTGAGTATTATGCCTTGGCAGCAGAGAAAGACCAGTCTATGGCACTCTATTATCTTGGTTTCTGCAGCAAGTATGGCTATGGCACAGCAAAGAATGAGTCGAGGGCCGAACAGGCCTTCGGCAGGGCAGTGAAATGGTTGTCTGAAGAGGCTGAAACCGATTCGTATGCCTGCTACTATCTCGCCATGTGCTATGCCTTTGGCTTTGGTGTGGATGTAGACGTGGCAAAAAGCAACGCGCTCTATCAGAAAGCCATTGATTTGGGAAACACACAGGCAATGGTGACCATGGCGCAAAACTATCAGGTAGGAATCAATTTGGCTCAAGACGATGCCAAGGCCGTGGAACTCTTTACCAAGGCTGCCGAGATGGGAAACCCACAAGCACAATATTGTCTCGGCATGTGCTATCTTGATGGAACAGGAGTGTCGTACAACCGTGAGATAGCCATCCAGTGGCTTCAAAAAGCGGCTCAGCAGGGACTGCCGGCGGCTAAGGCTCAACTGGGCCTCTAAGCCCCATCACCTCTTCTGGTGAAATAATCCTATTTTAGAGAAAACAAAAAAATCCGCCGAGCCTCACGACTCGACGGATGTCTTTCTGATTTTGTTCGATGCTTAGTTAGCAGCAGCGTCAGCAGCAGCGTCAGCAGCAGCCTCAACAGCCTCGCCAGCAGCAGCAGCAGCGCTGTCAACAACAGCAGCAGCACTGTCAGCAACAGCCTCAACAGCCTCAGCAGCGCTGTCAGCAACAGCCTCTACAGCCTCAGTAGCCTCCTCAACGGGAGCCTCGGGAGCCTTGGTCTCAGTACAAGCAGCGAAAGACAGGGCTGCCATAGCTACGAACATAAATGCTAATTTCTTCATTTCCTTTGCTTTTTAATCTGTAAAACTAATGTTGTTTATTAAAACGATGCAAAGGTAGATATTATTTTTGATACAAAAATAGTTTTTCTCACTTTTTTTTAGGCTGTTTTGTAACTTTTTTGTAAAATATTGAATATCAGATAGATGCAGTTTGTTAATTAAGGTTAATTGTTTTGTGTCCCCACACAACAAGTTGTTGTGCGGTTGAAAAATCGCATCAAAAGCAGTGAATAATTGCCTTTCTCGATTTTTTGTAGTATTTTTGCATGAGATTATGAATTTACTGGGGATATGATTGATTCATCTGCTTTTCAAGGTAAAAAAGCGGCATATTGCACTTTGGGTTGCAAACTCAATTTTTCAGAAACATCTACCTTTGCCCGGTTGCTTTCGCAAATGGGTATTACAGAGGCAAAGGAGGGAGATGAAGTCGACTTGTGCCTTATCAATACCTGTTCGGTAACCGATGTAGCCGACCACAAGTGTCGTCAGGCCATTCATCGCCTGGTAAGAAAATATCCCCATGCCTTTGTGGTGGTGACCGGATGCTACGCACAACTTGAACCAGAGGAGGTGAGTGCCATAGAAGGAGTCGACCTGGTTCTTGGCTCCAATGAGAAGGCCTCGTTGGTTGATTTCCTTTCCAATGCATGGACCGGAGAGGTCAAAACAGAGTCGCTCCATCGGCATTTCACGGTAAAGACCAAAGAAATCAAATCGTTCGCTCCCAGTTGTTCGAGAGGAAACCGTACGCGGTTCTTCTTGAAAGTGCAGGATGGCTGCGACTATTTCTGCACCTATTGCACCATTCCCTATGCTCGTGGGTTCAGCAGGTCGCCTTCAATTGAGTCACTCGTCGAACAGGCAAAAAATGCTGCCGCAGAAGGTGGAAAGGAAATAGTGCTCACAGGGGTGAATATCGGAGATTTCGGGAAAAACACCGGTGAATCGTTCCTCGACCTCGTCAAGGCCCTCGACGGTATCGACGGCATAGAAAGATATCGCATCAGCAGTCTCGAGCCAGACCTCATCTCTGACGATCTTATTCACTACTGTGCCGGCAGCAGGGCTTTCATGCCCCATTTCCATATCCCATTGCAGAGTGGGAGCGACGAGGTGCTGAAGATGATGCACCGACGCTACGATACCCAACTCTTTGAACAGAAGATTCGACTGATAAAGCAACTCATTCCTCATGCCTTCATCGGTGTGGACGTGATAGTGGGAATGCGAGGTGAGACCGCGGAACATTTTGAACAGACATACCGCTTCCTGGATTCGTTGGATATTACCCAACTGCATGTGTTTCCCTATTCAGAACGTCCGGGCACTGCGGCATTGAAGATAGAGGGCAGGGTAGACGAAAAGACCAAGAAACAGCGGTCGACCCGTCTCTTGGCACTCTCAGAACAGAAGACCCACGACTTCTACCAGCAGTATATAGGTAGTTGCCAGTTGGTGTTGATGGAGAAAGCCCAGAGGGGTAGGGCGATGCATGGGTTTACACCTAATTATATTAGAGTGGAATTGCCCGCTTCATTGTCAAGACCCGAACTCGACAACCAGTTGGTGATGCTACGGCTCGTGGAATTCAACCACGACAGGTCGGCGCTCATCGCAGAATTGATGGAGGACGCATGATGGACAAGGTTGCGGTAGTGATTCTCAACTGGAACGGGAAGGCGATGATGGGCGAGTATCTCTCAAAGGTGGTGCGCTTGTCGGAGGAGGCCACTGTCATCGTGGCCGACAATGCATCAACCGATGATTCCGTGCCTTTCCTGCAAGCCAAATTCCCAGAAGTAAGAGTCATCAGGCTCAACAAGAACTGGGGGTTTGCCGAAGGGTATAACCGTGCGCTGCGACTGGTAGATGCCCAATATTATGTGCTGCTCAATTCGGATGTTGATGTCACCCAGCATTGGCTCACTCCGCTCGTCCGTTTCATGGACCAACATCCCGATGTGGCAGCATGTCAGCCCAAATTGTTGGCAGTGGCCGACCATAGTGCCTTTGAGTATGCTGGGGCAGCGGGGGGCTTTGTCGATGCCTTGGGTTATCCATTTTGCAGAGGCAGGATTTTCGATACGGTAGAGAAAGACCACGGGCAATACGACACTACAGCGGAAGTGATGTGGACCACTGGGGCATGTATGGTGGTAAGGGCAGAAGACTTCCGCAGGTTTGGTGGTTTCGATGCACGCTTTTTCGCCCATAACGAGGAAATCGACTTGTGTTGGCGCTTTCGCATTGGGGGGAAGAAGGTTTTCTGCGTAGTCGATAGTCAGGTCTATCATGTAGGTGGAGGAACATTACCCAAAGGCAATCCCATGAAAGCATATCTCAATTTCAGAAACAATCTCACCATGCTCTATAAGAACCTGCCAAAGGAAAGGTTGCGGAGGGTGATGCTATTGAGATGGGTGCTCGACTATGTGGCTGCTTACCAAACACTGTTGTGTGGAAATGTGGGTGATTTCAAGGCCATCTACAAGGCCAGACATGATTTCAGGAAATGGAAACATGAGTTTGATGGAGAGAGGCAGAAAATACAGCAGATGCGCCATGAAACAGATTCCGGGCAACTTGCTCCCTGCTCCATTCTTTGGCAATATTATGTGAGGCGGCATCGATACTACACTTCTCTTCCGTTAACGAAATAAGGGCTGAAAAGACATCGTGGTCTGTTCAGCCCTTTATTTCGTTTTTTCTTTCAAGTTATTTCCAAACCTCCTGAATGGCGTCGCCAATGCAACAGTCGGGCATCTGGATGTGAAGCATGGCACATACCGTGGCGGCAATGTCGACCATGCGGGTGGGGGTGCTGGTGCTGCCCTGTTTCACATGCCATCCCAAGAAGAGCAGGGGGATGTGTGAGTCGTCGGGATTCCAGGTGCCATGCGAGGTGCCCTTATAGTCTTTTCCTACCTTGCCATGTTGGTGGCTGCCTTGCATCACCACCAAGAGGTCGCCGCTGCGCATGCGGTGGTAGCCGTTGATGATACGCTCGCGGAGGAAGAAGGGAACTGCGCTGTTGTTCACCTCCTCGTAATCCACCACATAGGCAAATTGGCTGTCTTCTTTCAAGATATCAACGGCACTTTTCTTCACGGCTCTTAAATCAAGTCCGTTGGCCTCGATGAAATCGTGGTCGAGATAGATGCGGCAGTCCATGATGGCTTTCACGTATTTGCCGGTGGCACCGAATTGTTGCGACAGACGGTCGTTCAACGTCTTGCTTGTAGCACTTGCTTCCCATCCGCCACCAGGAAGATGGTGCTCATTCATGAAGTTGCCGTTATGCACAGCGCCATGGTCGGCAGTGAGGAACAGTAGGTAGTTGTCGCGCCCCACTTTTTGGTCGAGATAGCGCAGAAACTTGCCTATGCACTTGTCCAACTCCTTATAGGCAGCCCAGTTCTCCGTGCCACGGGTGCCAGTGGCGTGCCCGATAGCATCTGTCGAGGAAATGCTGACGGCAAGCAAGTCAGTGATGTCGTCCTTGCCCATTTGCTCTTTCAACAATGCTTCCTCTGCCATCTTGAAAGTGATGGTGATGCCAGCCGGGTCGGTTTTGATATCGTAGTCAGGGGCGGTGTGGTTGACTTTGTTGAATGCCTCCACCCAACTGGGGAGTTTTTCCATGTAGTAACTGCTGCTGATGAAATGTCCGGCTTTTCCATCCCACCAGTAGGCGGCGTCGGCAGCATGGCCGGCAGGAAGGATGGAGGCTCTGTCTTTCAGGGCCACGCCAATGACCTTGGCCTTGAAGTCGGTAGCGATTTTCAATTGGTCGCCTATCGTGTTGGCCAGCAGGTTGCGGGGTGAGCATTTGCCTTCGCGGTGGGTAATGTCACTGCCCACGGCATGTACGGTGGTGTCTGTCACGCTGGTCACGTTCTTGCCGTTAAGAAGAAAATTGTTGCCGGCAATCCCCGTAAATGCGGGCACCGAACCAGTATAGACGCTGGAATGACCTATGGCCGTGACGGTGGGAACGTGGGTAATCATCGTGTTCTCACAACTGAATCCTTCGGAGAGCAAGCGTTTCAATCCGTCGTCGCTGTATTTTTCAGAATAATAGAACAAGTAGTCCCATCGCATTTGGTCTACCACGATGCCCACCACGAGTTTCGGGCGGGTCACTCCTTTGCTCCATCCGAGGGTCACGGTCAGAAGCATGCAGAGCATCAACAATGATTTTTTCATTTCGTTGTTTTTTGGATTGCTGAATAGTAGGATTGATTGATAATGCAAAAATAGTTTTTTTCTTTCATAGCGCCAAATTTTTTTTTGTTCATGAGTTGGCTTGTATAGTCATTCTCACTGTATTTTTGTCATTTTATGCTGATTTTTCCTGTAAAAATGGTTTTTTCTATTGCATATTCTTGCAAATTACACAGAAATATATTATTTTTGCCACATAATTGATTGAGGAAAATACATTTTCGATGTTTTTCGAATAGCCCAAGGACTCTTTAGGCAAGGAGGGCCGACATAAAGTCATATCATGTGATGACATACGCTCCCGTTACCTTATGGGGTATTGGCTTACTTCCAGACAGTGGCAATGCATGCCCTACCTGTAGTGTGGGGAATTTCGTGTGGCACGCCGTGTTTTGGAAATACCGAGTATCTCCCTCCTCAGGGGTGGGCAGAGAAAGGGCATGGATGATAGATTTTTTTTCATAGATAAATTCATTAATGTAATGCAACAGGATAATTGAGTGTTAGTTTCAGGGTAAATTTAAGTAAAAGAATATTTTCAATGCTGATCTTTTAATTCTGTGACACCCAAAGATTCCCACCGCCGTGAGGCGAGGGAATTGGCGGGGGTCATTTTTTTTGTACCCTCTGAAGACGAAAAAAGCCCTTCCCAAAATTGGGAGGGGCTGTATGAAATGGTGTTGGGAGGAGTTTTATTTGCTCTCTTTCAACGTCGCTTTACATGTGATTTCGGTTTTATTGCCCATGACATCCAGTGTCATGGAAGAATCCATCGACTGCAACCAACTATTCTTCTTGAATACATAGGTGGCAGTTCCTTTGCCGTCGATTTTAATCATGCCACCATTAATCATTTGGTCGATTTGTGGTTTGAGGGCTTCCATCTGGTCTTCAGGCATGTTGTCTGCCAACTGTTTCAAGAGCATGGCTTTCAGGTCATCATTCGACATCGCCACCACTGTTGTACTGTTGATGGTATATACACTACTGTTCTTGGGAGCAGAAATCACGTAGGTGTCTTTGGCTTTCATGCCTTCCACCTCGACATCTTCCATCATGCCCGTGGAGATGGTCTTTCCGTAGAAATCGAACACCTTGCCAGTGAATGTCGATATCATCTTATCTTCGTCGAGTTGCTTGACCAATGTTTTCTGAAGTAATTCACTGGTAAGGGCTGAGCCCTCAGCACCTTCAGCAGGAACCGTCTTGATAAGATCTTCCGCTACCTTGGACAATTCGGTCTTTAATGCCTCGTAATTCTTGATGCTCAATATTTTGCCGTCTTTGTTGGCCAGCAGTACAGCCTTTTTGCCGACCCACTGTTTTAAGAAGTCGACCGCCAATTTCGTTGCGGCTTCTTCGCCCGGTAAATTCAAATTGTTACCATCCACATTGAGCATGGTGGCTTCTATGGTATAGCCGTCGGGGCGTACCTCGGTTACCGAGAACTTCACTTCCGATGAAGAAGTCGATTTGATGGGACTGTCTCCCATTGGTGAGCCGATAGACGTCTCACTGTCGAAGAGATAAGTGGCTTGATTGCCTTTGGCAAATTTTGCCGTTATCTTCATGGGCAATTGTGCCATGGCATTGATGCCTATCAGCAAGCATGCCAAGGAGAATACGATTCTTCTCATTTCAAAATAATATTCAGGATTAATAACTTCTTGCAATGATGACACGGGCAACAGAAGGCTTGCCACTCACCATGTCCACACCAGGAGTCTGTTCCACACCGAAAGGCACGCAGCGGATGGTGGCTTGTGTTTCTTCCTTGATCTTAGCCTCGGTCTCGGCTGTGCCGTCCCAGTGGCAGAGGAAGAATCCGCCGTCTTTCACGCGCTCCTTGAACTCCTCGTAGTTGTCGCATTCATAGATGCGCTCGTCGCGCCATTGGCGTGCCTTCTCCAGCAAGTTGGTCTGCATCTCCTCGAGCAACTGCTCTACGTGCTCCACGATGCCATCGAGCGGATAGGTTTCTTTCTCCAAGGTGTCGCGGCGCATCACCTCGATGGTGCCGTTCTCCAAGTCGCGTCCACCCATTACCAGGCGCACGGGAACACCCTTCAGTTCGTAGTCGGCAAACTTGAAGCCCGGGCGCTTGTTGTCGGCATCGTCATACTTCACGCTGATGCCGGCGGCTCTCAGTGCAGCGATCACCGGTTCAAGACGCTCGCTGATAGCGGCAAGTTGGTCGCTGCCTTTGGTGATAGGCACGATGACCACCTGGATAGGAGCGAGACGTGGCGGAAGCACCAGACCGTTGTCATCGGAGTGGGTCATGATGAGAGCGCCAATCAAGCGTGTGGAGACACCCCATGATGTTGCCCATACATATTCGGGCTTGTTCTCTTTGTTGAGATAGGTCACTTCAAAAGCCTTGGCGAAATTCTGTCCGAGGAAATGCGAGGTGCCGCTTTGGAGCGCCTTGCCGTCTTGCATCATCGCCTCGATGGTATAGGTGTCGAGGGCACCGGCAAATCGTTCGGTCTCGCTCTTCACTCCCTGTACCACGGGCACTGCCATCCATTCCTCAGCAAACTTGGCGTAAACGCCAAGCATCTTGCGGGCTTCTTCTTCGGCTTCCTCACGGGTGGCATGTGCAGTATGCCCCTCCTGCCAGAGAAATTCAGAAGTGCGCAGGAACGGGCGGGTACGCATCTCCCAGCGCATCACGTTACACCACTGGTTGCACATCAATGGCAGGTCGCGCCAAGATTGTATCCAGTTTTTATAGGTGTTCCAGATGATGGTTTCCGATGTAGGCCTTACAATCAGTTCCTCTTCCAATTTGGCGGCAGGGTCTACCTCCACACCGCTCTTGTCGGCCTTGGCGCGCAACCGGTAATGGGTTACCACGGCACATTCCTTGGCAAAGCCTTCCACGTGCTCGGCTTCGCGAGAGAGGAAAGACTTGGGTATCAGTAAGGGGAAATAGGCATTCTGGGCACCTGTCTCCTTGAACATCTTGTCCAACTGCGACTGCATCTTTTCCCAAATGGCATAGCCATAAGGTTTGATGACCATACAACCACGAACGGCCGACTGTTCGGCCAAATCTGCTTTCACTACTAAGTCGTTGAACCATTGGCTGTAATTGTCAGCCCTCTTGGTCAAATCTTTCAATTCTTTTGCCATTGTAAATCTATGGTTTGTTATTTTGCCTGCAAAATTAGTGAAAACCGAGCGCAATGCGAAACAAAAGACAGAGTTTTTTGTTTCCATTGCCGAGGTGCATCCTAATTTCGACCGCAGGTCAAAATTAAAACCGAGCGCAATGCGAAACAAAAGACAGAGTTTTTACACAACCTATCATATCATCTGATGAAAGAAAAATCATGGTATTGTGTACATTGTGGCTATAGAGATACAAAAAAATTGAAAAAAAAAGCCGATTTCTTTTGCACTATACTCTTTTTTACTATCTTTGCAATCAGATTATCAACTTTCAAAACAAGGAAATCTTTAGAATTAACAAGTTTTTTATTAACGATTATTAATTTATACATTATGAAAAAATCAAATTTGATTGCATACGTTATGTGTGCTCTGATGGTAGTAGGTTGTCAAACTAGTGCCGGTACTGGCGGTCTGCTTGGTGCTGGTGGCGGCGCCGTCCTCGGTGGTATCGTTGGCCAGTTGATAGGTAAGGATACAAAGAGCACTGCCATTGGTGCTGCAATTGGAACAGCCGTAGGCGCTACAGCAGGTACGCTCATCGGCCGTCATATGGACAAGGTGAAGGCAAAGGCTGCCGCTGTGGAGAATGCACAGGTGACAGAGATTACCGACCAGAACGGTCTTACCGCCGTGAAGGTGGCCTTCGACTCAGGTATCCTCTTCGCTACTGGCAAATATGCCCTCAACAATGCATCTAAGACTGCACTCACCAAGTTTGCCGAGATGTTGAAGTCGGAGCCCCAACTCCTCATCGACATCCAGGGCCATACCGACAGCACCGGTAGTGACAAAGTGAACGACCCACTTTCGCTCAACCGTGCTCAGGCCGTGGCCAATTATCTCGTTAATTGCGGCGTGCCCTCATCGCAGTTCCAGAACGTTTCCGGTTTCGGCTCACATCAGCCTATCGCCGACAACAGCACCGCTGCTGGCCGTCAGCAGAACCGCCGTGTGGAAATCTACATGTATGCTAGCCAGGCAATGATCGACGCAGCCAACGCAGGCAACCTTAACTAATTTTGAGGTAACATATTCTTCAAAATAGGGCGGATGAATAATCCGCCCATTTTGTACATATTACATTCCTTTTTTTATTACGGCAAACATAACTGTTGGTGGCTTAATTCCCAAATGCAGATGAAAGCAAGATTTTCTTTTTTCAGAAAAATCTTCAGGTTTTTCAAATGGGTCATCTTGTTGTTTTTCAGTTCCACTATATTAGCAGTGGTACTATTCCGGTTTGTGCCTGTTCCAGTCACCCCTCTCATGGTCATCAGGTGTGTGCAGCAGGTGAAAAACGGAGAAGATATCACCCTGCATCATGAATGGGTTCCCCTCGAAAAAATGTCGCCCTACATGCCTGTGGCAGTCATGGCCAGTGAAGACCAGCGTTTTCTCATTCATCATGGGGTAGACCCCGTGGCCATCAAACAAGCCCAGAAAGACAACAAGAAACGCAAGAGGCCGAGAGGGGGAAGTACCATCACCCAGCAGACGGCAAAGAATGTCTTCCTTTGGCCAAACAGCAACTGGGTGAGAAAAGGTCTGGAAACCTATTTCACGGTGCTCATAGAACTCTTTTGGAGCAAAGAGCGCATCATGGAGGTATATCTCAACTCCATTGAGATGGGAAAGGGTATTTATGGTGTAAAAGCCGTAGCACGGCACAATTTCAACAAACAGCCCTCCGAACTCACCAAGGCCGACTGTGCCCTTATCGCAGCCACCTTGCCAAATCCATTGAAACGCAATTCGAAGCACCCTTCTGCCTGGTTGCTTAAACGGCAAAAGCAGATAGTACGGCAGATGAGAAACATGCCATCGTTTCCCCAGCAGTGAGCCTTCCCCTTCTGCTTCAACATGTTATCATAGAACAACAGAAAATGCCCGAAGTTGAAAACTTGCTGAATCAACTCAACGAAAGCCAAAGAAAGGCAGTAGAGTATATCGACGGACCATCGCTCGTCATTGCCGGAGCAGGGTCGGGAAAGACGCGTGTGCTCACCTACAAGGTGGCCTACCTCCTGCTCAATGGTTACAACCCATGGAATATCCTGGCACTCACCTTCACCAACAAGGCTGCATCAGAGATGAAACAGAGGGTAGCCAAACTTGTGGGCGACGACAGGGCACGGTCTCTCAACATGGGCACTTTCCATAGCATCTTCGCCCGGATTCTCAGGATTGAGGCAGAGCAAATCGGTTTTCATTCCAATTATACCATTTACGACGAGAGTGATTCGAGAACGCTGATAAAGAACATTATCAAGCAACTCGCTCTCGACGAAAACGTGTATAAGCCAGCCACCGTGCACAATCTCATTTCACTCGCGAAAAACCGACTCATCACGGCACAACTCTATGAGTCGGATAAAAATGCTTATGAGCGTGATAAAAGCATGAAGATGCCGATGCTGGCGCAAATCTATAGCGAGTATGGCAGAAGGTGCAAACAAGCCAATGTGCTGGATTTCGACGACTTGCTGCTCTACACATACCTGTTGTTTGATGGTCATGAGGATGTGAGGAGAAAATACGTCGACCGTTTCGGATTCATCCTCGTGGATGAGTATCAGGACACCAACTATGCCCAGCAACAAATCATCTACCAACTCTCCAAGGAGCGGCAACAGGTTTGTGTGGTTGGCGACGACGCACAGAGCATCTATTCATTCAGAGGTGCCGATATCGACAATATCCTCGATTTCAATAACCTATACAAAGGCTCCCGGCTTTTCAAACTCGAACAGAACTATCGGTCCACTCAGGTCATCGTGAAGGCGGCAAACAGTCTTATCTCGCACAATAAGAGGCAGATAAGGAAAGATGTATTCAGCAGAAACGATGTGGGCGAGGCTTTGCGTTATATCCCCTTGTATAGCGACCGTGAGGAAACCGTGGTGGTGTGCAAGACTATTGCTAAAATCAAGAAAGAGGAAAATGCCGGCTATGGCGACTTCGCCATCCTCTACCGTACCAATGCGCAAAGTCGCATCTTTGAAGAGCAACTGCGCAAGGAAGGCATTCCCTACCGCATCTATGGAGGACTGAGTTTCTATCAGCGCAAGGAGATTAAGGATGTTATCGCATATTTCCGGCTCGTGGTGAATCCTGATGATGAGGAGGCTTTCAGAAGGGTAATCAATTATCCTGCAAGAGGAATCGGAAATGTCACGTTGGGGAAAATCCTTACGGCGGCACAGCAAAACGGTATGAGCCTTTGGCGTGCCATCTGTCATCCCCAAGAAGCAGGACTGCAACTCTCCAAAGCCACCATGACAAAAATCGTTGCTTTCAGGCAACTGATTCTCGGATTCATGGAAAAGGCCGCTACTACAGATGTCTTTTCTCTCGGTACGGAAATCGTAAAAGAGTCGGGCATCATGCAGGACCTTATGTCAGACCTCACCCCAGAAGGACTTTCACGGAAGGAAAATCTCGATGAGATGCTCAATGGCATGAAAGACTTTGTGGAATCACGTCGTGAAGAGGGACAGCCCGATGAAGTGTATCTTGCTGATTACCTGCAAGTAGTGGCATTGCTCACCGACCTTGACGGTGGTGATGACAATGCTGCCGAACGAGTGACGCTCATGACGGTGCATAGCGCGAAAGGACTCGAATTTCCCACGGTGTTTGTCGTGGGACTGGAGGAGAACCTTTTCCCCAGTCCGATGTCTACTGATACGCCAAGGCAACTCGAAGAGGAGCGCAGGCTGTTGTATGTCGCTATTACCAGGGCCGAGAAACACTGTATCCTCACCAGTGCGCAGTCGCGTATGCGATATGGAAGGATGGAGTTTAATGCGCAAAGCCGTTTTCTCAGAGACATTGACCCGTCGCTTATCAGCGTTGGGCCAATGACCCGTGCAAAACGTGGCGAAGAGTGGACTCCCCGGCGCTATGGAAGGGAGAATTTTCAGAATGCCAACCCTGTCGCCACACAGTTTAAAGCCGACCCTATGCCGAGGGCTGTTCCTCCAAGGTCGGCAGAGCCCCCCGTCGACCCTTTCTCAGAAGAATTCAAGCGGTTGCAGCAACAACACGGCGGGCGTCTCCGTCCGCTCTCTTCCACCAGGTCACAGGGCAAGCCCTCCGGCCCTTCTACCGGCGACACCTTCGATATTCATGAGGGATGTGTCATCGAGCACCAGCGGTTTGGTCGTGGCACCGTAGTGAAAGTGGAAGGCACGGGCGAGAATACCAAAGCCACCGTGACTTTCGAGAATATGGGCACCAAACAATTGCTCGTCAAGTTTGCGCGATTCAAGATCATCAGTTCATAAATATTCATTAGTGTGTTATATATGAGGAAACAACGTGTTTTCATGGCTGCCTTCACCGTATTGCTCAGTCTGTTTCTGGGCAAGGCGATGGCACAGCATGTGGATAGGCAGTTTGTTGTCTCCATGCCGCATGATTCCGTAGGAAAACTGTTTGCTTTCTTGCCCGAGCGCGACAAGGCATCGGGTAGGGCAGTCGTCGCGTGCCCTGGAGGGGCATACCATCACCTTTCTTTGCAAAACGAAGGCACTGACTGGGCGGAGTTCTTTTCCCAACAAGGCATCGCCTACTTTGTCTTGCAATACCGCATGCCTGATGGTGACAGAACCCTGCCGGTGTCTGATGCCGTAAATGCGATGCGACTCATACGCGACAGCGCCGAGGTTTGGGGTGTCAATCCCTACGACGTGGGGATTATGGGGTTCTCGGCAGGAGGACATCTCGCTTCCACCGTCTCCACCCATGCCGAGTTTGATGCACGCCCCAATTTCAGCATCCTTTTCTATCCCGTCATTACCATGGGTAAAAACGGTCAGCACGAAGGATCGTGTGTCAATTTCCTTGGTGATGAGCGTGATGATGAGGGCGTCGCACGTGAATATAGCAACGAACTCCAGGTGCGGCGTCATCTCACCCCTCCCGCAGCCATCTTCTTGGCAAACGACGACCGTGGGGTGCCCCCCGTTGCGAATGGCATAGCCTACTACTCAGCCATGCGGAATGCAGGAAACAACTGCTCGCTTCATGTATATACTCATGGCGGACATGGCTTTGGCATACGTCAGTCTTTCCCCTTCCACCAACAGATGATGAACGAACTTGAAGTATGGCTCAGCCGGCTGAAGGCGCCAAGAAAAGACGCAGTCAGGGTAGCGTGTATAGGAAACAGCATCACCGACGGGTCGGGAATCGACATGGCCGAAAACCATGGTTATCCTGCCCAACTCCAGCAACTGCTCGGAGAGGGGTATCATGTGAAGAATTTCGGGGTGGGGGCGAGGACATTGCTCAATAAAGGCGACTTTCCTTATATGAACGAACTGGCATGGCGCGATGCGTTGGCTTTCAATCCACATGTCGTCGTCATCAAACTCGGCACCAACGACAGCAAGACGGAGAACTGGAAACACCATTCGGAATTTGCTGCCGACTATCAGCAAATGATCGACTCCCTCAAGGCATTGCCTTCCAACCCCAGGATTATCCTTGCCCATCCTATCAAGGCGTTCAAAGACCAGTGGACGATCTCCGACAGTGTGATCGTCAACGAGGTAATACCCGCCATCGATGCCGTGGCACGCAACAACCACCTTGAGGTTATCGACCTGTATTCTGCCATTTCCGACCCCAAATTCATCCTTTCGGATGGCATCCATCCCAACGAAAAAGGGGCTGGCGTCATTGCGCAACAGGTGGCAGAAATGATAAAAACTCCTTACAAGCCCTACCGTGAAATCCCCCAAAAGGGAAAACGGAAGAGGAAGTGACCTTACCCGACAACCAGGATATCCATTATACCTTATTATATATGACAAACGAAATATTCCAGAAAAATATCAGGAAATTGGCCGAAGTGTCGCCCGAAGAACAACTGCTCACCCCTTGCAACAACCGACAGTTGCCATCGGTGGCGGCGCTGCGCACCATCATCGAGTTGGTGAAAGACATCGTCTTTCCCGGCTATTTCGACGAACGTCTTGGCGACAGGAACTTTCGGGAATATCACGTTGGCGTGAAACTCGAGCGCCTCAGTATCATGCTGAGGGAACAGATAGCGCTGGCATTGCTCTTTGAACGCGATTGCCAGGCTACCGTGGAAGAAGAGGCTCAGGAAATCATGTTGCGTTTCATCGACAGCCTCGCCGAAATCAAGCGGTTGCTCTTTACCGACGTCCAGGCTATCTTCAATAACGACCCGGCAGTGCGCAATTATAGCGAGGTCATCTTCTGCTATCCCGTGGTGCAGACCATGGTGCATTACAGGGTGGCACACCAGTTGCATGTCATGCAAGTGCCGATTCTCCCCAGAATCCTTACCGAACAAGCCCATTCCACCACCGGCATCGATATCAACCCCGGGGCACAGATAGGGGAGTACTTTGCCATCGACCATGGCACTGGTGTGGTGATAGGCGAGACATGCATCATCGGGCACCATGTGACTCTCTATCAAGGCGTGACACTCGGAGCGAAGAATTTCCTTACCGACGACAATGGGAAACCTGTCAATATCCCACGACATCCCATTATCGGAAACCACGTCACGGTATATGCCAATTCTACCATTCTTGGCAGAGTGACCATCGGCGACAATACCGTCATCGGTGGTAATATTTGGCTTACTCACAGTGTGCCGCCAAATTCCAGGATACTGCAAGGAAAGGCGGTCGACGCTTCTTTCACGCAAGGGCTGGGTATTTAGACATTCACGGCATGACACCTCTCGAGAAGCAACGCCGCCACGACAATATGGCAGCCATTCACTCCAAAGACACCAAACCCGAACTCATCGTCAGGAAATATCTCTTTGCGAGAGGGTTCAGGTATAGGCTCAACCATAAGCGTCTGCCAGGGCATCCTGATATCGTGATGAGGAAATACCGCACATGCATTTTCGTCAATGGGTGCTTCTGGCATGGGCACGAAGGATGCAAGTATTTTACCATGCCCAAGACCAACACCGAATTCTGGCAAAAGAAAATCACGCGTAACAAAGAGCGCGACCAACAGCAGAAAGCAAGACTTGCCGAGATGGGGTGGCACTGCATCACGTTGTGGGAATGTGAACTGAAACCCAAAATCCGCCTCCAGACACTCACCGCCCTTGAGTATACACTCAATGGCATTTTCCTGAAAAATCACGCCAAGCCCTATGTGCTGCCCCAAGAACATCTGGGTATGGCCGCCGAATCATTACACACTACCGATGAGAACGACAGATGAAGGGCGAATGGCATGATTTCAGGTATAAAAGAGGAAAATCAACGCGAAAAAACAAATATTTTGTTAAATTACGTTAATTTCTACTTGCTTCATGTTGTTGGAAAAAAAAAACTTTATATATTTGCAGCGTTATATTTAATAACACCATTCACTAATTGTATTAATACATTTAAAATTAAGAGTTATGAAAAAAACTTATTTCCAGCCGATGACAAAGGCTATGACTCTGAATCTGAGAGCTGCTATCTGCACTGAGCCTCCTGTGGAAGTATCGACCAACCCCGACACTCCTCCAACAGACGAGCCCGCTCCCATGTTCTAATCAGAGACACTCGCACAAAGCAGGCCAGACATTCGTCTTGGCCTGCTGTTTTTTTTGTAAGAACTGTTTCTAACAGGAAAGATTTAACTAATTGTTGCATGATTGACTAAAAATAGTGATTGAATTTGAAAAAAATCACTCAAATATTTTGGAGTATATAAAATTAGTCTTATCTTTGCATTGAATTAATAAACATTATTTACTAACTTTTTAATTTAACGATTATGAAAGCTATTTATTCAGAGCCCAAAACTAAGGCTATGTCTCTGAACCTGAGAGCTGCTATCTGCACTGAGCCTCCTGTGGAAGTATCGACCAACCCCGACACTCCTCCAACAGACGAGCCCGCTCCCATGTTCTAATCTTAGGACTAGGAAATATAAGCCAGACAATGTCTGGCTTATTTTTTTGCCATTATCCTTATCACAGACATCTGGCACTGCCTTTAGCGGTGTATGGTGTATAAATTTATTGATATTTCCTATGACCCCATTCCGCAAATCCCTTTTCTTACTGATGGTTGTCGCTGTCGTGGCTTTTGTTTCCTGCAGGCGGTCAACCCCTTCTGCCGGTCAAGATAACGCCATTCAGATACCCAACGAACAGTTTGTTGCCTACATGAAGCACTATCTCGATGATGGCTATCGGGTGAGAATGGTGCCAAAAGGGAATAGTATGCTGCCGACACTGAAGAATGGCGAAGAGGTGGTGACGCTTGAGCATACAGCGCACGTAAAGCCCAGAGATATAGTACTGGCCCTCACTGACAACGGACATTATGTGATACACCGGGTGATGATGGTGCGTGGAAATACCGTTATGCTCAAAGGCGATCACAATACTACTACAGAGAAGGCGAGGTTAGAAGACGTGTTGGCAAGGATGGTGGGAGCGGAGCCCATCCCTAAAGCGCCGAAGATAAGGAGGAAAGCCGACGCGACGGTTCGCTACATGGCCAATCCCGCTTTCCGCATCGATGCCGTCGACTCCTTGGCGTGGATGGTCGACACGCTAAACAGACAAGTCGACATGCATAAGGCCATCGTGTTTAATGAAACAGCCCTTTTCCTATGGAAAAAGGTGGGGCGACAACCATTCAGCCTCAATGACATGAAAGACACGCTTGTGGGTGCCTATGAGGTCGACGACAGCCTGGCTCTCGGTGATTGCCGAAAGTTGCTTGAAGAGTGGATGGAATGTGAATTGGTGGTGCCCGTAAAACAGCCCGGACGATGAACGCAGTGGTGTAAGTTTATTCGCCTTTAATCATCATGCGGTGGTTGCGCAACTCATTTTCCTCATCATGTAGCAAGTTGCTCAGAAACATCTCCATGTATTCCGTAGTGGGGTAGATGCCCTGATGCATGTTGGTGTAACAAGCACGGATGATGGCATTGCGGAAATACCATGCCTCGCGGTAGAAGGTGTCGTTACAGATGGTGTATCCACGGCTGAGTAGATATTGGAGGGCATACACAAAAGCCGTACGGGTGTTGGCATAGTGGAAAGCGTTGATCATGAACAACTTTGCTATAAACGAACTGTAACTGCGCAGTTTGTGGGCACGCGACAGTTTCGAATAGTCAATCTCACGCTCTATGGCAAACAGATATTCAAGATACTGGCGGATGGTTTCGCTCTTTGGATACAGCACCGAAGCATTCGACAACACCCATTCTTTCTTGCTCGCCGGGTGCTCACGCAACTTGCCCGAATCATGGTATATGCCATGAAACATATGGCGATGAGTCCTGGAGAAATCTTCAATGCTCAATTCGCAGCGTGGCTCTTCCAATAGTTCCATGATGCGCACCGACACTTTGTCTGCTTCTTCGTGCTTTCCCAGTTTGCTGGTGTGAGCGTGCTGCTTATGGTAGTAGTCGTGCGTGTCTTTGTGAATTTGGTTGATGTTGCGCTCACCCTCGATGTGCCGCGCAATGATGTCGCAAAAATCATCACTCGGTTTTTGGCTTACTACGGATTGTATGCCAAAAACAGTAAGCCAGGAAAGTGCCCGTTTCTTCGCTTCTTCATTGCTTCCTTGAAGATATTTCTCTATAGGGTTCATAGTTTGCTTTTTGAGGTTCCGATATCTTTGGTTAATAATGTCTGAGAAAAGTATGCAAAAATATGAAAAAAATTAGTTTGCAACAAGAAAAATAGGAAAAAAATCAATAACTTTGCAACAATTAGTAATGGAATATGAACGACTTTTTCGACAATAAGCATGAGGATATCGTGAAAGACATGAATCTCGAGGCAAAAGTAGACAAACAACTGCTTTTGCATGGATTCCTCAGAAGCGATTTTTCCATGGCAGAATTACAGAGCCTGCGCGACGGACTATATCTGTTCGAGCAAGGCGATTGCTCCGCACTCGATGGGTTCTGGAGCACTAAGCGTAAAAAGAAGAAAAAAAAGGAGAGTCCGGAAAACGAACCCACTCCGCTTTTCTCCGTTGGCGACAGGGTGTGGGTGACATCCCACCTCAATGTGGAAGGGATTCCCGGGGTAGGAGAGGTGAGGAAAATCATCACCGAGTGGACCGACTTGGGAGAAGAACTAAATGGTTACTGGGAAATATCCTACTTGCTGAAGAACACGCGGGTAGCCTATTCTCAGGATTGTGTTTTTGCCACCGAACTTGAAGCGCTGACGGCGCTCGCTGCTGATTTCAGGAAACAAGCCATCGCGCAAGCCAGTGTGCTGTGCCGCAGGATGAGGGCACTTGGCATGAACATTACCACAAAAGAGTTGATAGAGAATTTGGCCGAATTTACTTAGCCCGCATCTTCGAAGAGTGCTCCATCTTGCGATACTGCAACGGTGAAAGCCCTTTCTGGCGTTTGAAGAATTTGGAAAATGAGGCTTGGTCGGCAAAATGAAGCAAGTCGCTGATTTCTTGAATGTTGTGCTCACTGGTCTTCAGCAGCCAACAAGCCTCAAGCATCAAGTGCTGGTTGATGTAGGCTGCCACTGTAGTGTGCGACACTTGTTTGACAATCATCGACAAGTAACGTGAGGAAATTCCCATTCGCTGGGCATAATACGACACTTCGTGGTGCTCGCAGAAATCCGCCAACAACAACCTGTTGAATTCCACAAACAATTTGAAGCCACTTTGGTTCTCAATGGAGTGAACGGGAGCGGTGTCGAAAATGGCCATTAAGTCCGACAAAAACAATCCATATAAAGACTGGAGCGCATCTGTGGTGTAGGGTGTGGGCGATGAAATGCGTTGCATGAACATCTTCATCGTGTTGCTGATGGTCTCTTGGTCTTTTTGACTTAAAGCGATGCAGGGCGAACTCTCGTGAAGCAAGGAATAAGTAGAGGTATGAGATACATAACGTGCTGAAGGACAGTCAAGAATGAAATTCGAACTCACTGCCAGGTAAATGGCACGGAAGTCATCGCTTGTAGAGAGCACAAAAGGAGGAATGTGTGGCGGGAAAATCATGAACTCCGATGCAGATATTTTCACTTCGTATTTGCCAAACTGCACAGAAACCCATCCTCGTTCTACAAGGCAATACATGTGACTGTTTACAAATGATTTCATTTGAGTGCAGTCAGCCGTCAACGACTGGTCTATTTGTTGACAGGTGATAAGACCTTGCCAAGTATTGCTTAAGGAAGAAGTAAGAATTGAGTCTGTCATCACGTGTATTTCATTTTCTCTACAAAGATAAAACTTTTGTGGAAAAGTGCAAACTTTTTTTATAATTTTTGCCACAAACATAGGTCATTATTATATAGGTGTTCTTGTATAAACATATTTAGTTCTCAACAATGCAAACGAGGAAGTATAAATTGTTATTTGTCTGTTTAGGAAATATTTGCCGTTCTCCGGCAGCGGAGGGAATATTCAACCATATTGCCTCTAAAAATCAAAAAGAAGACCTCTACCATGCAGAGTCTGCCGGTATAGGCCATTGGCATGTGGGGGAGTTGCCTGACAGCAGGATGAGGATCCATGGAAAACGTCATGGATATGATTTCAACAGCAGGGCGCGCCAGTTTTCGCCGAAGGATTTCGACCACTACGACATCATCGTCGCCATGGACGAGCAGAACGCCAGCGACATCAAGTCGATGGCAAGGTCGCCATACGATCTCCGCAAGATACGGCTCATGGCTCAGTACCTGGGACACCATCCCATGCATCGTTATATTCCCGACCCATACTACGGGGGCGACGAACAGTTTGAATTGGTCATCGAACTGCTTGAAGATGCCTGTAAGGGACTATTTGACAGCCTTCAGGAATAATCGCAGGTCAAGGCATGGCTGGAGAAACTGACCATAAACAACAGAGAGAGGATGCCCTACGGCACCCTCTCTCATGGCGTTTAACAGACTATTCTTTTTCCAGCCGGTCTGTCCTGGATACTTTCTTCACATACATGTACTTGGGATAGCGACCCAGAACAAACAAGGTGACGGGGCAAAGCCAGATGTCGCGGTTGAAACCCTCAAGATTTCGCACCTCATAGGTGGAGCCTCCTGTCAGGGAGTGGTCTTTCTGAATCAGTTCGGCATAGCCATCAAGTTGGAGCCTCTTGTTCGACGGACGCACCAGCACCTCGGTAGTCACATCATCATCCGAAAGGAAAGCACACATCTTATCGGCACCTGCCACCATCAGAAGATTGTGATGATCGAACGGCCAGTTTGGAAAATCCACATACCAAAGACCGTCGTCCTCGTGGTTGAACTTGATTTGATACTCGTCTTTCTGACCAAAGACACTCTTCGACATGGCTTTTGCGCCATGCAACAAATCACGGATTGTGTACTGCATAAATCAATTTATTATATCAAACAACACTTGCGTAAAATATACGCAACAAATATCGTGCCAAAAGATTTTTAGCCCATTTCCCCTGCCAAAACAGCGAATTTGTGCCATTTTGTCGCGTATTATCTACGCAATATTTACTTTTGTCAGTCCATGACAATTTGTCAGAAGTTCTTCGTCGTTCTTGGGCTTGAGTAAGTTAAATTATAATAATATGGCCATTGCCTCGTTTTTTTTGTGTACCTTTGTCCACTGAAGCGAAGAGGTGATTCTTCGCCTATCCTTTAATTAAAGAGTAAAAAACACCAATCATCATGAAACCAACATTACTATTGTTAGCCGCAGGAATGGGAAGCCGGTATGGCGGTTTGAAACAACTCGACGGACTTGGACCCAACGGAGAGACGATTATGGACTATTCCATCTATGATGCCATTAAGGCAGGTTTTGGTAAAATCGTCTTTGTCATAAGAAAAGATTTCGAACAAGATTTCAAAGAGAAAATCCTCAGCAAATACGAGGGCCATATTCCAGCCCAACTCGTGTTCCAGGCCCTCGACAGCCTTCCAGAGGGATTCAGTGTCCCAGAGGGAAGAGTGAAGCCATGGGGCACCAATCATGCCGTGATGATGGCTGCCAATGCCATCCAGGAACCTTTCTGTGTCATCAATTGTGATGATTTCTACAACCGCGATGCCTTCATGGTCATCGGAAAGTTCCTTGCCAACCTTCCTGAAGGAAGTACTGGCAAGTATGCCATGGTAGGTTTCAGGGTGGGCAACACCATCTCCGAAAATGGCACGGTGGCAAGGGGCATCTGCTCTAAAGACAGTGCCGACCTCCTTACCACAGTGGTTGAGCGTACCGAAATCGTGAGATGTGACGAGGGCGGAGAGCAAATGGGCAATCCCCAGCAGCCCATCCGTTACAAAGACGAAGAGGGCCAATGGATTGCCATCGACGACAACACCCCTGTGAGCATGAACATGTGGGGTTTCACTCCCGACTATTTCAAGTATAGCGAGGCATATTTCAAGGAGTTCCTTAGCAATCCCGCCAACATGCAGAACCTGAAGGCAGAATTCTTCATCCCACTGATGGTCAACAAACTCATCAATGAGAAGACCGCCACCGTGAAAGTGCTCGATACCACCAGCAAGTGGTTTGGTGTCACTTACTCGGCCGACAGGCAAAGTGTGGTCGACAAGATTCAGCAACTCGTCGACGAAGGCGTATATCCCGAAAAACTTTTCTAATCTAGGCCCCGGCGCTCCACGAGCGCAGGTCTCCTTATCGTCATTGCCATCTGCCCCGTCAGATGGCAATGACGAATTGTGAATAGATTGCTTATGAATATCAATTTGCTTAATGATTCTCAGGTCGAGTTGCTCAACCAGTTGATCGACGACTCCCAGCGCATTGTGCTGTGTTGCCACAAGAGTCCTGATGGCGATGCCCTTGGCTCTATGCTTGGATGGGCAGAGTATCTCAGACAGAGAGGTAAAGACCCATTGGTTGTCGTTCCCGATGCCTTCCCCGATTTCCTCAGGTGGATGCCTGGCGTTGAAAAGGTGAAGCGGTACGACAAGCACAAGGAAGCCCTCGACGAGGCGTTTGCTGCGGCAGAATTGGTTTTCTGCCTCGACTTCAATACCTCATCGAGAGTGATGGATATGCAGCCGGCGCTCGACTCGTCTCCTGCCAAGAAGGTGCTTATCGACCACCATCTTGCCCCCGATATCGACACCATGCTTACCGTTTCCCACCCGGAGATGAGCAGCACCAGTGAACTGGTCTTCCGTATCATCAACCAGTTGGGTGGTTTCGATGCCATGACCCGCATAGGAGCAGCCCCCATCTATTGTGGCATGATGACCGACACGGGAGGGTTCACCTATAACTCCTCAAGGCCGGAAATCTATTTCATCATTGGCCAACTCCTCACCAAGGGCATCGACAAAGACAAGATTTACCGCAATGTCTACAACAACTACAGCGAGTGGTGTATCAGGATGAGAGGGTATGTGATGTGTCAGAAACTCAATGTCATCCCCGAAGCCCATGCTGCATTCTTCTCGCTTACCCGTCAGGAGATGCGGCGCTTCCATTTCATCAAGGGCGATGCCGAGGGACTCGTCAACGAGCCGTTGAAAATCAAGAAATTGCGCCTGTCTATATCGCTCCGTGAGGATACTGAGCGCGACAACCTCGTGTGGGTGAGCCTCAGGTCGGTCGACCATTATTATTGCAACACGTTGGCAGAGATGTTCTTCAATGGTGGCGGGCATGCCAATGCGGCAGGCGGCAAACTGATGTGCTCCATGCCCGAGGCCGAGCAAATCACTTGGCAGGCCATACGCTATTTCGCCGCCCACGACGGTATTGTGCGAGCAAAGCCCGACAAGAGCGACGAGGCCGGGACCGATGGTTCGAGTGAAAACAGTTCAAGCGAAGACACTTCGGGTGAAAATGGTGGAAAGAATTTCAACTAATCCTTTCTTATTGACAACGAATTGTATTAACTTTGCACCATTCTAAACGCTTCATCCCGTTTGGTGTCTTGTGAACATGCTACACATCATAACATCTTCATCAATAGATATTAAAAGAATATGAGAAATATTACAGGTTGTTTGTTGGCATTTTGCGCCATCCTGATGGCTACCGCTTGCCATGATACGGAAACCTATGCCGACCAGAAAGACCGTGAACGGACGGCTATCAGTAAATTCATAGCCGAAAGGGGTATCCGGGTCATCACCGAGAGCGAATTCAAACGCGATACCCTCACTGATGTCAGCAGAAATGAGTTCGTGCTCTTTGAGAACACAGGCGTCTATATGCAAATCGTGAGAAAAGGCTGTGGCGAAAAGGTGAAGCCAGGCGAAACCGTCAATGTGCTTTGCCGTTTCGATGAGCGCAACCTGCTTGTCGACTCTCTCGGATTGTCCAACAACAACATCTCCTATGCTTCTTTGCCCGACAAGTTTGCCGTCACCAATACCCTCGGCACCTTCACGGCTTCCTTCCTCAGCGGTGTGATGATGTCGGCCTATGGCACCACGTCGGTACCGGCAGGATGGCTCATACCACTTTCCTACATCAATGTGGGCAGGGTCACCAAAGAAGGAGAGGAGATAGCCAGGGTCAACATCATTGTGCCCCATAGCCAGGGCACCAGTTATGCGCTGTCGAAAGTTATCCCATATTATTATGAAATCACATACGAAAGAGGTATATAAATCATGACACTTATCAAATCCATCTCAGGCATTAGGGGCACTATAGGAGGTCCTGCCGGCGATACACTCAATCCACTCGATATTGTAAAATTCACTTCTGCCTACGCCACGTTCATACAGCGGCGCAGCACCGGCAACGGGCAAGCCCGGCGACAACGCATCGTGGTGGGGCGCGACGCGAGGATGTCGGGCGAGATGGTGCGGAGTATAGTCTGCGGAACGCTCATCGGCATGGGCTTCGATGTCATCGATATCGGCATGGCAACAACCCCCACTACCGAATTGGCTGTCACCATGGCAAAGGCCGATGGTGGCATCATCATCACGGCAAGCCATAACCCCAGGCAGTGGAACGCCCTGAAACTGCTCAACGAAAAAGGTGAGTTCCTGACCAAGGAAGATGGCAACGAAGTGCTTCAAATCGCCGACGACGAGGATTTCTCCTTCGCCGAAGTCGACAATCTGGGCACTTACACTTCCGACGACTCTTTCAACCAGAAGCATGTTGATGCCGTGCTCGCCCTCTCTCTCGTCGACCAGCAGGCAGTGCGCGACGCCCATTTCAAGGTTTGTGTCGATGCCATCAATAGTGTAGGTGCGCTCATCCTGCCCCAACTCTTCGAGCAGTTGGGCGTAGCATCTACCATCATCAACGCCCAGCCCAATGGCGACTTCGCCCACAATCCCGAACCGTTGGAGAAAAATCTTTCCGGCATCATGCAGGAGATGAGAAGTGGGAAATACGACCTTGGCATTGTGGTCGACCCAGATGTCGACAGGTTGGCTTTCATCTGCGAAGACGGCAAGATGTTCGGCGAAGAATATACGCTCGTTTCCGTGGCCGACTATGTGCTCCAGCACACACCAGGCAACACCGTGTCCAACCTGTCGTCTACAAGGGCATTGAGGGATGTCACTCAGAAACATGGTGGCGAATATACCGCCGCTGCAGTGGGTGAGGTCAATGTCACTACCATGATGAAGAAGGTGGGAGCGGTAATCGGTGGCGAGGGAAACGGTGGCGTCATCTATCCCGAATGCCATTACGGCCGTGATGCACTGGTGGGCATCGCTCTCTTCCTCTCCGCCCTGGCACATGAGCAATGCGCCGTCAGTGAGTTGAGGGCACGCATGCCAGAATACAGCATCGCCAAAAACCGTATCGACCTCACTCCCTCCACCGATGTGGATGCCATCTTGGAAAAAGTAAAACTACTCTACAAAGACCAGCAGGTGAACGATATCGATGGTGTGAAGATCGACTTCCCCGACAAGTGGGTACATCTGAGAAAATCCAATACCGAACCGATTATCAGGGTCTACAGCGAGGCGGCTACCATGGAGCAAGCCGAGGCACTCGCTGCTGATATCATGAAGGTGGTCTTGGAGATGCAATGAACTTGATTTGATATGGGAAGAGTTGAGATTAGGAAAGTAGAAAGCAACCACGATCTTAAGACTTTCGTGCAGTTTTATTACGACCTGTATAGAGACTGCCCTCATGCTGTGCCTTTTCTCTTTACCGATGAAATAGCCACCCTCAGGAAAGACAAGAACCCGGCTTTCGAGTTTTGTGAGGCCGATTTTTTCCTGGCCTACAAGGAGGGGAAAGTTGTGGGAAGGGTAGCGGCTATCCTCAACAAGAAAGCCAACCAGCGTTGGAATGTGAAGCAAGTGAGGTTTGGCTACTTCGACTTCATCGACGACTTGGAGGTTTCCAAGGCCTTGATGGATACCGTTGAGCAATGGGGAAGAGAGAGAGGCATGACTCAGATAGCAGGTCCCTTGGGGTTTACCGATATGGACCGCGAGGGAATGATGGTCGAGGGTTTCAACCGGCTTTCTACCATGTATGTCAACTACAACTATCCTTATTACCCACAGCATATAGAGAAACTCGGTCGGTTTGAGAAAGACAACGATTACCTGGAATTTCTCGTGAAGATTAGTGACCATGTGCCTGAGAAAATCATGAAGGTGTCTCAGGTGATAGAAAAGCGATACAACCTGCGCGTGAAGAAATTCACCCGCAAGGAATTGGTCTCCGGGGGCAAGGGTCGCGAGATTTTCCATATCATCAACAAGACCTACGATGGCCTCTATGGGTTTTCGCAACTCTCCGAACGTCAGATTGACCATTATGTCGACGAGTACATCAAGATTGCCGACCTCGACCTTGTCACTGGTGTAGAGGATGCCACCAACAACAAACTGGTGGGATTTGGCATCTGCTTCCCGTCATTCTCGAATGCTTTGCAGAAGACGCGCGACGGACATTTCCTTCCCTTTGGGTGGTGGCATCTCTTGAAAGTATTGAAGTTTCACAAGACGAATACCATTGACATGCTGCTCATCGGTGTGTTGCCCGAATACCGTGCCAAAGGTGCCAATTCGCTCATCTTCAGGGATATCGTACTGCAGATGTTGCGTCATGGATATGTTTTTGCCGAAGCCATGCCGCAAATGGAAACCAATACGCGCATCATCAGTTTGTGGGATTATTTCGAACACGAACAGCATCGTAGGCACAGGTGCTATAAACGTGAAATCCTGTAATTTCACTTTTCGCGAAGCGAGGGAGAAACGCAGGCGACTAAAAAATGGAGTGAAAGTGTATCATAAGCCACCATTTTTGTCTTTTTTTTCAATTCTTCAGGCTCGACAGTAGCCATTGTTCGAAAATCTTGATTTTGTCTTGATT
>OMZE01000011.1:11234-91498 GCA_900315455.1 uncultured Prevotellaceae bacterium | reverse complement strand
TGTGTCATAATCAAAACAGTTGTAGTTGGGTGCAATATTGCTGGGCAAAGGTACAACCAAACTACAACTGGAACAACGTGTATTTTATCGGATGCTTACAATCATAAAATATCAATATGAAAAATCTTCAATTTATTCTTTCCCAGACTTCCCCGACCATCCCAATAGCTCATTCACCATCTGCTCCACCTCGTCGTTGACACGCTTGAAATTGCGGTTGAGCATGATTTCCTTTTCCTTCTCAGAAGCGAAGGAGTATATTTTGGGTAAGTCGACATAGAAAGATTCCTCCTGCTTGATTTTCTCCATATCGAAGTTGGTTTTACAAAAATATTTAGTGGTCTTGAACTCCTCCGACTCCTCAATGTTGATACCATCGAGGGCTTTCATATCGGTGGGTGTAAAGTCACGCGCCGCCTGGCCAGCCAACCAACCCGTTGCCATGTCCGCAATCTTGGCAGCAGGAACGAGGAAGTCCATTTTTTCTGATATGGAAGTCGAGACCTTTTGGTCATTGATGGTGATGGACTTGGAGGTCTGCTTCGCCTTGCCGAACACGTCGTTCTGCGCCCATTCCAACGTCTCCTTGTTACGGGCAGCCCCCATGAAGATGTTGCCGCAGGTGGTGATGATTTTCTGCATACCGTTCTTGCCGTAGTCCGCTTCCAACTGAGGCAGTTCCTGGAAACCCAGTGTCACCGCCACTTTGTTCGAACGAGCCGTACCAATAAGACGGTCTATCTTGTGAAAGTAGAGCGTCGGCAACTCATCTACAATGATGGAAACCGGCAGGTTGCCTTTGCTGTTCACACGGGTCACAAGACGGTTCAGGATTAAGGCGTTCAAAGAACCGATAACCTGTTCTTTCTCCGGGTCGTTGGCAATCACTAGATACGAGGGATGCTCACGGTCGGAGATTTTCAGGTCAAAGTCATCGCCTGTAAAGACCCAGTAAGCCTCGGGCGACACTAAACGTGCAGCATTGACACGCAGTGTACCCACCATACCTTCCAGCTGGTCCATCGCCTTGTTGGTATATGCCGACTGGAAGGGAGCCATGAGCGACATTATTTTCTCATCCTGCATGAGGATATCGAACACCTCTGCATACGCCCGTCCGAGAAACGACAGCACATGGGGCATGTCGGAATACTCACCCGTGATAGTGTCCGGCTCCACTTCATGCCCTTGCTCATCCTCGTACCATGACCTAGTGATGGTAATAACCCTTCCTCTCATGTCCGTATAAGAGAAACCATTCAAGTCGACAAACATCTTGTCGGAATCCACCGACACGTTGTCACCTTGGTTGTTCACGAAGTCGAGCACAACCTTCCCCTTCTCATCTACCGCCTCATAGTCCGTCCAGTTACGGATAAGCAGCAGGAGCTTCTGTCCCTCACAAAGAATATACCGCCGCAATTTCCTGCCGTTCTTGAATCCCGTGGGGTGAAAGTTGACAAAGAAATAAATGATGGATGCGAGGAAGTTCTCCGCAGAGTTCTGGAAGAACGCCTCCGAACCGCCTTTCTTGTCACCGCCCTTGTTCAGTGAAGAGAGCAAGGTCGCCGCTGTCTCAGAAGCAGCCGCCAAATCAGGGATGTATTTCCGCTGAATGGGGTTGATACGGTTGGAATATTCCACATCTGTAAAGTTGACGATATTGAAGGCGCAATTTTCTGGCAGGTGGCCATACCGCTTGTTCTTGCAGTACTGGTAAAAGAGGTTCTTTGCCAAAGTCGGGAACTTGTAGTCATACACCATCATGGCAAAACCCTTTGCAGAATGCTGCCTGATAAAAGGGTCGATGATACCGAAAGACTTACCCGACCCAGGTGTACCTAGAACGATGGTCGCACGGAAGGGGTTGATGATGTTGATCCATCCCTTGTGCATCTTCTTATTGTGATAGAAAATCATGGGGATGTTCACCGAGTACTCGTTCTCGTTCTTCTCCCTCGACTGTTCGAACGACTCGTTCTCGAAGTTGAAGCGGTCATCGCCCAACTTGTAGTTGTAGTACCGTGCGATACCGTCTCCTCCATGGTGAACGAGCATCGTGCCGAGAATGGACGTGATGGCATACAGCACCCTGTTGAAGGGAATGCCGCCCATCATGCCGCCCCATTCGCCGATATGCACCACCATACAGAAGATAATCATGGAGAATCCTGCGATAATGGGATAGAGCACCATCGTGCGGATGTTGAACTTCAGGCTTTTCTTCGCCTTGGTGCCTATGCATGTTACCCCGACGCACACCAGTTCCATGACCTTGCACGACAATACACTGTTGAATATCTGGAAGCGATATACCAGGTCGAGGATGAACCCCACCACACGGTTTGTGGCGTGGTAAGGCAAGTTCATCACCAATTCTATGATGAGGAAAACGTAAATGCAGCTGCGGAAAATGTTGTATATCTGCTGCTGTTCCTTGGTCTCTTCCGTTCCCATGATGATGCTTTATGGATGTTGGGGATTGGGGTTAAAGGGACTGCCTGATGGCAGCCCCCACCTTACGATGAATATAAACATGGATGAAGAAATCACCTGTATGGTCTATGGTCAAATCGGCACCCTGATGCCGATGAGCAGGCCGTTACGGAACGTGTCGCCGTGTATGAAGCCCACTTGGTTTTTCTGCACCAAGGAGAGCTGTACCCTGTTGGGGAAAGACACGTTCAACTCGAAACCACCCTCCACTGCAAAGAACCAGTCGCCCGTGTGTGCACCACACTCCGGTCCGAGACGGAACCTGAACGAAGCGTTCTTGAAGCGTTTCAAGTTCTTCTTGTAGAGCACTCCCCCACCCCAGTAGTAGTCGTTTTTGAAAGTGGTCTCACCATCTATCTCATGCCAGCGACCACCAATTTCACCAAAGAGTTCGAGGGCATCGGAATAAGACAGCTCACGCTCATAACCAATGGTGGAATTCAAAGTACTGTTGAACAGGAAGCCACCATTCACGTTGACAAACTCGTCGCCGTCACCGGCGTATGCGCCCATGATGACTGTCATCATCAGGCACGAGGAAAACACGAACCTTTTCATAAGCTACCTGCTGCTGTTGATGGTGAAAGGGAAACGGTTGACGAGCCGTTTGTCAAAGCTGTCGGCATGGAGGATGTCTTCATACTCGATGGGGATATAGACCACACGCCCCGAAATCTGGTCCTCTGAAATCTCCAGACGCAGAATCTTCTCGTCAGGAAACGTCAGTTTATTGATGACGATGACGTTGCGGTATCCATTTTGGAAACTCTTCGCACGGTTGAGCGAATAAACAGGAGACAGTTCGATGGTCTGAGCGTTGGTGGCCTTTGCCTCCTTCTTGTCGGTCAGCTTGATGCGTATCTCGTCGATGTCATACTTGATTTTTGTCTTGTTGTAGAGCGAGAAGTCAATGAAGAAAAAGTCATTTACCGTGTAGATGTTGTTCACTACCGCCTTGATGCCATACGCCTCGCTGTGGATGTCGTTGTATTTCTTGCCACTGCAAAAGATGGCCCAGGAGAATGCTGCCATCTGACTCTCTGGCATCAGCACGTCGGGGTTCTTGTACTGCTTCATCTCATCCAACTGGATGTTGTACACCGAGTAGGCTTTGGCAGGCCCGGAGGTGTAGATGATATCAAACTGCGCTAGGTGACGCTCGCCGATGACCGTGATGGTACCAGCCAGTTCATTGTCATACATCCTTCCTGCGGGTTTGATACGCACGATGTTGTCGGCACACTGGTTGCCCACAATCTTGTCGGTAGAGATGTCCACCAACTTGATGTTCTCCGGCATGATGACGTGGGTGGTCACCTCCTCGTTTACATAGATGAGGTTCTTCCTCACTGTCTTGTCAAGGATGTAGGAGTCGGCCTTGTTGGCACTCCTCACATACCTCACCCTGGCCGTATCAGGCCGGATTTCACCATACTTTTTCTGTGCGGAAGCCGGGACGGCCAGCGTACCCAGCACCGCCAATGTGATAGCGATTCTATTCATGTCTATATGTTTTGATGATTGATTAGTTCCCGGAAATGGCATCGGCATTGACCAGGTAAACGATGGTGTTGTACTTGATACGCGCCTTGTTCTTTCGGATATTGCCGGAAATGGCACTTGAGGCAGACTGGTACATGTTCTGCAGTGCCTGCAAAGCCAATGCTTCGCCGCTCAGTCCATAGCCACCATCGTTGTCGAAAGTGATGTTGCTCTGCATAGCCTGTGCCCCTGCGTCGCGCATCATGTCACGGAAAGCCGACTCTGGCACATAGAAACCCTCCATACCGTCGTTGTCGAAGACAGAGAGGTCCACCTTGACGAACTTGTCGCCGATGAGGATGCTGGTGATGGAAGCCATTACTCGCTGCTGGCCGAAGCCCGTCACCGTGCCATAGAGGTAAGTGCCTTTTTTCAAGGTAGTATTCTTGATAACCACATCATCAAGCAACTTGAAGCGAAGCCGTGTCCCCTCATGTGCCTTGGTGGTCTTGTCAATCATTGCCTTGATGAGCGGTTCATCGAGCGACTGCTGCTGGTCGATGGTGTTGAACTTGTCGGCGTTCGGGTCAGACACCTTCTGCACTACCTCTGCCTTTTCCTCTTTCTTCCTGGCCGTGCTGTCGGTGGTTTGTGCCACGTTACCGTTGTCATACGTGGAAGAACCATTGGCTTCGGCTCTCTGACTGTTTCCGTTTGAACCTGTTCCAAACACGTCCTCCATCATCCGCTGTCGTTCACGACTGCGGTTCTGGATGTACTCCAACTCACGGGCATAGTCATCGAGTTCCTCCTGACGGGATATCCCACTACCCGAACTACGTGAAGAGCCGCCAGAGCCACGACCACTGTAGGAATTGATGTGTCTGCGGCTCTCAGCGAGACTACGCTCCAGTTCCTCCACATCACGCTGTTTCTGTTCCCTTCGGGCATTCTCCGCGTCAATCTGGTTCAGTTCATGTTCCTGATAGCCGCTTTGCGTGCTGTCCTGCTGCTGTTTCTCGTCGCCCAGCGCACCGATGGCCGTATAGGCACCGTCCTCGCTGAACCGCTTGCTCATCTCTGCCATCTTGTTGTCCAAGCCCTCGCTGCGGGCATCCGGAAGGGTCATGTTGATGTTGTCGGTCACCACACCTTCCTTTTTTCCGTCATCACCACCTCCAAGGAGTTGCGAGAGCGTATATCCCAGGAACACAAGGGGAAGGAACACCACCAGTGGGAGGATGTACTTCGGCTGTTTGAAATTGATTTTTCTCATATCTTTATTTCTTAATTATTCTCTAGGTTTCTCACAATCATCTCCAGCTGCTTGTATTTGACAACGATTTTCACCGAGTCGTCGTGCGACTTCAGAGGGATGCGCACCAGTGAGTCCAATTCATGTTTCAATTGCTTTCCCCTCAAAGTCATCTGTTCCACCTGCGATACCTGGTAGGTCTTGTTCTCCTGAATGCGACGCATGCCGTCGAACATCGGACTGACGAGCACGATGCCTTCGAACGAGGGGTTCTCCTCACTTTCTGGTGTGAGGACTGTTATCAGGATGCCGACCAACAGCGAAATCGACAGCAGACTGATGGTGATGGAAGCCGTCGTGCCTATATGATGACCTGCCCACTCGTTGGCCTTCTTTATTCTCTCACGAAGCCGAGTCTTCTTGAAAAGCCGCCAGAGCATCAGGCGTATCACACGGACATGTTTCGGCTCTGTCTTCTGCTTCTTGTCCCTTTTCTTTTTCCCAAATATCTTCATAGTTCAAATCTCAAGCCTCAATCCTAATAATTTAATAATCCAAATCCTTGTTCTCCAGCGTGCGCCAGTTGACAACGAGCAGTCCATGGGGATTGTTCTGTGTCCTCGGCACAGACTCTATCCCGCCCACAGTGATGATGGAGCGACGCATATCCCTCGACCGCCGTTTGATGAGCTGTGTGCCATAGTATGTGAATTTCCGCTCGTGCTCGTCAAGCTTGATGGAATCACAGATAATGGTACAGACCGCCGAAGAGGAAATGATGTCAGAATAGAAACCATTCTCTTCCATGGCCTGTTTCTGTTTCATTGCCGTACCATCAGCCATGTACATCGCCTTTCCCAATGTCCACTTGATATAGTCGTCATCAGGTGGCAGGTTGAAGAAATATTGGTGAAACAGCTGGATATGTGCCTTGGCCTCCATCACGAAGTTGGCCTCCTGCTTACTCCTCTCTGCCAGAAAAGGTATGTCACCGTCGATGACATAGATTTGGTTGCGCTCATCGGTCACCAGTTTCGCACACCAAAAGACGGTGAAGGCACAGATGACCGTGCACCCGATCACCGTCACGAGGACGGTAAATAGGGCCAGTTTTGTCTTTTGTTCCAAACTTTGTATCAACATGGCGAGTTATTTTTTGGGAATGATGGTTTTCGCTGCCACACCGGCAGAAGATGCGGCACCCATGACAGCACCAGTAGCCACAGCACCCGCAGTGCTTCCCACGCTGCTGCTCACACCGCCCGGAATCAACCACGAAGCCACCTCGGGCACGAAGCGGATAACGTATGCGCCTACGAGCATACCCATGGCATACATACAATTGGAACCGATGCCCTGAAGACCCAGCGCGCCAATCTGGCTCCATGAGTTTACCTCACCTTCCAACAATTTACTGTAGGCAGTGATGTCCTCTTGCAAGTTGTACATCAAGATGAAGTCGACGTAATACAATATCATGTACACCACGAATCCCCATAAAGTGAGCGAGAGGTACTTGGATATCCACTGCGACCATGCGTTGGCCCACGGAGGCACAATGGACATGGCGAACATGATTGGGGCGAACATTGCCAGAATGGTGAGGAAGATGCGTTGTGCTATGAGCATACCGTAATAGCTCATCTGGAAAATCAGTTCGCCGATGAAGCGAATCACGTCGTTGATCCACTCCGCCACCTTGGTCTCCACGGCCACGGCAGCACGCTGAGCATAGTTGTTGATAGTTGTGCCCAGATTCTCCATGCTGTAGATAAGCTTGTCCCACCAGTGGGCATCCTCTCCGAGTTCCTGCACCTCCTTAGCTGTCTCGATACTGTCCTGAACCTCACGCAGCCGGTCAAGGTATTCCCCTTGTTTCTCCGCCACCTTGCGCTCCAGGGCAGCCACCTCCTTGTTCTTGGCCAGAGCCATGTGCTTGGAAGTATTCTCCAATGCCTTTCCTGGCGACTGGAGGGAGTTGCATATCCATGTGCTCGATGTGATGCAGACCGACAGCCCGACGATACGCAGCAACCGTATCACGTCCACTGCCCTCCGTCCGAGCATCATCATCCAGCATTCGTAGGAACCCACGCACAGGGCGAGACAGAGGCCGATGACACGAGCATAGCCGACGGCACTGCCGAGAATGGCTGACTTGGGAAAGGACTCCATGGCCACCAAGAGCTTGTCTAGGCTCTCGTCTATGGCCGGGAGTCCCATGGTCAGCAGCATCCCTGATATGTTCATCAAAATATCTGATAGCATCATTATATCTCGTCTTTAATCTTTGTATTCAATTTTAAATCTCAAACCTTAAATCTCAAATCTTAAACCTAATAATGCGTCTGCGCCATACCCACAAGGTGCGCCACACGACTCACCAGCTCCTCCATGCGGTGCTTGGCATCGGTATAGGCTTTTTGGCGTTTCACGTTTTCCAGCTCATAGCCCACACCTTGACGATGGATGTAGGCGATGTCAGTGCAGATCATTTCGTTCTGCCGTGAGAGTTCCGACACCTGGTATTGCAGTTTGCCGTCACTCTTGTGAAGGCAGAAGAGCAACCCCTCGGAGATGGCATCCTGCATCCGTTCGAAGTCGTCCTTGTAGTTGTCGTACACCAAATCCACGTTGCGGTCGGCGGCACGAGCCAAATCCTCGTCATGGAGTTCCTTGACCATTGCCATTTCCTCCTCGACCTTCTTCTCCTTCTGTCGCTGTGTTTCCTCAGAGATGACTCGTGTAGGCATAATGCGTTTCACGTTGGAGTTCTCCTCCTTGAACCTAACATCCCAGCCGCTCTTGAAGCCACGCCACCGCCAATATTTCTCCGCACCACTGTAGTCCTTGTGAAGGAAATAGTAGTACCATCCGGGGGCGAAGTCCCAGGGGCCGTTCTCCATCGACCGCCACTGCTTTTCCTTCTGCTTGTCATGAACGACAGTCTGGGCAGTACCAGTCAATGTGAGAACAGCGCATAACAACAAGAGCAAATGTCTTTTCATATCTTTGTTCCTTTCATTCATTATACTTCATTCCATTTGTTGATTAGCCCTTCGGCTATACCGTCGAGTACCTCGCTGTTGAGGATGTCCCAGATATAGTCGTGCTTGAAACCGCCGATGGCCACCACGCTGCACCACAACTTGGCATTGTCGATGATGCCACGCATCACATCGATGTGGGTCTTCAGTTCCACCACCATCTCCAGTTTCTCATCCATCGAAGCTTTCATCAAGCCCAGTCCTGAGGCGGTCATCGTAGCGTATGATTTCTTGATGTACTTAATTTCACGGTTACAGGCAAACATCGCCTCGGAGTAATACCAGCCCACCATAGGCTTCTTGGTCACCGTATTCACCATGTCAGAGGTGAACTCAGCATAGGAATCGATGAGCTTGTACAGGCTGGCGGCAGTGGAACCGATGGCGCCCGCCAGCATCACATACGAGTAGGCATTGCTCAGTTTGCTGTCGAGCGTCGTTCGCGCGTCATTGAACAACTTTGCCCCTTTGGTCACCAGAGACTGCTCGCCGAAACTGGCGGCCACACGCTCCAGGGCATGGTCTTCCTCGGCCTTCATCAGCTTATGCAGGCTGATGAGTGCCTCGATAGTCGGGAGGTCATCGGGCAAATCAAAGAGATCCGCTGCCTTGGCAGATGGCAAACAGAAAACTATCGCAAACAATATAGTAAAGTATCTTTTCATACTCCGAGTGTGTTCCAGTCAATAATAAGCCCTTCGACGATGTTCTTGCCCGTGAACCAGGCAGCCCACGACTCAGGGTCGATGGCATAGATGATGTCGCTGATGCCGTTGCAGTACTGGCACATGAAGGTCATCACCTCCATGTTGTACTTGATTTCAAGCAGACGCGAGTAAATCTTGTTGGCCATGGTCAGCCGTTCGTAGCGGTTGAGCAGGTTGTAGCCGTCGCCCACATTCTCTTCAGCCGAAATATCGTTGATATTGTATGTGTTCCATCCGCACGATTGGCAGACATATACATGGGGAATGTCCGGGTTGCCCGTTTCGATGGTCTTGAATACCGTTCCTTGACAGTGGGGGCATTTCGTTATCGTCTGCGCCTTTTTCAAGGGGTTGTGTATCTTCCCGTTGTTCACGATGTCCACGAAGTCGGCCACCAGTCCCTCGGTCTCGGTCACCACATCGGCAATCTCCGACAAGCAGAGCACGTAGTTCTTCACCGGTGAATGACTGATGTAATCTATCACAACGGGCACATTCTCCATGATTTCAAGTGTTAGCTGGCAGATTTCGCCATAGTATTTCGTTTCCTCACCGAAACCCATGATGTTCTCCATCGTCAGCTGGTAGAGTTCGCGTACGGTCTGCATGGCCGCCGTGTACTGCATGATCTTCTGCTGCTTGGCCGACATGGAGTCGAGCCTTGCGTTGTGCTGCTCCTCGATGAGTTTCTGCGATGCCGTGTTGGCGGCCACCTGCGCTGTCGTTTGGGGGTCAACGACTACACGCCATGCCGCGCCCGCCGTCAAGGTGACGGCAAGCACGGCTGACAATGCAAACAAACGAATCCCAATAAACCTATAAACCGCTTTCATATGTTTTTCCTGTTTTAGCAAATTCACTTGTTCCAAAGACCCATCACACACTGATGGCTGTTCACCTGTCTGGCGAAGTCGAGATATTTGTTCACACCGGCTGCCTTTCGGTCTTGCTCTATCAGAGCGATGGCCTTCAGTGTGTCACCGCCACAGTGGGCTGCGTATATCTTCAGGGCTTCCTTCTCAGCACGCTCTGTGGTATAAGCCCAATAGCATTCTGGCGGTTCCTCCACACCATAGACATCCGACTCCTGTCCACGGCAAATCCACACCTCCTTGAAGTAGGAGCGTCCCTCGTGGTTGTTGAGGGCATTGATGGTGAAAATCTGTCGACGCTGTACGTCAGTCAGCCCCATCACGGCGGCTATCTGGTCGTAGCGGTCCTTGAACTTCGACTGGTCCAGAAGAATCTTCACGTCGGAGTTGTTGATGATGGCCTCCTTGACAATAGGAGAGTCAATCACGTCGTTCAGCTCCTGTGTCACCACCCCGGCGATGCCGTGGAACTTCCTCACTGTCTTGTAGAGGTACTTGATGTACTCAGCCATGGTGGGTGACGAGATGGCTTTCCAGGCTTCCTCAATAATGAGAGCCTTTCGGCCTTTCTTGATGCGCATCTTCTGAAGGAACACGTCCATGATGATGAGCACCACGATGGGAAAGAGCACGGGGTCGTCCTTGATTTTGTCAATTTCGAAGACGATGAACTTGGCATCGAAGAGCGAGTCATCCACGTCGTTGTTGAGCGTATACTCCAGCTCGCCACCCTTGTAGAACTGCTCCAGAATCGCGGCGAAGTTGTCGATGTCGAAACCTATTTTCTTCTCCGTCATAATCTGGGGGATGCGCTCCAGGGCAAACTCGTAGTAGGAGTTAAACGAGAGATTGGTCACCTTCATCTTCCTTCGCTGAGTTTCCATCTTGTCAATCTTCTTCTCGATGCGCATGAGGTACTTGCCCTCAATCAGTTCCGGCATCAATCGTATAAGCTGTTTCCCCGCTGCATCCTTCTCGCCGTCACTAGCACCCTGATCAGTCACAAGGGAATGAAGCTTGTCCACCCACCTCCGTACCTTTTCGTGGTGCTCACGTTCCTCCACGGTAAACTCCAGCTCGTCCATTCCCTCGGGAACCTTCGTGGCGGAAGGAGTATTCTCTTCCAGTTCGTCGATACGGTAGTCGTCACCGTATTTCTCTTCCAGTTTCTCTTCATACCGCCGGAACTCGCCGTTTTTCTTGTCCTCCAAGAGCAACCGCTCACGCAGTTTGTCGCGTTCCTCGGGCGTGTATTTGTCGAAGGGATGAAAGTATTCCTCGTAGTACTCAACTATCGTTTGGTTGATGATCTTATCCTCAATCTTCGTAGCAGGTTCGTTGCCTTTGAAGATAAGGAAGATGAGCGATTTGAGGAAATTCTTCTTCTCTCCGAAGTTCTTTTCATACTCCTCGGTGGTCACCTTGAACGGGTTCATCGAGATGGGCTTGTCCTTGGAGTAGGTGATATATGTCCCGTGAAGCGAGCTGCATATACCCTCGTAGGAGTCGCCGGTATCGACCATCACCACGTCTGTATCTTGCTCCAGAAGCTGCCGAACCACGCTGTTCATGTGGAACGACTTACCGCTGCCACTTGGACCCAGACAGAAGAAGTTGGCGTTGTCAGTCATCTTCTTGCTTCCTTCCTTGCCAGTGATGTCGATGGCGACGGGCAGCCCCTGGCGGTCAGTGTACCAGACAGACAGCGGTGTATGCTCCGACTGTTTCAGATGTTCCTTGAAGAACAGGCACAAGGCGCTGTCGGCCAGCGTGAGGAAGAGGTCGTAGTCTGGCGAGAAGCGGTAGGCACATCCGGGGAAGGAACATTCGAATAGCTCCAATTGGTTGTAGGCCGTGTCCGACGGCGAAATGCCGCACTCGTAGAGCTTTGCCTCGATGTGCGAGGTCACGCCCGAGAGCTTGTCGGGAGCGCAGCTCACCAGAATGTTGAAGTTGGTGTTCACCAGCAGCTTCCCTTCCCGGGCAACGAGGTCGAGCACCTCCTCAATGTCAACCTTCGCTATCTTGTTAGACGGGTCAGGCATCGAGCCGTGTCGCTTCGCCTTGCCTTGCAGTTTTCGGAGCAGTTTCCGCTGCTGCGGCACCTGGATCACCTGATTGTAGACGATGCACTCAATGTCGGGCACCGTTGGGAGGAATCCCATCAGGTCGGTGGGCACCTCCATGCCGTTTACCGACACAGGCAGATAAGGTTTGACCACCGTGGGCAGGTCTATCACGTCCACATCCACGAGGTTGACGGACTTCACCACCCTGTCTCCCATATTCAGGTACTCGTCTCCGCACTTGAAGTTGCGCATGGAGAACGGACCACTTTTGAACTGGAAGGCCATGAAGCGGTGGAGGTATTCATCCACCTCCGCCTTGCTGAGCCTCCTGTGACGGATGCCACGCTCCGAGAGCACATCGTCCACCTTACCCACCTTGACGTGGAAGTCGAGCCACAGTTTTGGGTCGTACTTGACGAACGAGCTACGCGGAGCCTCCTGCGTGATGATGAGGTAGGTCTTGATTTCTGTATATGGCCTCCCTTCGTAGTAGCGGAAGTAGGCCTGCGAGAGGAACGCCGTTTCCGGCGTGATGTCGTGGTGGTAGAGCTGTCGGCAGAAGATGTCCTGTTTCTGTAGCGCATACCCCTCGCCGAGGGTCTGGACGATATTGTTCAGCGCATCGGCATAGGCGAGGTATTGCTCTTGGTCGGCACAGTACTGCCTGACAGGGTTCTCCACCTCCATGATGACGGAGCAGTCACCTTTATCGGAGAACAGCACCGTATTGAGGTGCTTCCCTTTCTCGTCCCTCACGTCCTGTAGTTGTGCGAACAGTCCGTCGAGGGGTCTCTTCTTTTTCAGCATCCAGGCCTCCTTTCCTTTTCAATGGACGTAAAGGCCCTGGTAGACAAAAATCCCCTTGTGGCGTTTCTTATTATGGAGTCCACCGCGCTGCTTCACGTAGATGGTCAGCAGACCGGTGATGGCGATGACCACCATGGCGACGAATCCCGCCAGCTTTCCCATGATGATGGAGAAGGCGATGAACCCCATGAACGAGAGGCCGATGGCCATTGCCGCGAACGTGAGGAACCTGCCCCGGATGCCCATGAATTCAAGTGGCTTCTGAAGCCCCTTGAACACCGGATGTCCTGTCATTTCACTTTCCATGACTCTGTAGGATTCCGGGGGGACGGAGGCACCCTGATGAAGAAATGGCTTCGTCCCACCCGTATGGGACATCCGTGGCTACTTGAAGAAGAGAGGAAGGGCTTCCGACATGGCGATGAACGCCACGCATCCGCCGATGGTCATCATGATAGTCTTCTTCACATCCTGGTCTCCGTTCTGGAGCTTGAAGAACACGTTGAACGCGCCCACGAGAACGATGACGGCGGCGATAGCCTTCATCAGGTTGGACACAGGAGTCTGGTAAGAACTGATCTCCGTGGTGGCCTTGGTGAAGCCTCCTGCTCCCGTGCTGGTCGCCCATGTGTCGAGGGCTACAGCGAGGAAGATTACCACGAACATGGCCGCACGCCTTGCGGCTGGAGAGGTGAGGGCTCTTCTTGCAGAGCACACGATGGACTTGCCGCACGTCATAGAGGCGGCCAAACGGGTTTTGTTGATTTGTGACATCATTTTCCTTGTTGAAGGGAAAACTTACATGTTACAAATAAAAAGAAGCCTGTTGTTTCGTTATCTTGAAAACGTGGCTCACGCCACAGTGTGGTTTCATGGAAATAGACAAGACAATGGTGGGGAGAGAGGCGGCGGCATCATGCCGCGTCCACATTCCAGATATGGATGATCCGCCCGAGAGGACTGTCAGCACCTTTCTCCGCCAGCACATCCAGCATTTCAGTGAGTTCGCTCAACTCGATGGCACCGGTCTCGATGGGCGGCTCTTCATCCTGCGTCGCCGTTTGCTGCGACTCGGGTGATAGTGATACTGATGGGAAGTCTTGCAGGCTCTCAGAGGAAGTGGAACTCTCCCGCGTCTCTGCCTCAGGTGGTGTCTGGAAGGTGGTTAGAATCTCAGATGGATTGTCCGTAGGTTCTTCTGTCTGCGTAAGAGGTTCATCCACAGTCCCCATATAGGTTTCTGTCTCGGAATCCCCCACCACTTGACCATACTCTCCCTCAGACCTTTCCATTGTCAGTTCCTCAGACTCTTCCCCGGCTTTTGTCATCTCCTGTTCTTCATCGAGATTGTCGTCCTGCCCCCAATGGAAGCAGCCGTCCTTGTCGATGATGACAGGATTGAATGTTTTCGCCTCGTCGCTGATGTCGATTTCCTCCTCTTCGACCTTCGGAGCAAGTTCTACCGGTTCCTTGGCAAGGAAGAGGTCGTAGAACACCATGCCACCATAGGCCAGCACGTAGCCCACGCAGATGAATGTCATGATGGATGAGAATGCCATTGGTCTTGTCGTTTTATCGTTGTTGATGTTTTGCGGATTCTTGTGTAATCCCGGGGCCGTGGGCCATGTCGGGCATGGCGCCACGGTTAGGGTCTGTTATGAGTGAGAGAAAAAGTATATATAAAAAAGCAGCGCGTCCTTTCGTCGTTGCCGGTGCCTGAGGTTCTGGAAAATACCTATCGAAAAGCAACATACGTTGGGTCACGCCGCTGTATATCTGTCCGCAAAAACGTGAGTGTCCGGAAGTCTTCCGATGTACGGTATCTCCAAAAACTATCAGTTCACCAGATTACTTTCAAACGCTCAATGCTCCTCCTTTGTCCCTGCCGCTCATGGCAGGATGGATGTGCAAATTTCGGTGACAAAGATAATACTATTTTTTGAATTTGCAAGAAAATACTTAAGTTTTTTAATAAATATTTTTTATATTCGATTTTAATCAATCTTTTATATATTTAAAGATGATTCTATTCGTCATCTATTCCATAAAACCCTTTATTGTCTCTTACTGCGAAGATGTCGAGATTTTCAAAGTCTATACTCTCTGAACGGCTTGGTGTGACTTCCCGTTCCTTATATGGTATGCCGTTCTCTTTAAGAAGAGTTTGCAGATAATAGATGTACCTTATTAGACTCATTACCTTCTTTTTCATGTCACGCATTTTGACAACCCTTCTCGGAAACCTTTTGGTAATAGCACCTTTCAATTGGTTGATTTCCATCTGCATCTTTTTTATGGTTGCCTCACTGTCTCGCCTCTCAGCAAGCATGGCCTCCGCTTCCTTCAATTTCTTTGTAAGAAGGCAGTTCTCTTCTTCAAGACCCTTGGCGTAATTATTCAATTCATCGATACGCTTATGTTCTTTTCTATACGCATCAATGATGTACTTCATCCGTACTTCATAGGGAATATCGTCATTGAACGGGTCTATTTCCTTTATGTATTTAAAATCATCCGGCATACGCAAAAAGTCTCTTCTTAATACAAGGACAAAAATACATTATAATAATTAAAAAAGCAATCTTACATGAGAAATAGTTGGATTTTGCTTAAAAAATAACCAATTCATCGAAGGCATCATTCCCGCCTTCTTCTGTTGTGCCAATTCCCGCATGGGCTGCTTATATTTTGCCTTGACACCGTCGGTAGAGGTTTGCGTGAGTTTCCCTTTCAGTTGGGCGAAATAGTCGCTTTTTACCATGATGAGGGAAAAGGGGGTGTTGTCACGAGCCACTTTTCCATTGCGGCCTTGTTCATCCTGAATCGTCCATCTCCAAGAAGATGCTTCCCTTTTTATTGGCTGTTTGGACACTGATAGGATACAGCTGAGGTTCAACCAAGGTTCAAAAATGTGAGAAAAACAGCAATTATGTTTGTTGACTCATCAAAAAAGACTATTTTTGCAATCAAATGTTTATGTCCATAGTGTGTCGTTAGAATCATTCATAGATATCTGATAGAACCAATCTATATATCAAATAAATACAATATACAGACAAGAAATGTCAAAGGTGTTTGTATCCTATAAGCGGGCTGACAAGGCCAAGGTATTCCCCATTGTCCGGAAATTGGAATCCGAGCTAGGCTTCAAGTTCTGGTTGGATTTGGAGGGCATAGATGGTGATAGTCAGTTCACAAGAGTGATTATAGATGCCATTAACGATTGTGATGTGTTCTTGTTCATGTATTCGAAGGCACACGAGAAAATTATAGATACCGAAAATGACTTTACTGTCCGTGAGTTAAATTATGCTCATAAAAAACATAAGCGCATTGTTTTCATCGATATTGAGGACACCAACCTGCCAGACTGGTTCATTTTCAATTTTCCCCAAAAGCAAGTGACACAAGCCAACGACAATCGTGCGATGGGCAAGTTGGTTGCAGACATTTGTAAATGGCTCCATCTTACACAAATGGGGAATCATCCTCAAGCCATCGACCTCGGACTACCATCCGGCACAAAATGGGCGTCTTGTAATGTCGGTGCAACTAAACCTGAGGAAGTCGGAGACTATTTCGCCTGGGGAGAGACGGGGGAGAAGAGAATATACGATTGGAAAACCTACATCCACTGCGACGGCGACGCAGACTCCTGCCACGATATTGGCAGCGACATCAGTGGAACGAAATATGACGTGGCGCATTTGAAATGGGGTGGCAATTGGCAGATGTCCACACTTGACCAAATCGATGAACTATTTGACAACTGTTCCGAGGAGTGGTTGACCCTAAACGGTGTCAATGGGCATAAGTATACAAGCAAGTTCAACGGCAACAGCATATTCATGCCTGCAGCGAACGGTCCCCGTGACTGCGGACATTACTGGACATCCACGCGGTTACCTTCCTTCATTGATGTTGCCTGGAACCTCATCTTCCGCTCGGACGGCAGCATCTACTGGTGCGAAGAGGCCATCTTCCGCGGAGCTTGCGTTCGCCCTGTGTCCAAAAATTGAAAGAACATCCTTGTCCAATGAAAACCACCCCCAACTCGGCAGTTTCTATTATCAATCATTAACCGACGATAATTATACATCAATGAAAAACTCTTCAAAAAAGTATCTTCATTCCTTCCATTCCATTGAATAAGCTGGTGAAAAAAGTCGACATTTCAACCCAATCATTCCACTAAGCCTTTTTCCTTCAGTTGCTTGTATAAATTAGAGTACTCCCCCATCTGCTCCACAAACTGAGGATTCAGCTCCAGAACCTTCTTCCACATCTTCACCGCCTCCTGCTCGTCGCCCTTCATCAGGAGGATCTCGCCTTTGGAGTCGTAGTAGTTGGCTTCTTCGGGCATGAGTGTGATGGCGTGGTCGATGGTTTCGAGGGCTTTGGTGAAGTCTCCAGTTTTGGCTTGCTCATAAGCTTTGGCATTGCAGCCAGATGCAAGATAAGAAGTGGATTTCTTTGGGTCGAGCTGATAAGTGCTCTCAAAGAGCGACATGGCCTCATCTGTCTTTCCTTTTTTGAGTAGCTGCCATCCCTTCCTATTGCGCAGGTTCACTATTTTTGACTGGTAATCTTTGTCGTTTTGATAAAGCACCTCATAATTGGTCAATGCGGCATCGAGCATGGTTTCATATTGGTCGAGTCTGGCCTTGTCTTTTGCATAGATATACATCAGACTGTATTGTATCCATGCCAATTTTGCGCGATACTCATCCGGTTGCTTTTCGAAAAGGAATTTGTAATTCTCCAATGCCTGTAGATAATACTCTTCTGCCTTGACGTAGTCTTTGGTGTCATCATGCAAATCCCCCAGACACCTTTGTGTTTTGGCTATGTCTTTCCGGTAGACATCGGAATCCTGTTTGAACAGCTCGCCATGATTTTCCAGCGCCTTGAGGTAGTATTCCTTTGCTTTTGCATAATTGTGGAGGTCATGGTATAGACTCCCCAAGCCGCTCTGGCTTCTCGCCAAATCCTCCCTATAGGCATCGGGGTTATTTGAGAACAGCTGAGTGCGGTGCTCCAACGACTTAAGGTAGTAAACCTCCGCTTCGTCGTATTTCTTTTGTATTTCATATAGTAATCCTATGCAATACTGCGATGAGGCTAAAGTTTTATAGTATATTTCTTCATTATCCTTTGACAGGTTGTTGATTTTCCCCAATATCTCTAATGATTTGAGAAAACATCCTTCAGCTTCTTCGTAATTGCCCCCCAATGCCAGGGTGCCACCCTTACTGATGTTTAAATTTGCCTCAAACAAATTCAAGGCTTGAGATTCTTCTGATTTGGAATCAGACTCTTCATGGAAAAGATCAGTATGCTGATTATACAAATGAGTGTAGTTTTCCATGGTTTTTTTGATGTAATCCTTTGATTTGGCCTCGTCATCAAGGTTCTTGTAAAAGAGGCTCAATTTGCTTTGGATGGCAGCCAAATCAGAACGGTAGGTTTCGGGATCTTGATTGAACAGCTGGTCATAGTTCTCCAACGCCTTCAGGTAGTATTCTTCAGCCTTTTTGTAGTCTTGGGTTTCATTATAGATGTCCGCCAGATGGGATTGCGCAAAGGCCAAGTTACTTCTGTATTGTTCGGGGTTTTGGGCGAACAATGTGGTGAAGGTTGCCAAAGCTTGAAGACAATATTGTTCTGCTTTGGGATAATCAGTTGAATCCTTGTACATCACGCCTATGCTGAGTTGTGTCCTTGCCAATAGGGAACGGTAGGCATCTGGGTTGTGCTGATACAAATGGGAGATTTTTGACAAGGCTTGGAGGCTGGACTCCTCTGCCTTTGAGTAAGAATGGATATGAGAATAAAATAGTCCTAAATTGTTCTGGACGCCTGCCAATTGGGCACGGTAGGTGTCGGGGTTCTGGTTGTACAGAATGGTGAGGTTTTCCAATGACTTTATGAAAAATGCTTCTGCCTTTGTCGTGTCATCATTACTGGCGTACATCAGTCCAAGATTATTCTGGATGTTTGCCAATTCTTCACGGTAGGTGTCTGGATTTTGAGTAAACAACAGGCTCTTGTTCTCCAACGCCTTGAGGTAGTATTCCTCTGCTTTAGTAAAATCAAGGAGTTTATAATACAAATTGCCAAGGTTGTTCTGAGTCATGGAGATGTTGCCACGAAAGGTTTCGGGAAATGACTGGAACATGACCGTCCAAAGTTCCAATGCCTGAAATAGATACTCTTTTGCATTTTCATATTTGACATTTTTTGTACTTGATTCTCCCAAGTTGTTAAGTATGACTGCTTTATTGATATTATCATTACCGATACCATCGAGACAAATGAGCCAGAACCGTTCCGCTTCCTTGAAATCATCTTGGTTGTAAGCAAACTTGGCATATTCGTTCACCACCTCCACATTTGTTATGTCCGCCAAGGCGGCGCGTTTCAGCAGTTCTCCTGCTTTCTTATAGTTCTCCTCACCACCAGCGAGTTTCAAAGTGTTGACCTGCCTTTGCAGCATGGCGAAGAACGTCTGAGCGGCTTCTTGCTGCTTGGCTTTCTCGTTTTCGAGTTTAGCGATGTCTTCATTCAATTTACGGACGTTCTCCACGGCGGTGATATACTTGCCTGCGGCATTCAGGGAGTTGTAGGCCTCAGCAGCCTCGTCGAGACGGCCGGCATGAGCGAGTTCCACGAAATGTTGCTCCTGTTCGGAGAGTTCACTGAGGTCGATACGGGCGAACTGGTCGACATAGGCATCGAGGTTCTTCAGTTGGTTGTCGTAGCGGTCTTCGAGTTCGTTGAGGCGCCGGAGGTATTCCTCCTCTTTCATTTTCCCTTCTTTCTGGAGTTTTTCCAATATGGCTCTTGCCTTCTCATATTTTTCGTGGTAACTGTCTATTGACGACTGTTTCAGTTTGCCTTTCAGTTGCGTGAAGTAGGCACTCTGTATCAACACAATCTCGAACGGCTTTTGGTCGCGCGAGATGTTCCACTGCTCCACGGCGGTCTTGTTCATCAGTTCAAACCCCGCCTTCGTGGCAGCACGGAAAGGCACACGGTCACCCGGCTTCAGCGTGCGGAACGACAATGTAAGCCGCCCATCAGCACCTGAAGCTGCCGATCCAGCGTCGCGCACCTCTACTTGTACGCCTGCCAACGGTGTCTTCTGCTGTTTCTGGTTATATTGTTTCACCACACAAGGCTGCGTCGCCTGTGCCATAGCGGTGAGGGTGGTGACTAGGATGATAAGAGTAAGGAATACTTTTTTCATGGTGTTGAATGCGTTTTATGGTACGATTGCAAAAATAGTAAAAATGGTTCAAAGTAACAAATATTGGGCACAAACAATAGGGGAAACAATATGGTTCCTACGAAAACAAAAAAAGAGGGACTGTTTTGAGTATTGGCAGCCCCTCTTTTTAAATAGCTTTTTCATTCCCTCTTCACATCCCACGCACGGTTATTGCCGAACCATCGGCCGTTTCGTTCCTCGGCATGTGGGTCGAAGCTGACTGTTACTACATCACCCTCCTGGATGGCGAACTCATTGATTTTGTTTTCACCGAAGATGTCGAAGAGCAGACGCTTCGGGTACTTCTCTTCCGTTTCCAGCACATACTGTTGGCTCTTCCATTCTCCTTTTGCCGTCTTTCCCGATCTCATCGGCAAGACAGCGATGATTTTTCCTTGTAGTTCCATTTTTTGATTACTATATTAATGTATAAATGAATAAATTCATTCCTTTTCCCACAGCACAAGTTTGAAACCTACGCTCCTTGCATCTGCCTCAATGTCCTCATACCTTGGCATGGATGCACAGTAGTAGACATACATGCTGCCTTTGATGACGATATAGCCATGCCTGGTGAGCTGCTTCGCAATTTCACGTCTTGACTTGTTCTTACCCAAAGGACGGAAAACCCTGGGCTCGAGGCCGAACACTTGCCTTGAATGCTCAAGTTTGACCATTCTTTTCGCAGCATTGCTGTATATCTCACTCTTCTGACTTTCATCCATCTCCATTCTCAGCCGTCGGATGACGCGGTAGATGGTGCGTTCACTTACACCAGTCTCTTTCGCTATTTCCTTAACCGAGGCGACTCCATATTTCTCCTTTACCAAATCCCAGATTTCAAATCTGAAGCGGGACAGTCTAGTCTTGCTCAGTCGCATCTCTTTAGCCTTGCGGCGTATGGTCATCACACTGACATTGTACCTATTGGCCAATATCTTATTGGAAGTGATAGGATAGTATATCATAAAATCCTCCAACACCTCATCTGTCCAAATATACGGAGGTCGTGCCATAATCTCACAGTTTTTGCTGTTTGTCATTGTTGACGCTCAAAAAGCCGGAGAACATCCCTGATATGGTCGGCAGCGAGTGACGCAAGCCGTATGTTTTCTTCGGTCACCTCCTTGCGGCATAGTTCGAAGACCTCGCCGCAGAGCGTGTTGGTCACTCCCAGCAACTCTCTCAGATGGTTCTCCATAATGGCTTATTCGGGCTTAGCCTCTCCTTTGAGATGTACGGCTATTTTCTCGTCGGACCATGCCGCAACTTGACTAATGGGGAAGTCCAATCCATCGAAGCCATGGAACTTCTTGTCATCCCTGCGGTAGATGCCATTGAATAGACATCCGTCTGTGGTGACGAAGATAACCTCTGAGATATTCTTGTTGGTCAGCATGTCAGGCAGTATATCCATCGGGTACCAGCCACATGTCATCTTTCTTTGACTGACCAGCCGTTCACCATAATATACTGTGGCGATGGCAGCCGACACTTGCAATACATAGACCAGGAAATGCCACATACAATGCAGCATGTTGGAGTGACTGTCTGATTTCAGAAAAGACAGCGTGATGAAGTTGAAGAATGCACACAAACTAGTGCAGCAGAAGAAGGCGAATCCCGCCTTCATCAGGTTTTTGTTTTTGATTTTCATAAGGCACCTTTGTTTCGATTGTTGTAAAATATTTTTCCGCTTTCGCGGAGAACTTGGGCTTCACCTCGGCATAATCAAGTGAACTTTTTCTGCTCTCGGCTTGCACCAACTTTCCAGATTCCAGTTATAAGCACCGCCGAAGGTAAGGCATTCGTCGGCGATGCCGAAAGTTATATGAGAGAGTTTCTCTTTGGCGTATGCTGACGCAGTATGTCCTGATGCTGTGCGATGAACGCACGCATCACCGCATTGACAATGGTGCAGACCGGCATTTTGTTGATGTCGCAGTTTTTCAGTGTGTCGATAATCTCCACGTCAACGAGCACCGCCCTTCTGTCTGCGATTTTCTTGTGGTATTCATACTGTTCACTACATTGCATGAACATCGACCAGAAATCCGTGTTTTTGGATTCCTCTTCAGTGTTTTTGATAGTCTCCTGTTGTTTAATGTCTCTCACCAGACCGTCGATGTCCGGCAGTTGCAGCAGGTCATTCTCCGATGTTATCTGCTCGTTTTTCCTCATTGCTTGTCCTCCCCGAATAATTTATTGCAGATGAAGTCGAACGTCGGGCCGACTATCTTCTTCTGATTATCCAACACCTCGATGGTGTTGTATCGCTGCATATCCACCTTGATATCCACCCTCGGTGCCACATAGCCGTATCGTTCAAGATCCTTCTCTGTTTTTGCCCACAATTTCAATTCCGATTGTTTGCCATACCGTTTGTCATGTCTGTTGACCACGAAAATCAGTTGGGTCTTCATTTTGGGGAACTTTTCTTTCAACTTACTAATGAAGAGAATGAACATGACAGTAGAGTTGACCGACGTCGGTTCAAACTGAAACGGGCACACCACATAGTCAGCATTGACGAAAAGGGGAATCAATCCCTGCTGGGCAAGGTTGCCAGGCGAGTCAATCAATACCACGCCGTCAATCGCCCGCAGTGTTGCCATCAGTTTGTTGGCATTCTCCACATCGGCGATGTTGAATGTCTGTACGTTGTAGGGGATTTTTACATTAGGACTTTTTTTCAAGTCCAGTTTCCGCTTCTCCGAGATGGTCTGCTGATTGTCGCAGTCCACCACCAATGTTTTCTTGCCCATATTTGCCAAGTGATTGGCAAACAGGGTGCAGAGGGTAGTCTTTCCGACTCCTCCCTTTTGGTTTCCAAAGATTATTACCATATTACCTCATTGTTGTTAAGATGAAAAAAAGAGAATCTACTCGTTCTGTCTCGCGGCAAAAAACCACAAATCAAAAAACTCTCCATTTTTGGAAGGCCGATTATTACTTGGAGGGGGCCCCAGAACAAGTATTCGCTGACGATGTACTTCTCATCAGGCATCCCAGTGGGATGGTCAACAATGCGACTGCAAATATATATATATTACATGAATCATCCAACAAGTTATTCAAATATTTATGTAAAAATACATTTTTTCTTTCATTTATCTAATACTGCCAATATTCTAACTGTCAATTGACCGAATAGAAAATGGGTAATTCATTTTGTTTTACCTTTGTTTTTCCGTAACTTTGCTGTTCTAATGGCAAACGACATCACAAGAAAGGGTAAGCATTTGGCCTTCCTCCTCCGGCACGACAAGGAAGCGTTTGAGGACGGCAGGATTGACAAGCACGGCTGGCGACAAGTCAGCGAGCTTGCCAAGTTGGGCTATGACCGTTCCCTCCTTGATGAGATTGTGGCTACCAACAACAAGCAACGCTATGAGTATAGTCCTGATGGGAGGAAGATTCGGGCCAGGCAAGGGCATTCAATCCCCGTCGATGTGGAACTGAAAGAAGCCACGCCGCCGGACATCCTCTATCATGGTACCGCCACGAAGTATCTTGAATCCATCTACAAAAAAGGCATATTACCTGGCACCAGACTCTATGTTCATCTTTCCCCAGATGAAGAGACAGCCATCAACGTCGGATCCAGGCACGGCAAGCCATTCGTCATCAAGATTGACTGTCAGAAGATGTTGGCCGACGGTTGTAAGTTCTTCCTCTCCAACAATGGTGTTTGGCTCACTGAAAAGGTGATGCCGGAGTATTTCTGTAAATAAGTGAGATTTGACCATAACCAAAGAATCATGAAACGAGACATAGACATCAGCCCAAGAAAGAAGCAGCTGAAAGAAGAATACGAACAGTTGCAGAAAGTGTACGCGGATCTCGTGATACGGCGCGAAGAAATGCTTCTCGACGAAAAACCACGATTGGAGGCGATGTACATGGATGCCGTCGGAGAGCTTCTTTATGAAGAGCTGTGTCTGAAATGTGAAATCGCCTTGCTGAAATTGCAACATGCCTGTATGCAAGCATACGTGAATAGAGGCGAGGAGCCGGACATGGAAGCTGTGGAAGAACAGGTGGAGCAAGCAGCATACACATACAACGAAAACCTGCGACAGGAAGAGGAGCGAATCAAGAATGCTAGGGCGTTTATTGAGAGCCACGAAGAAGATAATAGTGAACAGAAGCTGAAGGACTATATGGACTTGAAGCGATTATATCGGAAGTTGGTTCATCGACTACACCCTGACTTGCATCCCGACCAAACGGAATGGGAGAGAGAACTGTTCCTAAAGGTTCAGCAAGCATACGAAGAACGGGACTTGGAACGTTTGCGTGCATTGGAGCAAGAACTGGATGCTGGTATGCCATCATCTTCCGTTGATAACGAAACCATTGAGGAATGGGAGGAGCGTATAGCCAAACTGAAAGAGCAGATAGAGGTCATCAAGAAGGAGATTGAGCAATTGGAAAACTCCTTCCCATTCACCTACCGGCAGAAACTTTACGATATGGAGTGGATTTCATCCCAACGGGAAGAGATTCGAGTAAGAATTGAGAAGTTGGAGAAAGAGCGCGACTGGCTACAGCAGCTTGTGGACTTACTGTCAAAGGAGGGTAAAAGATGAAAAATCAGATTGTAAAGATAAGCCCTGAGCTGTTGGAGATGATAGGAACACAGTTGCCCAACAGTTTACTGCCCTTTAGCCGCGAGATATTCCTACTTGATATCGTAGTAGCTGGCACCACGCACTGCAACAAGATAGACAAGGTATATCCCTTGTTGGAAAAGGATATGATTCTCCGGATGCAACGCCATCCCAAGAACCGTTATGACAAACAGGCTATCGGTATCTATTACGAAAAAACGCGCATCGGATGGGTACCCCGTGAATTGAACCTGGTCATATCAAGATTGATGGATGCCGGGAAAGCTTTCTTCTGTAGGGTTGATAAAGTCAGCCTTGTCAATGATTACTGGGTCAAAATTGAAGCGAAAATCTATATGGTGGAATGATTTTCGGCATATTATAAAACGAGAAGTACTTAAAAACAATAGAATATAGCAACAATACAAAGAAATTGCAAATGCAAATAAACACTCTGAAATTGATGAATTCATATATTATTTTGTGTTTTACATGACATTTTTCCTTTCAAGAGGGGCAATGTTCAATTTTTGTGCTATCTTTGCATATTATAATATAAAATATAATAAGTATTGTTTCTGAACTAAGTCGTCAAACTACACGAAATACACAATACATGGGAAACAAGGATTTAAATAGAATCAAAGTCGTATTGGCAGAGAAAAAACGCACAAATAAGTGGCTGGCTGAACAGATGGGGAAAGACCCTGCAACAATCTCAAGCTGGTGCACCAACAAATCACAGCCATCATTGGAAAATTTGGTAAAAGTAGCTCAATGGCTTGAAGTGGGAATAGACGAACTTGTCCGCGTCCCGTCATTGTAAAATCTTCCATCTTAATAATCGACTTTGTATGATAGAAGTAGGAAACATCGTCAAGAATTTGTCATCCCTTGAAGCGGTTACTATTACCAGAATAAGGAAATTGGGGAAGAATTACTCCCTTGATTATACGGGTGTGAACAGCAACAAAAGGGGTTCAAGGATATTGACCGAAGATCAAATGTCTGCCTTGGAGGTGCTCACCAATGAAGGTGAGTTCAATTTCACAGGCGACCCAGAGAAGTTTGTTCTGTATGCAGAAGCAGAACGCATCAGGTCTGCCTATCAGTTTGATCCTTTGTTTGCCATCAACTGTAGTGTAGTGGACCCGTTGCCCCATCAGGTGGACGCGGTCTATAAATATCTTCTTCCACAGCCTAAAATCCGTTTTCTTCTTGCCGATGATACTGGTGCAGGAAAGACCATCATGACCGGACTTTTACTCAAGGAGATGCTGATGCGGCATCTGATTGAGCGTATCCTGATTATCACCCCGGGAGGATTGACTAAGCAATGGCAGGAAGATGAGATGGGCGTGAAATTCAATATTCCCTTCAAGTTGGTCAACCGTAGTGTCTTCTCTTCTGAACCGACAGTGTTTCAGACGGCTGACCGCATTGTGGCCTCCATCGACTTCATCTGTCGTGAAGATGTGCTGAACGTGCTATCCAAGTCATCATGGGATATGGTGATTTTTGACGAAGCACATAAGTTGTCGGCATACGAATATGGAGAGAAGATATATAAATCCAAACGCTATGAGGCAGCATACCGTCTGGCAGGACAATGCGAACACATTCTTTTGCTTACAGCCACCCCACATCGGGGCAGGAGAGACACTTTCAAGCGACTGCTCCAGTTGTTGGATGAGGATATCTTCGCAACTGCCGATTTGGTAACCGACAGAGTCCGGCAATTGGGAGAAACGGGTGCCAACAAGTTCTTCATCCGCAGGCTCAAGGAAGACATGCGAGATTGGGAAGGACATCCGCTATATAAACAACGGCACACAAAAACGACATCCTATAATCTCACTCCAGATGAGAAACGACTTTATGATGCCGTAACACAATATTTGACCAAGCGGAAAGAAGAAGCCACCGAATCAAAGAACATTCATGTATCCTTGGCTCTCCAGGTGATGCAGCGTAGGTTGGTGAGCAGTATTTTCGCCATTCGCAACACCTTGTTCAAACGCTGGAAAGCCCTTCAGGGACTTGCAGACGAACTTGACCGCAACCCATCATTATGGCGTCAACGTGTGAAACTGGATGATTTCGAAACAACGAACATCGATGATTTCGATGACATGGACGATGATGAGCGTGACGCTTTGGACAACATTCTGTCTGACCCCAAGAAATTGAAATTGTTCACCACCTCCAAGAGTCCTTCTGAAATCAAAGCCGAAGCTGCGGAAGTGAAAGAACTCTATGAGATGGCTCATTCCCTATATGTCCAGCAACAAGAGGAGCAGAAATACAAGGAACTCAAACACCTGCTCACCTCGCAGGGAGTCATCAATGGCAAGAAACTTGTCATCTTCACCGAGCATAAGGACACGCTGCTCTACTTGCAAGAACGTTTGAGCAACAATGGTTATACAGTGGCTACCATCCATGGCGGAATGTCCGTCGATGAGCGACGCTACTCACAATCTCTGTTCATGACTCCGGATGTACAGATTCTCATCTGTACGGATGCAGCCGGCGAGGGTATAAACTTGCAGTTCTGTAGCCTTCTCATCAATTGGGACATCCCATGGAATCCCAACCGTCTTGAGCAACGAATGGGACGTATCCATCGCTACGGCCAGAAATCAGATGTGTTGGTCTTCAATATGGTGGCCGACAATACCCGTGAGGGACAAGTGCTCAAAAAGCTCCTCACCAAACTCGACATCATCCGTGAACAGTTGGGTGATGACCGTGTCTATGACGTGATCCAGGATGTGCTCAAAGGAGTATCCCTTGACCAGATTATAGCATCTGTCTTTGATGGCAGGGAGAGTGACCTCGATGCCTTTATTCAGAAGCCAGAGAAGGAACTTTCGGAACTCTTCCGCAAGAACATCGACGAGCAGAGTCGAATCATGGCTCACTCCACCGTAGACTACAAGGAGGCTCGTGAGTTGAAAGAGGACAGCGATGAGCGACGTCTTCAACCCATATATATTCGTCTTTTCTTTGAGCGTGCTTTCAAGTATTTGGGTGGCAAATACAATGAGTTGGATGATGGAATATACCAAATTACCTATATTCCTGAAGTTTTGGTCCGCCGTCTGAAGGAAGATTACAACATCTATGCAGAGAATCTGACCCAACTTTATTTTTTCTTCGACAAGCAGAAATTCCTTGACTACCAGCAGTCCACCGCCAGATACGGACATGCTCATTACATCAATCCAGGAAACGCATTGTTCGACAGTCTTGTTGACACGGTTAGCAATAATTTCCATGATGAGATGCTGAAAGGTACGATACTCGTCTCACCAGAAGACAAGCAACCCTATTTTGCATATTTTGTAAAGAGTCAGATTCACAACAGCCGTCAAAATCAGGAAGGGAACGAGAATGTATCCAATGAGCAGTTGACATTAGTTTGTCAAGAAAGTTTGGCTGATTTACGGCAGACATCACCTGCAAAACTCCTTGACTTGCTCCCTCCTTCGGAATTTGCCAAACAGGTAACTCCACCTGAAGTAGTCAATGAAGAGGATGTGGTCTCTTGGGCATATGAGCATATTACAGAACCTATGTTTGAAGATACACAAACCAAGATGATTGCTGACCTTGAACGAAGGAAAACATACCTAAAAGAAGCATTTGGGCAGATTATCTTCGACATACAGGGAGAAATCAACGAACTGCAAAGCAAGACGTTGTTCTCGGATGATGAGAAATTGCAGCAGAAGTTGATTGCCAAAGAAAAACGATTGGTTGAACTGAAGAACCGCCGAAAAGAACGTATGCAGCAAATGGAGGAAGAAGGACAACTTTTCCCCGTATCGCCCGAGGTAATGGGTTGTGCATATGTCGTTCCACTCAACCAAATGGAATACCGAAAGAGTTTCGGAATGAGCCGTGATGATGAAGTAGAAGCCATTGCTATGCAGGTCGCTACAGATTTCGAGAAAGTTCAGGGACGTACACCGATAGATGTGTCAGCAGACAATGTAGGCTACGACATCAAGAGCATTGCGCCTGATGGAATGAAACGCTACATTGAAGTAAAAGGACGCTCTGGCACAGACGGAGTTATGCTTTCCGAAAACGAGATGAACCGCCTTGCCCAACTTGGCAACCGCGCCTGGTTATACATCGTCACCAACTGCAAATCTCAACCTCAATTGAACATCATCAACGACCCAGCCAAGAATCTGTCGTTTGAGAAGAAATCGAAAGGAGTCCAATACTACCTTCCCTTAGAGGAATGGAGCGGAAAAGTACAATAACTCAAAATCTCAAACCTCAAAACAAAAATCTCAAACCTCATCATATGAAAGCCAAGAAACTCATAGAAGTTGCCCTTCCCATCAAGGAAATTTCAGCAGAGAGCATACGTGACAAGTCCATTCGTCACGGACATATCTCCACCCTTCATTTATGGTGGGCACGTCGTCCGTTGCCTGTTTGTCGTGCTGTTGTGTTTGCAAGTCTTGTACCTGACCCTCTAGACGAGAACTGTCCAGAGGCATTCAAATGGGCTGTACAAGCATTGCTTGCTGACGGAAACAGTGCCATAGAATACAAGCCATACAAAGACATCCCTTATACAGCCATCGTCGATGAAATGGAGGACAACCTCCGCCACCGTTTGATGATGTTTATCGGCAAGTTCTCCGACAAATGCCAAGCAAATATGATTGCAGGCAAGAGTACATCACCCAAGGAGCAGTTGTCGGATGGTTCACTCATTAAGTGGGAGAATAAGAACAACCCCAAGATTCTCCGTATGGCAAGGGAATTAATTTTCGTGGCATATCAAAGCGACCGAAGGCCAGATGCCACATGGGAGCAACTACATGAGGAATTCAACCGACTTTATGATGCCATTCCAACGGCGGAAAAAAGACTGTATGACCTGCCCAACCGTCATATCGAGACAGAAGAGGTCAAACAGCGTGAAGCAGAGTTGAAAGAAGCTATCGAGGCATTTCAAAATGAGATGCCGTCCGTCTTCGACCCATTTGCTGGTGGAGGAGCCATACCATTGGAAGCTGCACGTCTTGGATGTCGGAGTTATGGCAATGATATCAATCCTGTGGCTCACATCATCGAACGAGGTTCTGCCGACTTTCCACAGAAATATGGAAAGCCAATTGTTTATTGTTTAGAGGATTTCAAAAGAATATATGGGGAAGAAGGTATCAAAATTACTCAAAAAAAAGGCAATGGAATTATTGTTGAAAATGGCTATGTGCATATTCCAAATCGTCTAGCTTTTGATGTGGAATATTACTCCATAATATTAATAAAACAAACAAAAAACAAAACAAATCATTTATACTATATCAAAGATGGAAAGCGTCCCTCTGTATACCATTGGATAAAGTATGTAAAATGTGCGAATTCATCCTGCAACAAATATGTACCATTATTTAAACAATTGTATTTTTCAAAACCTAGGAATAACAAGAAATCTGAAAGAATAAAACATTTTCACATCAATCTTCAAAATGAGAATGTAGAAATAGTATCGGGAGATACAAATGAAAAAGCAACTGTTAATAGAGGTGTCGTTAGCTGTCCTTATTGTGGTGGTATTACAGATATTACCAAGGTTAAAGAACAATTTGCAAACGAGTCTATTAAAGAAAAGATTATAGCACTTGTTTACGATTCTGCAAATGGCAAAGAGTTTGTTGAGCCTCAATTAGAATGTAACGAACTTTTTAATAACATTCCCGAACAACCAATTCCCAACGAAAAATTACAACCTAATTCTGCTGGTGGTGATATTTTGAGCTGGGGCTATTCCAAGTGGGGAGAATTATTCAATAAGAGACAATTAAAAGTTTTGTATACCTTCTCAGAATCATTAAAAGAGTTATCTTTTTCTAATACTAATCAAGAGTATTCTGATGTTCTAAAGACATATCTTGCAATTCTGATTGATAAAATAGCAGTGCGTATGTCTTCATTTGGCAAATGGCATATCCTTCAAGATACTGTTGAAAATTTATTTGGTAGACAGGCTATTCAAATGAACTTTGAATATCCTGAATTAGATCCTTTCAGTACTATATCAAGTTCAGCATATGGTCAATTGGATTCTATTATTTCATATATAAAAGAAGAAAGTAATATACCTTTTGTTTCGACAGTAAAGAATGCCGCTAGTGGTGATAAATTGTTATTTAACAAAAAATCATTAACTGCAGTTATTACAGATCCACCATATTATGATGCCATTGCATATGCAGATATCTCTGATTTTTTCTATGTATGGTTAAAACGAAATCTCTCAGATTTTTATCCTCTGATTTTCTCAACACCACAAACACCTAAACACGAAGAATGTACAGCATTAAAACATCATCATAACAATAGTGACCAAGAAGCTAAAAAACATTTTGAAACTAAACTTAAACAAATATTCGATGTAATTGAAATGCAAACAACGGATATTGTTAGTATAATGTTTGCCCACCAAAGCACTCAGGCTTGGACAACTTTGTGTAATTCGATACTCGATTCAAGAATGAATATAACGGGTTCATGGCCAATGGATACAGAAGTGTCGGGTGCTCTAAAAGCAGATAAAGCTTTTCTTGAAAGTTCTGTAACAGTGTCCTGTCGCCCTTCAGAGCGTAGGGGCTATGCCGACTTCAATGATGTTAAACACGAGATTAAACAGATAGTGAAAGCCGAGGTTGACAAGCTCTACGAGTTAGGCTTCCGCGGAGCAGACCTATTAACTGCCTGTTTCGGTCAAGCTGTTAGTGTTTTTGGCCACTACAAGATGGTAGAAACAGCAGAAGGCGACCCAGTAACAGTTGGGCAACTTTTGAATTTTGCTCGTGAGAGTGCCGCACAAGCTTTGCTCGAAGGAGTCCCTGGTGAACCACAGACTAAATTCTACTGTGGCTGGCTGCAAATGAATGGTATGGGAGACACGTCTTTCGACGATGTGAACAAATATACACGAGTAGGCGTAAATGTTGAAATACGTCAGCTGCAGCAAGACCGTTTGCTCATCGCTAATGGAAACAAGCAGCACCTTGCTTCGGCAGTAGAGCATATTGGCGACAGCACGACACTGGGCAAGTCACCTGAGGATTATCTCATCTCCCAAGTGCATCGTTTAATGTTGGCATACCGTTATGATGACCAAGCATGGCTAATGAAATTGGTTCGTGAACTATGTCCCCAGAACGATGCTCCTCATTGGCGAGTGATGGCCTTCCTCAAGGAGCATTTACCAGATAGCAAAGACCTGGATGATGTGCAGGGCTTACTCATCAATGCTGAGATGTTGCGTCAGAAATGCAAAGAGACATATATTCCGAAGCAGACGACCATCGAATTTGAGGATTAACAGAAAATAATAAATAACTACATACTATGAACAAAGAAAATATTCAAAGGGGCTTGAGCATCTTCTTGGAAGCCATGCGCCAATATGCCGTCAGCGTGATTATGCGTGAATGTGACGAATATACTACTTGGGATCAGGATTTTGAAAGTCGTATCACCCACGAGGGACGCAAGGTAGCCTTTCAACACCAACGGATGCAACTGATCAACAATGGTTCATCACTGCTTGGGCTGATTGACTACAACAATCTTGAAACTTTCATTATCAACTATAGGGGACCGATGCTCCGTGAACTCGCAGACAACAATAGGGATTATAACCGTCTGCGCACCTATTTTGGCGAGCTGAAGGACACTCGCAACAAATGGGCACATTTCGAAGAGGGAAGTATCGACCAGGACGAGGAAGACCGTGCTTTCAGCAATATGATACAAGTTGCGAAACTATTGGAGATGACTGACCTTGAGGATGAAATCAAACGCATCAAAGGAGAGGGCAAGAAAAAAAACGTTCAAGTTTCCCCTAAACAGCAAACTTTTCAACTAGACCTTTTTGCAGATAATACACAAGCCGGTCCTATCCCAGGAACGCTCCCATCATGGTTTAACTGCATTCGTCCTCAATATGACATTCGCAGTGGTAATTTGGACGAGAGTGTTTTTGCAGCCAACATCGAGGATGTGGCTATGGGTACAGCTCCTGTCATCTATCAGGACATCGTTGCTTTTTTCGACCGCACCTATGTCACAGACGGAATGAAAGACCTTATCAAACGGGTCGTACAAGCACTGAATGAGAAAGAGAGTCAGAACCGCGTCATCTCCTTGCAGACGGGTTTCGGTGGTGGTAAGACCCACTCTCTGATATCACTTTACCATTTGGTTAAAGATGCCCGCATATTCCGTGATCTTCAGGTAGCACACGACATCCTCGATGAGGAAGACATGCCTCAATGGGATGAGGCACATGTGGCCGTTTTCACGCAAAACACTGTCAGCATTGTTGATGGCCATGAAGTGGATGAAGGCATTATCACACACACATTATGGGGAGAGTTAGCCTGGCAGTTGGGCGGACGAGAAGGTTATGAGCGAGTCCGCCATTCTGACGAGCAACGAATAGCTCCCACCGCAAAGGACATCAAGCCCATCCTTGAAAAGGCAAAGCCAGCCTTGATTCTTATAGATGAGTTGGCAGATTATTGTTCGAAAGCCAGTGGCAAAATAGTAGGTGGTGGTACGCTGTTCACACAAACCAACAGTTTTATACAGACATTGACAGAGGCTGTTGCAGCCACACCTGGTACCGTTCTTATTTGTACACTTCCTGCCAGTGCAACGGAAGTTGCCAATAGCGAGATTGGTCAGGAAATCCTGACCGCTCTCGAAAATCGTGTGGTCCGTGTGGGTGCCAGTGTTAAACCTGTGGATGATGAAGAAATCTACGAGGTGGTACGCCGGCGTCTGTTTGATAAATTGGAGGATGAGGAAACTCCAATACTTGTAGCCCGAAAATACAAGGAGACTTATCACAATCGCCGCGATGTCCTGCCTCAAGAAGCCGACAAGGTGGCATATGCTGAGAAAATAAAGAAAGCATATCCATTCCATCCTGAATTGATTGACTTTTTCCGTCTACGCTGGGGCAGCGACTCACGTTTCCAGCGCACTCGTGGTGTTTTACGTCTTTTGGCCTCCATTGTCAAAGATTTATGGACACGCCGTTCGTCGTTGACGGGACCCCAGGCTCTTATTCACACGAGCGATGTACAATTGGAAAACCTGCCCACACTTCAAAGTCAGATAACGGGATTAATGGGCGCACAATGGGATTCCGTAATGCACGCCGACGTAATAGGAACTTCAAGTAATGCCTATAAAATGGATGAGCAATATGCAGATGATGATATTGGCAAATATCACCTTGCTACATCTGTGATGACAACATTGTTGATGTCATCGATTGGAGCATCTTCCAACAAGGGATTGACCGTGAAAAATCTGAAACTGTGTATGCTGCGACCTGATGCCTTCAAGCATCTGGTCATTGACACGACACTTGCACAGTTGGAAAATGTGGCTCACTATATGTATCGCAGTAGCATTGGCGGCGAGCAAAGTTACTGGTTCCAGTCTAAGCCTAACATCAACATTCTCATCAATCAGGCCAAGGGCGACATCAAAGAGGAAGAGGTGGATGCAGAAATTCTTCGGATGGCCAAGAATGGTCTTCAACCAGTCAACAGGGTCAAGACACTAATCAACCCTTCGGGAGATGTGCCAGAACTGAAACAACTGACTTTCGTGTTGATGCATCCACGTCATACGGTATCGGCTGGCGGTGGAATCGGCAGCATTACAAAGAAAGCCATTAAGGACATAGCTCAACAGAGAGGAACTGTACAGCGTGTTTATCGCAACACCATGATGTTCATTCTATGTTCAGAAGCCGGTCGTGCCTCATTGGCTACACGTTTGAAGGAATATCTTGCCTGTGAGAAAATCATCAACGAGTATGGTGGGCAGTTGGATGCAGAGCAACGGAAGGATGTTGCTGAACGTAAACGACAGAGCGAACAAAGTGCCAGGGAACAACTGATACACGCCTATAACACGGTTATCAAATGCGAACGTGATGATTTAAAACAGAAACAAATCAACACATTCTCTAATGATTTTGCGTCCCAACTCACGGACAGTATCATGAACGAACTCCATGAGGAAGGATGGGTGCTGCGTCGAATCGGGTTGAACATCATCAACCGTAACGGACTTATGCCCACCATTGAGAATCCTGTCAAGGTTAAAGATCTTTATGAAGCATTCCTGCGCTTCGATGATAAGCCCATGTTGCTAAATGTTCAAACCGTCACAGATACCGTCAACCGCTATTGTTCTGATGGTATGTGGAATGTGGGAACCGGCACACCTGAACATTTCTCACGCATTTACCATGAGGAACAAGTGCCATTCCTCAATCCTACGGAAGACGACTATTGGCTCCTTGACCCATCGGTAATGATGCCTGGTCCTAATCCTAATCCCAATCCCACCCCCAGCCCCAATCCAGGACCGAATCCCAACCCCAACCCTGGTCCAAATCCTCCACAGCCACCTACACCAGGTCCAAATCCCGCTCCTAAGGAATACAAGAAAGTGACCATCGAAGGAAACGTGCCTCTTGAGAACTACAGCCAGCTTTTCTCCAGTTTTATCAACACGCTCAAGAACAACCATCTTAAAATCAAGATGAAGTTCACTGCAGAATCAACAGTGACGAGCCCTCTTACAGAAAACGCGGCCCTAGTGAAGAGCATCACAGAATCTGCCTCTCAACTCGGACTGGATATTGAGTTTGAGGAAGACTAGATAAGAATGATATTTTGTTTCTACTCCACAAATAAAAAAATTAACAAATTTCTAAATAAAAGATGAAAAAGGGAATATTTCTATTATTAGCTAATTGTATAATCATGTTCTCTGCTTGTCAATCTGACATTGAGAAGGCAGATAACTTAAGATTAGAGAACAAATTTGAAGAAGCCGCCGAACTTTACCAGCAACTAGCTGACGAAGGCGATGCCTATGCAAAATGGTGTCTTGCAAATGCATATAGTAATGGTGATGGTGTGGATTTTGATCGTTCAAAGGAATTGGAATTATTAAAACAGGCCGCAGATGAAGGGTGTGAGGAGGCAAAATGTGATTTGGCTTTTGCATACATGTTTGGATGGTATGACGAGATTGGGAAAGATTCTTTGAAAGGAAAAGAGATGCTTGAAGAATTGGTTAAAAACTCTTCCAATTCTTATGTAATGTCAAAATATGCATATTTATTTCTTATAGGAGATCCTCCATATGAAGAAAATAAAGAAAAAGCTATAAGAATTCTCAATAAAATAAATGACAAGGATAATTCTTTCTATAATTATGCAATGGGTTATGTTTACTTAAATGGTACGGATGATATTGAAATAAACGTAGAAAAAGCTATAGAGTATCTGACTAAATCATTTAATAATGGAATAAGAATCTCAGCACATTTAATACAGGGAATTTATGCCAAAGGTTATGGAGATGTGAAAAAAGATATTAAGAAACAATTGGAATGGATAAAGCGTGGCATAGAAGCTAATGGTACAAGTTGTATGATTGACATGTCTAATATATGCTTGTCTGAAGATTCCACTTACAAAGAATACAATAATCCTCAAAGAGGAGTGGAATTATTAAAACGTGCGGCTAGAAATGGTTCTAGTCAAGCATTATTTATTCTAGGGAATTTCTACAATTCCGGCGAACATTTACCTAAGGATGATAAAAAGGCATTTGAGAATTGGGAAAAATCAGCACAATTGAAAGATCCGAATGGTTTGACCAATTTGGCTTATGCTTATTTAGAAGGAATTGGTTGTGAGAAAGATGTGAGAAAGGCCGTTGAATTATATAAGAAAGCAGCAAATAACGGCTCGGGATTTTCAGCGAACTTATTATATTCTGTTTACTACTATGGCAAGTATGGAGTAAAGATTGACAGGGAAATGGCTAAGAGATATTTGTTGAAGGCTGTTGAATTGAATGAACCCTGGGGATACTACAATCTTGGAAATGCCTATTTCAATGGAGACATGGTGGACAAGAGTATTGAACAGGCTTTTGTATATATAAAAAAAGCAGCTGACCTAGGACTTGTTGATGCATGTGAGAGCATTGCATATTTTTACGAGAATGGTATGGGATGTGATAAAGATCCTAATAAAGCAAAGGAATACAGAGACAAAACTATTGCAAGTGATGACAAGAAAAAAGAATAGTTTTGGAAATTTGGAGAGTGTAGGAAAAATTCTTACACTCTCCTCTTAAATATTCCACAAAAATCGAATCCTTCAAGAAAATTGTTTGAGAGACAAAAACCATGCCCGCCAACAACAAAAATCGTGGACAAAGGTTTTGATATAATATCAGCTCCCTTCCATGTTAAGTATTTCCTTTAACTGGTTTTGAATTTCTTGTGAACAAAATAAGACAACTTTTGTCTTAGCCCTTGAAATCATAACATTTAATCTGTTATGATTAAACAAGAATCCATGTACTTCTTCGATATATTTCTCATCGCTTGAAGCGAATGAAATAATAATACAGTCGACGTCTTGTCCTTGTAATCTTTCTACAGTGTCAATAAGGGGAAATTCTTTGTCTTTAATAACATCATGTGCTATGGATCTCAAGAGGCGTACTTGTCTACGGAAAGGTGTTATTACTGCCACAGAAGAAGGGCTGACCCCTTCAGCCATCAGAGCAGAAACTATTTCAATAATAGCAGAAGCTTCTCCTTCATTTTCTTCCTTACACCCTGGAGTGGAAAGAGATGTGTCCATAAATACCAGAGAACCCGAAAGATTACGGTTTTTAAGATATTCAGAATGGAAGCTATTGGCAGCTATCACAGCTGCACTTTTGAGAATAGTTCCATAAGGTTCATAGAATGCCCTACTAACAACATTAGTAATAGATTCATTCATGCGATATGTAGTGTGGAGAACCTTCACAGGAACACCTTCCACTTTTTGAGAACAATAATCCAAAATAGAAATGGAGTTATCGTTGTCCTCAAGTTCTGGACGGAAAATCGGAGGCATCTGCCGACTATCACCAAAGAGACAGACTGAAGGCGCAGTCTTTCCAAGAACAGCAGCAAGTGAAAGAGGCATAAGCGATGCTTCGTCAACAAGAGAAACATACGGACGGAAATGCGCATGATGACGAAGTCCTAGATGTGTGATTGCACCCCAAATGGTCATGCCAATAATATGACCAGTCCGTTTCTTTCTCCTATTCTCGTAACTATACTCATAGTATTCGTTAAACTTCTCAAATTTCAAAATTGTATCATCTAATTCTTCCGACTTTAGAACTGCACCCACCTTTATAAGTGTAGCCTTTTTGTCAAAAGAGCGTATTTTCTGCAAGGCATTGTTAACCGCATGATGTGTATTAGCGATAATTACAACCTCACGATTCATGCGAGCTGTTGCAATAGCAGTTGCAGCAAGCACAGCTGTTTTTCCAGTTCCCGGAGGTCCTTGCAAAACATGAACCGGAGGATATTCAAGCATTGAACTTACAGCTGACAGTTGTTCATGATTGAGTTTATTCTTGATGCTGTCGAAATTCGGAACATCATCAATCGCCACCTTTAAGAAGTCAACGGTCTCAAATTTTTCTTCTCCAGAAAGCAGTCGCAAGAAAGCAGCACCAGGTACACCAGAATAAATACCCTCGAGACAGGAAATAAGAGCTTGCAGGAGTTCTGGCGCTTTCTGTTCGATAGAAAAGGTAGCATTTATATCAAGTTCTTTATTACAAGAAAGCGTTATAGTATCTAAGAACACATCAATAATTGTAGCGTCGCACGTTGAAGAAGAATTTTCGTTAATAATATCTACCATGTCGCCTGCCCTTAACTTAGAGTAGTTGTCAGGTACATTCAGTTCATAGACACCGTCTTCATGGCTGTTTATAGTAGCATTAACTAGGAGAAGGTTGTTCTCCTCCTTCTCCTCTCTACTCATATTCTTTAGCTTCTCAGTATCCTCTTCCCCTAATTTTTTTTCTGCGAAAAGGTATTTGAGAAGTCTATCTCGAAAATCCTCCATTGTCATAATATTACCCTTTCATTTTAGCAAGAAGCTGTTTCATATAAATACGCAAATTTTCATCACAGATGTAAAGGAAACATCCTTTCATGCCACGAGACATGAGGACACGATATATATTGCGAACATAATCGTCAAATGTCATTGTACCTTCATTCCGTGCATTTTTCAGCATAGGGTCCCTTGTAGCGGATTTTACTGTCTCGATTTTGTTCGTTTCGGTATTATAAATCAAATCAGGGCCGATGATAACACCTACATAGTCGAATTCAAAACCTTGTGCCGTATATATGCACCCAACCTGCTTAATGCCTTCAGGTTTATATGCCCATTCATACCATTTCACATAACCTTTAGGTGTCCTTGTGAAATTTCTATGAGTCTCCCACGGCATTTTGAAATCACCTATTTCAACATCTTTTATCAAATCACCATTCTCATCAAGATAGTCAGACCATTTCCAACAGAACCCTGCCATTATACGAGCTGTTTGGCTAGGTACATTATCCTGTTCTACCAGCCGGTCGTACATCTCCTTAGGGCTATCAAGTATTTGCAGGTTAAAATCCGCCAAATCAAATTTTGATTTCACAGGCTTATTATACAGCACCTGCTCCAACCAATCCATGTAGTTATCTGAACCATTACAACGGAACTGAGACGTAAGTGTGCACTCCTCTACTTTAGCGCCAAATTTTGCAGCAGCTTCACGTATCATTTGTGTGCTTCCGATTTCAGCACCACGAATAGCCTGTTTCTCGTCGATGAAGAAAACACTAATTTTTGTAGCACGAATGATTGTGTCAATCTGAGAAAGGTCTGTTCTTCTTGCTGCAGGTGTGTATAGTGTGTTGGAGGTTCTTCCAATTCGATGTGCTTCATCGATAAGAAGAACATCAACGGCGTTTTCATCTGTCACAGCAGGGACATAGCTTGTCACATTTTGGAATAACATACGTGTTGATGGACGCACCTTACTCTTCACTCCATTGAGGAGAGAGGCAGATTTTGTTGCGTACTGAACATTAAGGCCTTGTCCATTATTAGTTTGCTTTGCTAATTCTGCAAGGATATGGAGAGCAATAACTGTTTTTCCTGTACCTGGTCCACCATTAACAATGATGACGGATTTTTCATATTTGCCTTTTGTAAGGTAAGGACGAATTTTGTCAAGAATCATGTTGCGAGCAACAAGTTGGTCATCGATGAGTGCGAATGTTGAAGTGTCACCATTTTCGACCATTGTTTTGACCTCGTTGAGCAATTTCTTTGATGGACGGATTGGACTTTGAATAACCTTGTTGAAAATAGAAAGGCCTTCGCCTTTCTTTAGTAATCCCGTTAGTTTTTCTGTCAATTCATCAAATTGATCTTTCGCATATGTGGGATATTGCGCGAGGAGTGTTGCATATTTGGCGTCATATAAGTACGAAGGGTTTGTCGTATCGTTCTTTTTATAATTATAACAATATGCCAAGCCTGTCAGAGAAACTTCGTGGTTAGAGAAAACTTCTATAAAGTTAGAAAGGTAACCTTGGTAACCCTTTACCTGTTGCGAAGGATGTGCAACGATACGATTGGCACGTCCGGTGAAAGCTTCAACATTGAAGATGACATCATCAGGCTGACGATTAGCAACATCATCTGCCGTAAAGTTGCCATCGCTGTCAGCAATGCCCACGGATTTGTTGCTCCATTGTTTAAGCTCAATATGTATGACATTCTCAGAATTATCTTCACCTGTTCCGTATATCATACAGTCAATACGTTTGCGAGAGAAAGGAACAAGAAATTCAAATGTGACATAACTATCTTTTGCTCCACATTTAGTCAGCAAACGCGCAATATGAGGTGCGTTGTTCTCCCACGAGGCTATTTCGTTCTCAGCAGAATGAATTCCAGCCAATTCTGCTGTATGTCTCATTTTAAGTGAAACATAGTTACTCTCAACATCAATAATAAATTGTGACTGAGGTGCTTGGTAAAGGACTCTATTAATCATTGTAAGACAGTGTTAAAAGAATTTGAAAACCTCCTTGGTATAGTTGGCGATGATACCTTGGTATTTGATTAAGTGGTTAGTGGTTCTCATCTCCATTACATATTTGAGTTTGTCATCCAAGTCAAGAATGAAGGGAGATTTGTCAAAGCGTTGCAGCACCCTGTAGATGTTCATTAAGAACGCCATCAAATTGACAAGTGCCATTTCGTATTTCTGTTCGGCGTTAAGTCCTTCCATTGACTCCGGCAAATCGCATGACCGCTTGTAGTACTCAAACGACTGGATGTGCTCATAAAGATTGTCGCTCATGGTGTCGATATCCTCGAAATGGGACGGCAGACCATTTTTCAAGGAGGCGACAATCTCTTCCAATATGACAGGAGTCTTCTTGTCACGAGTGGCTTCCGCCCACGCTTTGACGAATGGGACGCTGATGATGATTTCAGGAACTGAAAATGTCTGCATCATAATTCATTGTATTTTTTTGCCGACCCTTTGCTTTTCTCCACTGGATATTTTTTTGCGTTGACTTTCATCTTGTCCGTCACGATCTTCTCTATGTCCAATTCATAGCGATGGGCGATGAGGAAAGCGTAATTGATGACATCGGCCAGTTCCTCTTTCACCTTCTCCACATTGACATCCTCGGCATTTTTCCATAGGAAGGCTTCCAAGAGTTCATTGGCCTCTATGCTCAGGGCGATGGCAAGATTCTTGCCGTCGTGGAACTGGTCCCAATCTCTTTCCACAGAAAAATCGTGTACCTTTTGTTTAAGTCTCTCAATATCTGTCATTCCACTACAGCTTTAATTCATAGCCATATTTCTGCTTGAAAAGCAGCTGTGCATTATCGTAAGCATCCTTGTATGGAAGACCCAGCTGTTCTGCCATCTGTGGAATGGCCAGCTTCCATGATGAGTAGTAGAAAGCGAGCATCTGGTATCCTCCCATGTCCATGTTTGGGATAGAAGGAATGGAATATCCCGATTTCTTTCCCGGCTCGATGCCGTTCATGCCAAGGAAAGCAATTTCCTGGGCAATCTTGCGTACCTGTGGCTTTGTCATGTCCTTCATATATTCAAGAGCAGCCAGTATGTACATGGTCATCATGAAATCACGGCCTGCATCGGGAACGGCATTAGACTCTTCAAAGATCCGCTGCCTTTCTTTTTCCTCCTCGGTGTAAAGATCGTAATCGCCACCGTCCACACTGACCGGCTTTTTCTGTTTTGAAAGATACTCAACAAAGTCATCCTCTTTGGATATGGTGACGATGTCTTCCATCCTCAGTGACTGAAGGAAGTATTCGACCAAATCATATTCTTCACTAGGCTTGAAGTCAGGAGCATTCCAATATGCTTCGAATTCATCAAACAGGTCCAGCCCTTGCTCATACTCTGCCTTGGTAGGATGGTATTCGTTGAGCAAGTTGATTCCATATAGCCTTTTGAAATGTAATGACGTGCATATATTCATCACCTTATTGGCTCTAACGATATTCATTGGGAACGAACTGGTGGATGCACCGGACCTCACACCATTTATGTTATCTTGTTCCTGTTTGAACAACATAAGCAGTTGGATGGGTCTCATGATAGGATAGTTCTCATATATGTACCTTTCCACAAAAAGGTCAATAGGACAGTTGAGCAGTTGCAGGACTATACCTTCATGAATATTCTGTATCAACTTAAGCAAGTCCTCTGAGGATACCCTATTCTTGAGTGCCTTCCTCATTTGTGAACCATATTTTTTGTTGAAAGTGTTGTTGTCGTCATCTGTACTATACACTACCTTGCCAGCATGGGCTTTTTCATTCGTTTGCAGCATTCGGAGATGGCCAAGTTCATGCACCAAAAGATGTTCCCAGTGTTCAAGAGAACCATTGTAACGAATGATATTCTTGTCTGTAAAGTGGTGTTTGTAATATTCAAGCTTGGCATAAACCTTTAATTTATCATCATAAACCAGTTCTATTGGAGGATTGCCGTCGCCTTCAAGTGATTCCTTGATGCCAAGCACGACATTCATATAGTTTGTCTTTTTGCATAGGACTTCTGCCTCATGAAGAAGAGCATGGAGAATCTCTGTGCGAACGCTTTTGTTTTCAGGCCGATCAACACTTTTCTTTGCCCCTTCCAGTGCGATGTCGAACGCGTCCTTGTGTTTACCGATTGAATCATATGCCATTGCCATGCCATAATAGCAGTTTGGGTAGGTGTCATCCAGTTTTATGACTTTCTTGAAGATATCTATTGCTTCTTCTGTCTCACCACATTCCATCATGACTGCAGCCAGATTATTTAACGCGATGGCATTATCTGGATAGTATTCCAAAACTTTGTTGAAATAACTACGTGCTGATTTAAGGTCTTTCTTTCTCTTTCCAAGGATGTTCCCCATCATAATCAGTGCCCACATGTTTTTAGGGTCTTTTACCAGGGCTGTGATGAGATGGTTCATTGCCTCATCGTCCTTACCCTCCTCATATGACAGTTGTCCAAGAAGTCGGTATGTCTCTGAGATTTCTGGATTCTCCTCAACAATCTCATTTAGATATTTCCGGGCAGTTTCCACTTCATGTTTCTCACAAGCCTGTATGGCCAGATTGATTTTACTTTGAATGTCCATTTATAAAAAATGTTCCCTGACAATGTCTCGACAGGTGACCCAACCTTTGTTGCACTGTTCGGGATATGTTTATGGTTTATTATAGGTCTTTATGGTCTTCGGCGAGTCATCTCTACGCAAGAGATGGATTATGGGTACAAATTTAAAGCATTCTATTGAAAAAACCATCAATTTCAGCCGAAAAAGCCTTTGGGGGATGGTGGTTTAAAACGAATTGTTTAGCAAAAGTATTTGCTTCGAAAATGAAGATGTCTCATAATCAGAGATTTATTGTTTTTATCCATCTCTTGCGTAGAGATGGATTTTTTGTGGATTTTGCGTTTGCCTGCAAAAATTCACTACCTTTGCAATGTTGTTTGGATTAAGAAACTAGAGTATATTGTTTCGGTTGAGTTTTTGAAACGTGAAGGGGATGTGGTTAAACGGTTGTTCCATTATGAATGAAAAGCCCCACGCGGGCTTAGGCATGGGGCAGGCGTGAATTAATTTTGCGGCAACTAACCAATTGATGCAAAATTATGACATCCGTAAAAGTAAAGTTCAGGCCATCTATTATAGGTGACAAAAGTGGAAGCCTTTATTTCCAGATTATCCACAACCGGGTGGTGAGGCAACTCAACACTGAGTACAAAATCTTCGCAGATGAATGGGATGCACCATCTGAAACGGTCATTACCATTGGTGAACGATGTAATCTGCTATGTTCCATCAAGGAACGTCTTGAGTGGGACATGGCACGTTGGAACCATGTGCTGCATTCACTGGAAGCGCGTTACCTGCGGTATTCCGTTGATGATGTAATCAAGAATTATCAGCAGATGACGAAAGAGGCATCTTTCTTTTCGTTCATGCATAACACCATTGCCCTGTTGAAGCAATTAGGGCGCGAACGAACCTCAGAGACTTACAACGCTACGCTCAAAAGTTTTATGACGTTCCGTGAGAACCAAGATGTTCCCCTCAATGGCATCACCAACGAACTCATACTCATGTATGAGGCATGGTTAAAAAAACGAGGAGCACGATTGAACACCATTTCTTTCTATATGCGCATCCTACGGGCTGTTTATAACAGAGCGGTGGAAAAAAAACTCGTTGAACAAAATCATCCCTTCCGCCATGTCTATACCGGCATCGACAAGACTGTAAAGCGGGCAGTTCATATCAAGGTTATCAAAGCGCTGAAAGCACTTGACCTGTCGCTCCGTCCCTCCTTGGAATTCGCCCGCGACATGTTCCTCTTCAGCTTCTTCACACGTGGAATGTCGTTCATCGACATGGCATATCTACAGAAGAAAGACCTACAAAACGGTTTCCTGACCTACCGCCGTCGCAAGACGGGACAACAACTCACCATCCGTTGGGAGAAATGCATGGCAGAATTGGTGGCGAAGTATCAAACAGACAGAACTGATTATCTCCTTCCCATCATCACACATGCTGGGGAAGAGAGAAAGCAATACATCAACACCTTGCATGTGGTGAACGGTCATCTGAAGAAACTCTCCACTATGCTCCAACTATCCCATCCGCTCACCATGTATGTGGCTCGCCATTCCTGGGCAAGTGTCGCCAAGTTGAAGAGAGTCCCCATATCCGTCATCAGTGAAGGTATGGGGCATGATTCCGAAGCAACCACCCAAATCTACCTCGCCTCCCTCGAAACCACCGCTGTGGACAAGGCCAACAAGATGATTCTTGGGCTGCTTTGAACATTTTGTTAAATAATTCAAAAAAATTGTCTATATGATTAGATATTTCTTTTTTCTATACATTTGCTTGTGAAATAGTCCTGTCGGACTTGCGGGTAGGCTCGGATATAACGACCTCGTGATGACCATCCGACAGTGCTATTTCATTTTTATTGAATTATATTACCTTTTTAGTGACCTGTTATCATCCTCATTGCCACGGCTGCCGACTTCCCATTCACGATTGCTGTCGTTGGAACCGCCACGCTGTTTGACCACCTTATCGATAGTGCGACCGACACCAGGGCCGGAGATTTGTTCTCTGGCCTTGTTGTTTCTGGGCATGTTTGGGTTGAAATCTTTGGGCAACGACTTTTTATTTGAAATTAACCAAGAACTATTACCCGATAAGCAGAGAGAAACTAGAAAAATAAGATATTCCCATTAATTTTCTTCTACATGTACCACGATTTGATACAGGCTGTACATATATTTGCAGCAAATTGCAAGATGCTCTATTATTATGGTATCTTGAAATCAGAGTATTAGAAATTGGCATAATGCCAATCTATTAATTTAATGTTTGTATAACAATGAAAGAAATAACAGCGGAGCAGAAAATAGATTATCTTTTAGCGGTTCGTGCAGCTGTCAAAAGGAATCAGGTGGTCATCATCATTCTGTACAATACAGAAGATGATGAGTACTGTGTAGTAAGCAATGGCTATGGCATTGATTTTGATGAAGTTCTGAGTTCATTTAATGAGATGCCATTTCTTGGTCGTATATCAACAAAAGATGCCTTTGATAATTGGCATGATTATTATGATGATTTGACCTTGGCTGAAATCTATGGCTTTGAATTGGAGGACGGAATGGTTCAAATGTCAATTTTAGATTATTATATCGAACCAATCGAGCACGAGGATTAAGATTGGTATATAATTTGCAACATATAGAATAAGTATTTTTTGTACTCCCAATTTTTAATTATCATGGAAGACCAATCCATCAGCGATAGAATAAAGTCGATTTTCTTAGACTATATTGACAAATATGACCATGGGCTTGTCATAGCGCCATTGCCAACAAGTATCGGTAAGACATATTCTGCTTGTCAGACTATAGCAGATTATGTGTTAAATGTCATACGCCAGAGAGAACACTCTAAGTCAGATAATCATGCAAGAAAACTCGTCTGGATAACGACACTAATTAAAATAATACCTGAAGACGACCTTAAAAAGGCTTTTCGTGAAAGGAATATTCCATACGACGATTATGTGATTCGTGTGAAAAGTAATGTAGATTGTATCACTGAGGCAATTGAGAATTGGAAAGAGTTGGAAAAAGAATTGCCTGCCGACATAAGCAGATGTAAAGAAATAAGAGAAATCAAATCACGGGTTAGAGAAATCTCTTCCTTGAAAGACAAGACGTCGACAGAAGCACGACAACTGTTGGTGCATAAACAAGACGAGTTGGCAAACATAGAAAGCAAATTCAGAGGAATCATTCACAACCATTTGGCCAAAGTTGCCATGGCCAACAAATTATCAATCGAAGATCTCGTATATGAACATGAAGAATATGAATGGATTTCAAAGATATATCCTCATGTACGTGAAAAAAACTACATCGTATTCTTGATGACAGATAAGAAACTGACATTGTCAAAAAACAAGATAATCAAAAAAGTTCCATATCTTTCAAAAGAATGGCTCAAAAACGCCATAGTTATTATCGACGAGTCAGATGCCACAAAAGCAGATGTGACCAGCACAATTGTAGATAATATCAGCAAAACAATGGAAGGCTCTGAGACAATTGATTTCAAAAAGTTGTTTCTCATGGTCGTTGATGGGCTCAACCAACTAGACTCATTTGACAGCAATTTAAAATCGATTGTCGATAATAAGACTAGAAAAGAGTTAATTAACGAAGCGAATGAACTGCTTCAAAAATATAAAATGCAATTATCCTTCAAATCCAGTGAGGGACAAATAGATAGGAAAGATTTCTTATATTACTGTGCAGACTGGAAGACCATACATAAAGACGCGAAAGGATTATCTTTATTTGCAATTCCAGACCCGTCTTCAAACCGAGTGTGTTTGAATTATGGTAAAAAAGAAGCTTTTCAAGAGGCAGGGCCAGGTTCGTTTCTCGTAAGGAAAATGCTGAATGATATTAATACATTCCTCCGGAAATTTGTGAATTATGTCAATGTTTGTGCCATTAACTATCAAAGAAGTAGGAATGGTTCACCAGAAGCTGGCCAATCAGAATTATCACAAGAGGAGTGTTTGAATACTATATTATACAAATACAAAGGTCTTGAGGGAGATTACCTTAAACTGTTGCTTTTTTTCTACTCTCAAAGGGACATTTCAATTGCTGCACAAAAATACAATTTACCGTATTCTTTCTATCGCTATGGAGCAACTTGGTACACATTAGTAAATGGTACGAACCATGAAGCAGATACCGTCATTCAAATGGGTCGTGTCACAGAAACAGCAGAAAATGTTATGTCATTCCTTTCCGAGAATGCTCTGGTCATTGCTATGTCTGCTACAGCCAATTGTCCGACTATATTGGGCAATTACAATCTGCATTTTCTGGAAAGCGAGTTGAAATATGAAGATGAACAGGGAAATACTGTTAACAATTTTCACAATATTTTAATTGAACACCCAGAATTGGGTACGGCCATAAAGAAAGAACTACAATATAGGTATAAAAAATATCACATCGAAGATGAAAAACAATCCATATCCATTGAAACACCTATCTTATTAGAGAACTTGTATGAGATTGAAGGAAGAAGCTATGAAGAGATTATCACTGAAATTCTTCCTGACAATTTACCTGCTGATTTGAAGTACATTAATAAGATAGGTGCCATAATAAAGGATGCAGTAGATAATATTCTTTCAAGAGATGAAGGGAAATCCGGTGGCAGTTATTTCTTTTCTCGTTATTTGAATATAGCCAGAGTAATGCTAACATTTGCCATTCATCGCAATCATCAGTCTTGTTTGTGTGTCAACATGGCATTGCCTGGCGAGGATGGCTCAACCCTTCAAAGAAAGACTTTGGAGAGTTTGACCAACGTTGTCAATAACTATTGCAAAAAGCACTTCAAAGACTGGTCTGATAAACATGGTGAAGAGGGACATGACGAAAACATACATTTGTTTATCATTACCAGCCGAGATTTTTACAATCAAAAAGACGAGTATATTAACAAATTGAGACGTGGAGACAGGTTGTTTATCTTATCTACTTTTGCAACAGTAGGTGCGGGTATCAATCTTCAGCATCCGATTTGTGAATGGATAAAACCTTATCTCCGCAGACTCGATGCCCATGAAAAACGGGACGAGAGCAAGAAAGACATTGATGAACTTGCTATTCTCGATATTACCAACATGGTGGTCAATATGTCAAACTGGGACGAATTTGGATGGAAGGACCAGATTAGAAATATTATTAATGTCGAAGAATGTTATGAAAACGGTTTTATAACTGACAAAGAGAGAACCAGTCAAATTATTGATGGGTTTAATGCAATTGATGGATATGGTTTTCGTCGAATCAAAAACATCTTAAAGGCAACCCGCCAGGAAGCTTTGCAAGCTGCTTATTGGCTCGTTCAAGTAGATGGAAGAACCAAGCGTACCTTATGGCGCAATCAAATTCAAACCATTTATCTTGACAGAAAGGTTTTTCAGTCTTTTGACTTGAAGTACCATCTGCTAATGAAAGATTATCATAGCGAAGAGTTGAAAAAGATTCTCGATTTGCGTGAACAGTGGGAAAGGGAGATGGAACGTTCTATTGTCAATCCCAATAGACCTGATGACTGCCAATTATTGGCTCAGATGAAGTCAGACAGGGCAAGGCAAGAAATACACAGAATGATTTCCGCAATCAATCTGGATGCTGGAGTAGTAAGATGGCGTGCGAAAGATGCAATTAATTGGCCCATTATGAGAATGAAAGCAGCCCAACATCCTACAGTATCCGACAAACTCTACCATCAAGATCGATTCTATTCTGATTTCTATATTGATTTTCCTGACGGACAAATAAGGTCATCCTACTACTATTATCAAAAGAACGAATATGATAGCGTATTTGTAGGATTTGAGCTTAGTAAAGAAGACTTTTCAAAAAAGATGCAGATGGTGATGAAAGAAGAATTCTCTCCATTTGACATAAGGGAAGTCAGTGAGGATAGGTCACGACTGTCGATATTAATGAAATACAAAGGCATGGAGCAATATTTTGAAGAAAATGGTATGGACACAAAGTGGAAACCTTCTTCGCATATCGTCAGTCCCATTATATTCCAGGAAATGGTTTTAGGGGCTTATGGAGAAATAGCTGGCTCTTATATTCTGAAAACTGCAATCCCTAATTACCCTATTAAGGTAAGCAATATGCCAGAAGACATATTGGAAGTCTTTGATGGGATGTTTGACGATTACCCAGATGTGTATGCGGATTTTAAGTATTTCACCTATTATCAACAACACGACCAAGATTTGCGGCAAGAGAACAATGTCAAGAATTTTAATAAAATCCGAAGGAAGATGGAAATAATAGGGGCTAAAGCGGTATTCATCGTTGGGGTTATAGCTCCAGATGAAACAAGACTTCTTTGTCATTCAGAAAATGGCAATATATACGTTGTTCCTGCTCTCATCAACAACAATGGCCTGCCCATAATCGAAAATATTCAATTCATTATAAACAAACTTGAAGCATTATGATATCCACTACGAATCTATTACGAACCAACAGGTATTATATAGAATTTACTGAGTATTGTATGGACGAGTTTTTGCCCAAACAATTTACCATTGTAAAACTGTGCAAGAATCAGAGATCAAAAGCGTATTCTTCGCAGATAGTAGAAGAATTGCTAAATGCCATATATCTTGATTATGGGATATCTGTCAGAGCCACGGCTTTTTGCAGCCACACCAAAGTTTTTATGCTCTTTGACAAAGATGTGAATATTAATGATTTGAGAGAAAAGACAAAGAAGTTTCCCAACCTCTTGATGACCACGATTGATGATATTTCGGAAAGCTACATTTTGGGTGACATTCCAAAAGAAGCACTGGCTCAATTAGTCATTGGTTGGCTGTTCAATTCATACGCAAACGAAGAAGAAGGAGATGTCTTTAATAATACTCTGGGCCACAATATTATATTCCCAAACTATAAATCGTTCAAATCTAAGTGGACAGATGCAACAGACCATTATGGAAAGGTGTACTGGAACGGAAGATTATTCAAAAACTGCAGAGTAAAGATAGGTGTGAAACTTAGTATAGATCGTTACGGGCTAATATATCCAAAAGCAGAACCATTTGTTGAAACGAATCCGGCAACAGCTCAAAAGGCTGGTTTCCGTTTTCCTTATGAATTTGATGATTATGGGCGTCTTGTACCTGCAAGGAATATAACTCCCAAAGGAAAATATTGGTATCAGCAAGGTCAAAAAAGCAGTCCAGCTCAAATACCTTTTATCAAATATGAGAATTATGCAGATTATTCATCTTCAAGGATGGGAATTCTGGCCGACTTTCTCGAAACGCTCGAATTGAATCTGGGAGAAGGGAAAGGTAGTAAGGCGGTTTTACACCTTAGACCATTTCCTTATGACAAGACTTCTCTTACAACTGTCACTCCAGCCTTCAAAGATGACGATATTTTGAATAGTTGTATAGATCTGGTTGCAAATAATCTTACTGTCAGCTTTTTAGATGATGTAGAGTTAGATTCTCAGGTGAAAAATGGGATGAACATTTTAAAATTTGTTCTTAATTCATTTGGAATTCATGAATACGAAACAAAATACAATCCTCAAAAATTGAATATTTTGATTCACCACGAGAAGGATTATTATACAGATAGAAAAATTGACCAAAGAGTTCTATTCACAAAGAATCATAAAAATGAAGTTATTCAAGGAATTGCTGCTGAAACTATTTCGTTTCCTGATTGTCCCTTATCAACCGGTGACGATGAAGCCGATGCGAAGAAGAAGAAACAATATGAGAGACAGTTGGAAGCATTTAAGAAAACCCTGGAATCAACGTTAAAAGTATGCATTATATCATTGGGAATCAAATATGCAGTAATTAATCAATCAACAAATGCACTCTTCGGAACAAAGAAATTGAATTTGACCCAAAAGATTTATGGTGCCATAAGAAAACGAAGAACGATTCTTGACTACAATAAAGCACCAAGGAATATTGAAGATATATTTTGGATGGAATTAGCTGCAGACGAGCAATCTGTTGTATTCCATCATTTCAATCAAGATCAGCAGAATGACAATATAGAAAATAAGAAAATTTTCGATGGTTTCAATTATCCGGATAGAATGGTAGGAGCCCAAAAACGGGACGAAAAAGTAGAGATGCTGATTTGGAAAGATATTGATGACATTTATCAAATAAAAAAAACTGATGAGCATGTTATACCTAATGTGCAACTCATTCGGCATAATCTCAAACAGTCTAACACAAAGTTTTCAGTGAAGTGTCTTCTGGAGTATTTGAATGAATTTTCTCAGGATTTTGAGCCTAATGAAATAAGTAATTATAAAAATCTCGTAACAGAAAAACTTAATAGTCTTGGTAAAGAATACGCACCTTATAATGAACTTCAGAAATGTCTTTGTGCTAATTTTGTTGGATGTAAAGCATATTATCGCCAATTCTCTCTTTTCTTAAAAGAAGAGAAGGGTATTGTGTTTAATACACATATACGAACCAAAGAAGGAGAAAGGATTGGCTACGAGATGAGTAATATACAACAGATTTTTGCATATCAAAGTATTGATAATGATTTGCAGCCAATAAAGAATTCATATTCGTATGTTGTTGGCAATAAAGGCAGCTTAAAACTAGAGGGTATTCAAAAGGGCTTTGTAGTCAGAAGAATAGTCAGAAGGAACGGAAATGTGGTTGACGAGGATATGGTCAAGACTATTTTAGAGATGTCTTCGGTCGATTTCGTAAGATTGGAACAATGGACAGTTCTGCCATTTTTGGCAAAACTGTTAAAGGAATTTTCATCCATTCACTTTGGAACTATGGACGATGATTCAACGAGTGATTGATAGGACACTATTACAAATATTGGACGATGCGAACGTCGTATGAAGAGACCATTATCATCAACCGAATGAAAATTGTTAAAAAAGAATTCTAAACGAAAAAATGTGATATGGGAGTTGATATTAGGGTACATATGGAATATCGTCATAAGAAAAATCATAGATGGATATATTATGACAAAGAATTTCAAACGTATAGATGTTATGGGCTTTTCGAGATGCTTGGAGGATTAACAGGTAATGTACTTATATCTTCAAGAGGTTTACCTGATGATGCCACTCCTGAAACCCAGAAAGCTTATAGAGGAGGTGGGTACTGTCCTAGTTGGATAACTGCTCCAGAATTACGTCTATGCCTTGACAAAATGTATAGTAAGTATAATATCGAATACAAAAGCATGACTGAATATGAACTTATATATAGATATATGCAAGACTCTGATGATGAAGATGAACCATCCAGATTAATATTTTGGTTTGATCAGTAGTCTTTTATTATATTCACCTCTTCATCGACCTATCATCATCCTCATAGCCACGACCGCCGACTTCCCATTCCCGGTTGCTGTCATTTGAACCGCCACGCTGCTTGGTGACTTTATCAATAGCGCGGCCGATGCCAGGGTCAGAGATGTGTCGACTCTGGTCTTGTTTAGGCTGAAGCCTACTCACATCTAGGCCTTGGTTCTTCATATTGACAATGGTGCGGTTAGCGAAATCGACGCAATAGTACTGGTCATCGGCACGGGTGATGAAATAGCCGTCCTCGTGGAGCTTGTCCACAAGAGCGTCATCAGAAGTGGTGTCGAAGATGTAGCGCAGTTGTGACACCGTCTTGCCGGCATTAGATCCCGGGTTGGATTGGATGGCAATGCGCTCAGGATGATGGTACTTGCCAATCTGACAAAGAATGTGTCGCTCCAGCTCATTGGTGGGGCAGAACGACTGGAGCCAGGCGCGACGGTCGTTGGAACGCAGCGTGGTCAGAATGTGCTCGGACAGTTGGTAGGTGGAATCGCCATAACGGACGCTGCCATTCAAGAACTTGGTGCCGAACTGGCGACGCAGGAGTCGATTGAGTTCCTTGGTGGTCAGGTTGATGTTGTCATCCAGCATCTGGTCGATGAAGGCATCCATCTGCCGGAATCGCTCTTCCTTGGACTGGAACAGGAGCAGTTCTTTGACCTTCACCACGTCGCTGCCCTTGAAGACAGTCTTGGTGTGGTGGTCAACAATCAAATAACCATAGGGGGAGTCCTTGGAGCCGAGGAACACCAGGCTGACACCGAACTTGGTTTTCATGGCATCCTGTAATTCCTGACGATTGGCAGCCATGTCACGATACTTCTTCAAGATGGCTTTGAGTTGGACCATACGTTTCTTATCATACATATCCTTACGGCACTTGCTTTCCACCAAGGATATTTTTACTTTGTCGTGCACGACACCGTTTCGTTTTAAAACGATATCATCGTCCTCGGTATAGCACTCATAGCCCATGGTTTCGAGGATAGCCATGAACTGAGGTGCCGTGGAGAAATGATACTCCAAGGCTTTGGATACGGCTTCGCCTATTTTCTGACTGTCATTCACGCCCATGATGCGCTCAATGGTTTCCAACGACCGCCGTTTTTCCATGCTGTCGCTGATTTTCCTTCCATGTGGATCCACCCGGCTGGTGATGACATGGATGTGATTGTTGTCGGTGTCGTGATGACCATAAATCAAAAGAGGCTGGCCAGGTTGACCGTAGCCCATTTCATTGAGATAGCGATGGGCGATGTTGACCAGTTCCTCCTGGGTGTATTCATCACCACGGCATGAGATGGCCAAATGGAACTGCGGACGTTTGATGCGAGTGTTCCTCGACGTATAGTCTTTAAGATACGTTGTCAGGTCTTCCCATGTGTATGTTTCCATGCAGGATATGAAGCCGAAGTTGGTCATCTCCAGTAATTCGGCCTTGCCTTGGGCCACTTTTCGTTCATTATATTCCACCGCGTGGAAATTGGCGCTTGAAGGAAGTATCGTCGCTATCATCTATTCATCTATTATTGTAATCAGTTATTATGCTAATATCGTAATAGGTTATTCAACTATCCCCAATCGTATATTATACCAATCCATTATTTGGGGATTATACGAATACCATAATCGTATATTAGGGTATTCCAAATCACATATTATGTGAATACCTTATTCGTGTAATAATGGTTTACCATCTTCGTATATTATAGTATCTCAAATCATTCATTATATGATTGCCTTATTCATGTAATATGGTAATAATACAATGCACCATTATCTTATTCGTGTATTCACTTCTTAATCAATTTTGTGATTATCTTATGCTGCTCGTCCTTGACTTTCTCCAGAAACTGGAGGATGTGGGTGACTTGCGGCATGATGACTCTCTCGTAATACTCTTGAGACAGTTCGCCGCCGATGGCGAGTTCATTGGCCCGTTTCATCGCCTGGTTGAAATTACCACCGAGCCATGCCAGGTCTTGTTGGTACTTCTTGTAGAGGTCAGCCATTTCGTTCAATGCCTCAATTTTTCGTACGGTGCCGAAGTCATTGAACTGCCGAACGGCATCCCTAATCATTGCGCTTATATTATTATAGTGGGATGCCTTCTGCTTGAAGAGTGCATCCTCCTCCGGCGACAGCCGAATCCATAGTCTTTTTGTCTTGTTTGCCATATTATCCTGAAAATTATACGAGTTGCGAGTATAAATCTCCCTGCGAAAGCAGGCAAGTGGTTTTTGAGGGGGGGGGCGAAGTCCGTCCGCACAAAAACACAACTTGCTAAGCAATTATCCAAAGTCTTGCAAGCAGCAGCCATAAATGGCCGCATTCACCCTGTCAATAACGGCGAAGGCCGTTCCGCAGAACGTGCTCGTCATTTTCGGAGACATAGGATGAAGAAAACAGAGGATAGGGAAGCCTTGTTTTTCATGTCGAGGTGCGCATTACCTATGATGGAAACAAAGGTAAGCATTTGAATTGACGTATGTAAATTTTCTGAACATTATTATTGTTAAATAATGCTTTCAGAAAATACATAATTCATTTATTAACTTATTATTATAATCATGGAATAATGTAAGACAGGTAGTAATAATATGTGAATAATGTATTCGTGTATTAGTATAATCAACTAATCATTTAATCACTTATTACGGCATCCATTATCGTGCAAAATACTAATAACGTATTCATCTATTAAGGCAATAGAATAATCACGTAATCGTGTATCGAAAAGCATTTATTCGTACATTCATGTAATCGTATATTACTGTATCGAGGAACATGTAATATATGAATACTATAATCAATGATTACAACATCCATCATCGTATTATACGCTAATAATGTAATCGTGTAATTGGTGAAGAACTTTGAGGGAAGAGAAAAAGTGGACTGCCCACCATGTTATCTCTACGTACTGCCATACGCATATATACACACAGTAAGACAGCCCACAAAGAGGGCTGTCGCTGTGCTTTGTATATATCATTTTTTTGGCAGTTTTAGAGATAAAAGCACACCTAAACGGTATCAGGAGCCGACAGCTTGTCACTCACTGACGCGACAAAGTTACGAAAAGTCGAGTGAAACGCAAAGGAAAAACACTTTTTTCCATCCATTTCCAAGATAGAGCGACTTCAGTGAAGCCGAAAGTTCAAAAATCAAATAGTGAAATACTGCTTGTTACAAGCAAACCGGTTATTTCACTTCATTCTTGATGGGGGAGAAACTAACAACGTACGGAATTCCCCTTCTGTCGTACTCGTGAGCAGCCCGGTTGAAAAGGGGGATGTTGGTGTCAAGATGTTGCTTCAGCACATCAATGGTCAGGTGGCTGTATTCGCCGTTCTCGATGCCCCAGCCATGGGAGATACCACCATCGGGATGGATGGAGAGCCTAAAACGACTGTTGCAGAGGGTTAGAGACCTGAAATGTTTGGTGTTTTTCACCTCCAGCTCGTAAGGATCACCGACAAATTCATCCATGCATTGTCGAAGAAAAAGATCACGGTTCTCAACATGAGAGAATCGGCGGTCGATTTTCAGTGTGTCATCGTCGAACATGACATGGAAGTCTGACTTTGACACCACAATCCTGATGGTGTGGAAGGTCAGCGCGAACATGCCTTTCAGCCGACGGATGAACTGAGCAAGCAGGAGACAGCCCAAAGGACTGCTTACATAACGGTCTTCATAGACAAGGTCGACGTTGCCATCCTCCAAGAATGCATCCTGAATGAACTGCCATTTGCCGGGGTGGTATTCCATCAGCATGTCAAGCAACTCATCACTGCGGATATTCTCCACAAGATGGAATTGGAAGACAACGCCCTCGTCATTGACTTGCCTTTTCAGCAACAGAGACGTGTCGATGTCGTGGAATAACAAATGTTCCACGGCATTGACGAACCGTCTGGAATCGTCTTGTTTCCAGTCGGCATTGGCGTGTTGAAAACAGTTGGTCATCATTGTGACATACTTGTCCTTCTGTTGGGACTTCATCCACATACGGACATCAATATGTCCCGTTTCACATTGGTCGGTTCCTGAATCATGCAGGAACGAATCGTAATTCTGTTTCTGATGTGTATTCATAGTGTTACCATTTATAAAAACAAGTGCAAAAATAAGGGTGAATCGTCGAGCCTATGTAGACGAACCGTACATTCTTACGATTCTCTTGCAATTTTCTACTACTTCCCGACGCAGTTGACATGAAGTGATGATTCTCACATCTTTGCCAAGCGATAAGAACCGCATCAGCAGTTCGGGCGTGGGTATGACGTGGATGGTAAGAATGGCACCGATATGATTCTGCACACGGATGACCTGGCTTTGATGAATGGGATTGGTCATCAGGTACGGCAGTCGAGTGGCATTCACATAGAAACGGATGGTGATGGGAATGCCGTGGTCGGGGCGTGTGATGCCGCAGACATCCTTGAAGTATTCGTCGATGTCGATACCAATAGGGATATATTCAGTTTCTGGGTCCTCCTCGAAAGACAATAGCCGGTCAAGGGAAAAGATGCAAATGGATTCAAGATGATGGGTGCTGCGTGCCACCAGGTACCATCTATGATCGAACTGCTTGAGGTAGTAGGGGAACACCTTATGTTGACGCTTATCGTGGCCGAACCTCTTGTATGTGATGACCGCTGCCTTCTGGTCGATGATGGCGCGGAAGATGCAGGAGAAATGCTCCATGCCCAGATTCATGCAGGATTCCTCGAACTGAACTACTTTGTGGCCGTTGGTCTCACAAGCCACGTCGAATCGGACACAGAGTTCGTCAATACACCCACACTGAGGCAGGCCACGGAAGGATGAGAGTACATCGAGTGCTTCCTTTATCTCCTTGATTTCCTCATCACGGAGAGGATTGTTGAAGATGGAGAATGACAAATTCTCATAGCGGTAGCGGATGACACGGTTGTCAAATTTGTCGCGGATTTTCATTATGTCAACATGATATTCATTAGAGAGTGCATCCATGTCAAGGAATATGGTGTCCTTGGAAAGGACTGGACATATGCCATGGCATTCAAGCACATCGTTAATCACCCGGAGGATTTCTTTCATGCTTACCCCCTGTCTCTTTCGCAATAACCCGTCGAGTATCTTGACTCGCAGGCTAAACCTTTTGTTGTAAGTCATAATTTAAGAATTTGAGAGTTAATAAATCGTGCGCTCATCCATTCGTTTGTATAGATGAACAATGTAGGCATAAAAATAATGGAAATTCTCTACAAAGCCTAAAAATTGCAGTCTAAGAGTGTCGTTGAAGGATATGAAGCACCAAAAGCCAGGAAGCAAAAAGAACAACGAATAAGCCAATTATGTCAAACAAAAATCACCAATTATTCTTGTTAAAAAGTTTGCGTATGTCAGGAAAAATTTGTATATTTGAAGTGCCGGAGGGGACGTGTCCGTCCATACAAATTGAAACGACAATAACCGATATGACAGGACTATGATGATATTCATGTTTTTCTTCACGCTGTTCTATGGTATCTTCCATGCCATCTTCTCGGTAATCGCCTTCGTGTTGAAGGCGGTCATGAAGGTGCTGTCATTTCTGTTGCATATCGGCAGATGAAAAAAACAAGTGCGGTAGCGAAAAATCCTTACAAGAGAACGATGACATAAAAAGTTCACGATGAAGTCACGTGAAACCATCTTAATTGTGAAATAAGAATGGCAAACAGCGTCCTTCTTTCCCTTTCGTCCAAAGTTTCTCATAAAGCTTTATTTATTCATAATATTTTAAAGCTTTATTTACGGACGATATAACTACCTAATTTCCAATGTGCTCTAGGATTTACTTGGGAGGTTTTGCGCATGAACTTAGGAGGTTTTGCGCTGAAACTTGGGAGGTTTTGCGCTGAACTTAGGAGGTTTTGCGCCATTTTTCATCAGCAAGGTCGCACGTCACTGAATGGTCGAGCATGATATCCATGTGATTTTGATATATGAGAGGAAAAAACTATTTTTGCCCGAAACAGCCATAACAGCGTATGCCAAAATTGAAGGACGAACTATTCAGATTGATTGACCTTAGGAAGATCAACCATGAGAAGGTGAGTTGGAGCAATTGGATTATCAATTCGCCCATCTCCTATAGTCTCATGGAGCGACGCGCCATGTATTTCCTTTCGGGCGAGGTCAAGCATAAGTTCGTTGAGAAAGGGCTGGGCGTGCCGGAAAACTGGAAAGAACTGTATTTCTACCTCACGGACAAGGACCTTGGAATCATCGGTGGTTCGAAGAATGTGCCGCGGACGTATGAGACGCTGAGCTGTCTGGGGGAGAAGTTCATCCCCGTGAACTACACCTCTCCAGAAGGAAAGACCTATGAGGGAAAGGTACACTGGATAGACTCCTTCTTTTATGACAAGCAGACGAAGAAGTACATTGTCAGGATATCGCCGGAAATTATGCCTTATCTTATCAATCTGAACAATGGTTTCACGTCGTTTGACATCGGTACCGCCATGATGCTAAGGTCGAAGTATTCGCAAAAGATGTACGAGATATGCTGTAAGTATGATGGTGAATACAGGTATTCTTCCAAGGCATCAGGCATCAAATACAAGAAAAGGGTTGTACCCATCAAACTGGAAAATATCAGGTCTTTATTCAATATTGATGAGCAGGTAGACCCAAGAACGGGTAAGACAAAGCGTTCCATGAGCTTCAAGAGCTACAAGGATATTCGTGTGAACATCCTGAAAGTTGCACAGGAGGAATTGTACTGGCTCTACAAAAACGAGGCTTCCGATGTGTGGTTCGACTTCCAGCCAGGGCCTAGAACGGGGAAGGGTGGAAAGGTGAGTTCTGTTCTCCTTTTTATATATACACGCGAGCATCCCAAGCCAGGGCTGCAGCGGCCATGGCAAAAAGGCGACGACCAACTTAACCCATATGAGTCTGCCGTACCCGCCACAGAGGGCACAAAGAAGAAAAAGACATCTGCACAGAAAATTCATTCCAACCCCTGGCACGACTATGAGCATCAAGACCGTATCGTATATACGTTGCTGTCAAGGTATCTCACCAAGAAAGAAGCATCTTACTATATGAGGATAATTGACGAGCAGGCAAAACGATTCAGGGACACGTATGCCCAGGTGATACAAGTAATCCAGGAAAAGGAAGGGCAGGGGAAGTTCGCCAACAGCACCAAGCAGTATAAGCGCAACAACATCATGGACTACGTACTCCAAGTGAACCTCAAAGATTATGGATGGTCGATAAAACCACCGTCCACACGAAAAGAAAGAAAGCGAGAGCCTGGTCTACTTGATGAACAAACAACCCGAAAAGACCCGTAATATCTCATAATACCTTATCTTAGTTCTTTCTTAATCAAAGAACTCACTGCAAACGCAACTCTTTGTGGTGAAGATTTTGCATGTTCAAAAACCCGGAATTTGAGGATGATGTCTCTTCGACTTTAATTAGAGGCTCTATATTGTTCAACAGTTGCTTATTGGTTGCTTATTGGAAAAAGAAAACTCCCTGAAAGTCAGCGACTTACAGGGAGTTATTGGTAGTGGATAGGGGAATCGAACCCCTATGCCAAGATTGAGAATCTTGTATCCTAACCATTAGATGAATCCACCATGTTGTTGTTCTTGCGCAAGCAGCGTTGCGGAAGCTGGGGGATTCGAACCCCCGGTACGGTAACCCGTACGGCAGTTTAGCAAACTGCTGGTTTCAGCCACTCACCCAAACTTCCTTTCCGGTTGACTTACCGCAGCATTTACTCTCAAATGCGGTGCAAAGGTAGGGTATTTTTTTATCTCTTGCAAGTTTTTGGTGTTTTTTTTTCCAAAAATAGTGATTTTTTCGTTTTTTGCTGAGTCCTCCTCCAGAGTAACTATTCAGCACCCTCAAAAAAATGTACTTAGGAGTGCCCCTTTCGGGGCAGAAATTTTACAAATCGTCACAAATCATACAAATCAGTTCTGCCCCAGGGCAGAACCAGCGGTAAGGGTACTTATAGGGTGGGACCGTTGGTTCTCGCCGTAGGTGACTCTTTTTCTGATTCGCCGAACATGTTTACTAGGGGATGCTGAGTAGGTACCCTCCAGGCCCCTTCCCTCTACCGTCCTTCTATTGGCTGGCGCAACCTGCTGATTGTCAGCGGATGGTGACTTGGGTGGCACCATATCCATATTCCTGGAACGAGGCGTCTTGGAAGGTGTATTTCTTGTATCGGTAGTTGAGGTCGCTGATGATGGCCCTGCGGAGCACACCCTCACCTTTCCCATGGATGAAGACAATCTTCTGTCCTTTCTTCGCCTTATACTGTTCCAAGGTCTTACGGAAGATGTCGAGTTGGTAATTGAGGATGTCGGCGGGCGATAGTCCTGCGGTGGTGTCAAGCACCTCATAGGCATGGAGGTCCACCACGACGATGTCGGGGTCGGTCTTCCGCTGTGGGGTCTTGCCCTTGCTCTGCGCATCGTCATACCGTCTGACGAGAGCCTCTCCCCTCCCCTGCTGTCGGCTGTCGGCCGTCGGTTTGCCGGCATACATCTCCTTCTTCAGCGACTGAGCGTCTACGACGAGCGGGCGGCGCGGCACATCGTTCTCCACGAGTGGGATGAGCAGGGCCGGGGTCTCGAAGAAGTCGTTCTCCTGAAAGGTGTGCAGTTTGTAGAATTTCACGGGGTCGACACGGAACTGCACGTCGATAGACGGTTTGACGACGAAGTTCTTCTCACGTTTGTATGCCAGAATCTGCACGCACGACCTCTCCATGTCGTTGAGTTGCGCCTTGGTGAACTCCTCGATGAAGAGTTTGGTATTGGGTTCCACCTCTGCCGTGAACTTCATCCGCCAACTGTTGCCCTCTGCCACGAGATAGGTGAACCGCATGTAGTAGTTGCTGTCGTTGACGAAATACGACTCGAAAGGCGTAGTGGTCATCTGCCGGGTATCGATAGGCACGAAAGCGAGGAAAGCCGTGAGAGCGTCGCCCCCCTTGCGTTCCTCTACCGGAGCCTTGAAGGTGATGGGGCGGTCGGCAGGGTCGTAGTCGTCGTCATCATTCTTTTTCGGCTTCTCCACGCTCTTGGGTTTCTGCATGCCCAGCACTGCCGAGGTATGCACGCGTGCGATGTTATAGTCGTCGGTTTCTACTACCACCACCTCGTTGATGGGAGTGGGTATCTCAAATCCGTCCTCGTCTTCCACGAGCACGATGTTCTTTCCTTGGAAACCGGCAACAGTGCCGCCACCAGTCTCGCTGAGGAATCTTACTTTATCTCCGATTTTCATATTCTTTTTGGTTTTAGGTTTATGGTTCCAATAAGGAACTGTCACCGTAACTCAGGAAACGGAAGTCATGGCTTAGGGCATAGTCGTAGATTTTCCTCCAGTCGCCCTTGACGAATGCGCTGACGAGGAGCAGGAGCGTGCTCTTGGGCTGATGGAAATTGGTGACGAGCCGTTTCACGATTTTGTATTCATAGCCTGGGGCGATGATGATTTGCGTGGATGCATGGAGTGCCTGCTCGCCGTTGCGGTCAAGATACGCCACGATTTCGCCTATCGCCTCCTCCACCGAGAGATGATACTCCCGCTCGTAGGGTTCCCATTGTCGCACATGCAGTTGCTCGGGCGAAGCATCGGGGTTCTCATGCAACTTCACCCCCACATAATAGAGGCTTTCGAGCGTCCTCACGCTGGTGGTGCCCACTGCCACTGCCTCGCAGTGATGCTTGAGCAGTTTAAGGAGTGTATCCCGTCCCACGCGGTAATGTTCGCTGTGCATCTCATGTCCCTCGATATGTGCGCTCTTCACCGGCTTGAACGTGCCTGCCCCTACATGGAGCGTGAGTTCCTCGCGCTCCACGCCTTTCGCGTCGAGTGCCTGCAGCACCTCCTTAGTGAAATGCAGACCGGCAGTAGGAGCCGCCACGCTGCCCTTGATTTTCGAGTACACCGTCTGGTAAGTGGTCTTGTCGCTCTCCTCCGACTTCCTGTTCAGGTAAGGCGGTATGGGCAGTTCGCCCACCGCGTCGATGAGTTCGGCAAACGACACCTCGGGATGGTCCCAACCAAACAGCACCCGCTGTCCGGTCTTCGTCTCTCCCACGCGCTGGGCGGTGAAACGTGTCTTCTTGCCGTTCACCTCCACCTCTCTCTCAAGGGTGCCCTCCTTCCATTTCTTCAGGTTGCCCACCAGACAGCACCACTCGCACTGTCCTGAAACCTGAAACGCCACCTGATAGTCGGCCGGCTTCAGGGGTTCGAGGAGGAACACCTCGATGAGCGCCCCCGTAGTCTTCCGGAAGAGCAGACGTGCCATGATGACCTTGGTGTTGTTGAACACCATGAGCGACCCGGCAGGGATATGGTTGGGGAGGTTGGCGAAGACGTCCTCGCTCACCACGCCTTTGTTATACAAGAGGAGTTTCGACTGGTCGCGCCGGGCCAGTGGGAATTTCGCGATACGACTGTCGGGCAGAGGGTAGTCGTAGTCGCTGATGGAGATGTTTTTTGTATCGTTAGGATTGGTCATATTACATATTTTACTGCATCATCAGTGAGATGATGATGGCCAAGAAAATGGTGGCAACAAGCACGAACGCCACGATATCGATGTCGGTGAGGTTGTATCCCGACTTGGTGTATTGCGACGAGATGAAATGCTGCCTGGCAGAGACCTGCCTGAAGGCGAGGCTGTAGACCAAATAGGACAACGTGCCTGCCAGGGCACCAAAAGCCAGTCCGACGACGATGTCGGAAGGATAGTGCATGGCAAGGTAGAGCCGGGTGTAGCAGTTGATGAGCGACCATGTCACCATGAGCCATGTGAAGACCTTGTTGCGGATGATGAGCGAGAGGAGCACCGCTATGCCGAAAGTGTTTGAGGCATGGGCGGAGAAGAAACTGTAGGCGTTGGCCTTGCGCTCGCCCACCACATGCCACATGTAGCCCCACTCGGGGTCGACGAGGGGCCGGGGCCGCGCCACCATCGGTTTCACCACTCCCTCGGTGACGAACACGGTGATGAACAGGCAAAGGGCCACGCTGCACAGGATGACCATAATCTGCGTGATGGTCTCGTTGTTTTTCACCACGAGATAGAGCAAGGCAATATAGAGGGGAATCCAGGTGGGTCCCGCCGTGAGGGTTGCCATGAGCGTGTCGAAGAAAGCCGAATGGTTTCCGTTGAACACGCCCAGCAGTTGCCTGTCGGTCTCTATGATGCCTTGGATATCCATCTCTCAGCGGTTCAAATCTCCTCTATCCTGTCGTTGGTCACCCAACCGTTTCTGCCGTCGGCTATCTCTATCTCCACCCACTTGCTGATAGACTTGTCGGTGATTTTCACCTTCGTCCCCTCATGGAGTACGAAAGTGGTTTCCGAGTTGTCGGCAGGTGTCTTCTTCACGCTCGCCGACGGAGCAATGACGATGGCGCCGTTGCGGTTTTCGAGTTGACGCTTCTGCTGATAGGCGAAGATATTGGCGAGGATGAAGAGCACGAGGAATGCTATCGCCCCGAAGAATCCCACCTTTCTCAGTCTGAGATTATCGGCGAAGAGGTAGATGAGCACGAGCAGCAGCACGAGGATGATGCTCACGATGGCCACATACGCCCATCTGTCGACACTGGTAAGATTGACGAGCGACTGATACCACGTGACGAAGAACATCTCCGAGGCCGGTGCTATCTTGTCGATGGTCTTCGACTGCGCCAGTTGCAGGTTGAAACGGATGTCCTCGTCACCTGGAGAGAGCATGAACGCCCGCTCGTAGTTGATGATGGCCCGCGTGATGTTGTCGGCCCTGTAGTAGGCGTTGCCGAGGTTGTAGTAGAGTTCGGCACTCACGCCCTGCTTGAGCAGTTCCTCATAGTCCTTGATGGCCTGCTGGTAGTTGCCTTTGGTATATTCGGCGTCGGCATTGGCCTTTGTCACCGCCATGGCCTGCATGGGCAGCAACATGGCGAGGAGCACCACCGCCATGGCAGAAGCATGGTTTTTCTTCCTTGATTTCATTGCCTCTTCAATTTTCATGATGGCCGTCATGGCCGACTCGAATGTCTTGCTCATGTTGCCAGCCGGGTCGCCCGGCGCATAGCGTTCAAACTCACATTCGTCGAGCGCCTCTACAAACTTCGTCACGGTGGCATCGTCGACACCCCGCTGAGCGAGTTGGTCGCTCACATTGTCGCGCGAGAGTTGTTCTACGGGCATGTTGAGTTTGTCACCCACATATCCCCACAGTGCCCTGAGCACCTCGTCGTAGAACTTCCCGTTCTCGCCATTGAGCATGAGCCGGTTGGCGGTACGCAGACGTTTCGTTGCCACCTTGTTGGCTTTCTTCCCGCGCATCTTGCTGATGTTGGCGTTGTCGATGGCCCGTTTGCGGAACATCACCAACAGGGCGAGGAAGATGGCCAGAGGCAGCGCTATCCATACCCAGTAGGCCCCAGAGCCAAAGAAGAACTCATCGGCCTTGTGGATATTCGCCACCCCTTTCTTGATGGGGTGGATGTCCTTGTTTCTGAGGTCGGAGTAGTCGCTCACCGATGCCGTGCCGTCGCCTGCCGCCACCTTGAGGGAGAAAGGCTGCGTCTTGATGGTCTTGTAGGAGTTGGTGCCGGTATCGTAATAGGTGAACTCCACGGCAGGAATCTCGTAATCGCCCTTGTTCTTCGGCACAGCGAGGAAGTCGTATACCATGTTGCCCTCCACGCCATTGGCAGTGAGGCGGGTCTTCTCCGTCACCTTCGGGTCGTATTTCTCGAAGTCCTTGGGAAAGGCCACCACCGGTTCCTTGATGAGTTTCAGGTTGCCGACGCCACCCACCACCACACGGAGGGTAACGGGGTCGCCCGCCTTCACCTCGGTCTTGTCGAGTTGCGCCGAGATATTGAACTTGCCCACGCCACCAGAGAAGTTGGCAGGACGAGTGGGCAGCGAGTCGACCTGTATGGTGAGTCCCGGTGCCACTATTTCACGGTTCACCTCCACATACCCAGAGCCACCGTTGAAGAAAGCCTCGAAGGGATCAACATTCCTGTTCTCCTGCACGACGATGCCCTTGAAGGTGATGCTCGGTATCTCGAGTTTTCCCGTCATCTGTGGGTACATCACATACTGGCTCCAGGTGACGCACCGGTAGTTTCTGCCGTTGACATTCTCCACATGGAATGACTTCTGCTGTGGCAGTTCCACCTCTTGCGAATGGAATCCATTGAGGTCGGGCATCTTACCCTCGAGTTGGGTCAGTTCCACCAAGGTATACACCTTATAGGTAAGCAATACCGGTTCCTGTTCGTGCACATGAGTCTTGTTGGCACTCACGCGGATAAAGAGGTCGTTTGCCGAGATGGCTGAGCCTGCGCTCCTGAGGTTGGGCCGCTGTTCCTCCTCCTGATGGAAGGTAGTGCCCTGGTTGTGGGCCGCGGGAGCACTTCCCACCACGTTCACCTTCACTGTCTCTGATGTCAGGTTATGTCCGCCGATATTGGCATGTGCGGCGGGAATGGTGTAAGAACCGCTTCTTGTGCCGAGCAGCATATAAGTATAGGTGATGGAAGCCGAACTGCTGGCATGTCCGTTGACCACGGTATAACTCTGCTGCTGCGAGACACTCGGTCCGTAGACCACCTCGAGTCCCTCGGGCATCTTGCCTATCTGCAACCCCCCGTTCATATCGGTGGAGTTGATGGTGTATTCGAGTTTGAACGTCTCTCCCGCCGCCACCCTTGCGGGGGCGTGGACGATGATTCTCTGTGCTGAGACAGTGCTTACGAGCATCATCATGAGGAAGAAGAATGTATATCTTTTCATTTTCACTCTTATTCTGTTCTTTTACCAATTCTTGCCTAACCGTTTCCGGGGAGGCTGTTGCATGGCCCCTTGCAGTCGTTTCTGAGTCTGTTTCTCCTGCTGCATCGCAGCCTCGAGGAGTCGTTGTGCGTTGTCCTGACTCATCTGCCCTGCTGGCTGTCCCTGAGGTTGCTGTTGACTTTCCTGACCCTGTTGGGGTTGTTGGGCATCCTGCGGCTTGTTATTGTTATTGTTGTTCTTGTTTTGATTGTCCTGACTCTGGTCCTGGTTCTGCTGCTGTTGCTGCTGTTGGTGCTGCTTGTCGTATTCCTGCTGGCGCTGCTGTTGCTGCTCCTTGAGTTTCTGCTCCGACTTCTTCATGCGGTCCTGGGCATGCTGGTCGCCGGGGTTGTTTTTGAGCGCCTGCTTATACGAATCCATGGCCTTGTCGTGCTGGTCCTTGTTCTGGTAGTTGTCGCCCACCTGGTCCCAGTACCTGGCATTGTTGTTGCCCTGGCCTTGGTTGTCGCTGTCTTGCTGCTTGTCGGCATCAGGTTTCTTGTCTTGCTTCTTCTGGTCGCCCTGACCCTGTCCGCCACCGCCGTTGTTCTGGTCTTGCTGCTGTTGCTGGTTCTGCTGCTGTTGCTGTTGTTCGAGCAGTTTCTTGCACAGGGCGAGGTTGTAGCGGGTCATGTCGTCGGCAGGATTGCTCCTGAGCGCATTCTTGTAGGCTTCGATGGCCTCGGCATATTTGTGGCTGGTCTGCATGATGACACCGATGTTGTGCCATGACATCGACTTACGGATGCCGTTTTTCTCCATGTCGGCAGCCTTGGCATACTGTGCCAATGTACTGTCGTTCTGTGTGGCCGTCATCACGCAGGCGATGTTGTAGGCCGCCTGGCTGTTGTCGGGATTCTCGGAAAGGGCCTTGCCGTATTCGATATACGCCTTATCGTATTCCGACTTCAGGAAATGGCGGTTTCCCAGCCTTATATGATGCCGGTCGGTGGTCTTCTGCGACAATGCCATGGTGAGTAGCAGTGCCGCAAGGAGGGCTATCAGGATGAGCGTCTTTTTCATGATTCTATAGTTTCACCTCCTGGTTTTGTCTTGTTGAACAACTTCACGTTCTTGAGCAATGGGTTCTTGCGCTCGAGCACACACACCTCGATGATGAGCAGCAGCAGGGCGATGAGCGCCAGGGCCTGGAACTGCTCGTCGTACTCGCTGTAGACCACTGTCGAGATGTCGCCTTTCTGCATCTTCCCTATCTCGATGTCGAGGCGTTCCTGCGCCTCACTGGTGTTGTCGACATGGATATACGTGCCGCTGCCCGCCTCGGCAATCTGCTTGCACATCTCCTCGTTGAGACGGGTGATGACGGTCTCGCCAGTATTGTCTTTCAGGTAACTGCCGTCGCGCATCTTGATGGGAGCGCCGTTGGCAGAGCCCACGCCGAGCATGAACACCTTGACACCCTTGTCCTTGGCAGCCTTGGCCGCCTCGAGGGCATATCCCTCATGGTCCTCGCCGTCGGTGATGACGATGATGGCCTTGCCCGCCTTCTCGTCTTGCGTGAAACTCACCATGGCCATGTTGATGGCGGTGGCGATGTCGGTGCCCTGAGAGGCGATGAGCGAGGGACTGATATTCTGCAGGAACATCTTCGCCGACACGTAGTCGGCGGTGATGGGCAACTGCACGAAGGCATCGCCGGCAAAGACAATGAGTCCCACCTTGTCGTTGACGAACTTGTCGACCATGTTTTCTACGAGCAGTTTGCTCTTCTCGAGACGCGATGGCACCACATCTTCGGCCAGCATGGAGTTGGAGATATCCATACAGATGATGACCTCGACACCCTGTCGTTTCTCACTGCTGATGCGCGACCCCATCTGTGGACGTGCCATGGCGAGGATGAGGGCGGAGAGTGCTGCAAGGAGCAACCAGAACTTCACCGTAGGACGGTATTTCGACACGTCCTGCATCATGTCCTTGAGCAGTTCTGGGTCGCCGAAGCGTTTCAGTTTTCTCATCTTGTTTCTGTTGCAGAGGTATCTGATGACCACCAGGGCAGGCACCAGAAGCAACAGGTAGAGATATATGGGACTTTCGAATCTGAACATATTCAATTCATCTTTGGTTTATGGAATCCTGCGCAGCACTGTGTTTCTGAGCAGCAGTTCGAGCAGCAGCGCGAGGATAGCCAAGAGAGCGAAGGGTTGGTAGGCCTCGTAGAACTTGCTGAATTTCCTGACGTCGATTTTCGTCTTCTCGAGTTTGTCGATTTCCTTGTAGATTTGCTTCAGGGCAGCCATGTTGGTGGCGCGGTAGAACTGTCCGTCGGTGGTGGCGGCGATGTCGCTCAGCGTCTTGCTGTCGATTTCCACTGGCACGTTCACGTATTGCGTGGTGCCCCCCACCTCGAGCGGGTAGCGTGCCACCTTGTTGGTGCCCACGGCGATGGTATACACCCTCACCCCCAGGCTCTTTGCTATCGACGCTGCCGTCATGGGCGAGATGTCGCCACGGTTGTTGGAGCCGTCGGTAAGCAGGATGACCACCTTGCTCTTTGCCTTGCTGTCCTTCAGTCGGCCCACGGCATTGGAGAGTCCCATGCCGATGGCGGTGCCATCCTCTATCAATCCGTTCTTGGCGATGTCGGTCCTCACGTTGTGGAGCAGGTTGAGCAGCGTCTGGTGGTCTACCGTCATCGGGCACTGCGTAAATGCCTCGCCGGCGAAGATGGTGAGTCCGATGTTGTCGTCGGGGCGTCCGGAGATAAACTCTGCCGCCACCTCCTTGGCAGCCTCAAGCCTGTTGGGACTGGGGCTCATGTCCATGGCCAGCATACTGGTCGACACGTCCATGGCCAGCATGATGTCGATGCCCTCTACGGAGCGTTCGCCCCATGAGTTGTGGGTCCTTGGCCGTGCCAGCACCACCACCACCATCGTGAAGGCGAGGAGCCTGAGGAGCATGGGCAGGTGGATGAGCCGCTGCCGCCAACTCTTCGAGGTGAAGCGGTAGGCATGTGTGTCGCTCATGCGCATGGTAGGCTCTGTCTTCCTCCGGTAGAGGAAATACCAGAGGATGTAGGGCACTGCCAGCAGCAGGAGCAGGAAATATTCTTTATTGGCGAAAATCATAATCTTCTATGTCTAAAGCATGAGCAGGTAGAGTTGCCAGCAGATGAGTGCCAGCACCACCAGGATGCTGATGGATGTGAGCGTGATGAGCGTGATGATGAGCCGCCGCGACTTCTTCGACCGTTTCTCGTTGTCGGTGAGCGTAGGCTCTATCTTCTCTATGGTGGGCATATCTTCGGTCTTCGTGGTCTCGATAAACTCCACCACGCTCTCCAGGTCGCGGTCTTTCTCGCTGATGCCGGTGGAGTGCTTGGCAAACTTCACCAGGTCGGCAGTCTCGAAGAGTTCACGCAACTCGGCGAGTTTCGCGGGGTCTTCTTCCTGACTGAGCCGCTCTATAATCTCGCTGCTGGTCATCTCCATGGCATTGAACCCGAAGCGCTCCTGCAGGTAAGTGCGCAGCGTGTCGACCAGCGTGGTATAGTAGGCTTTCTGGTCGGAAGCGGTATTGATGGTGCCCGCCTTCAGTTTGTTGATGACATTGATGGCCTTCTTGTGGGGCAGCACCTTCTTCACGAACCTGATGCGTGCCACGATGGGCTTGTTGTCGCCCAGGCGGATGACGAGGTAGTAGAGCAGCAGGCAGAGGGCGATGAGGATGAAGCCCATCCAGAACGGCCTCACCCACTCCTTCCACATGAAGGGGTTGGGCTGCAGACCCTTGAGGGGGAAGAACTGGTCGGGATGCTCCAGATCTACATCAGGTGTGATGACCTTGAGCGCCAGTTGCTTGGCGGCATATTCCTTCCCGTCGACCACTGCCTTGAATGCCGGCAGCAGGTAGAGGGTGTCGTCGAACGAGGTGAGCGTGTACTGCCGGGTGAGACGCTGCATCTGGTTGTCGAGCAGGGTGGTGTCTACCACTCCCTGGGCTACCACCTCCACGCCCGGAGTGAGCAGCGCCCCCTGCTCATAGTCGGGGAGCGCGGCGTGAAGGCCTTGCCGCAGCGTGACGTTGAGGGTGACGTGGGCCTGCTCGCCGATGAGAATCTCAGGGGTGTCGATGGCCGACTCCACGTTCACCTGTGCGAACGCCTGTGCAGCGACGCACAGCAGCAACAATATGGTTTTGAAGTATTTCATTTTTTCTTACTCAAGTGTCGCATTCGCTCCACTTTCAGGTTTTCCCTGCTTGCTACAGTTGTTTGTTCTGATGGTGTTGCCCTACGCCCTCATGGAGAAGAGAGACATGAGCGACTTCACGTAATCGTCTTTCGTCGAGATGGAGATATGGTCGACATTGCTCTTGTTGAACACCGTACGCATCTCTGCCTGATGGCGCAGCCAGTGAGCGGCATGTGCCCTCCGCAGTTTCTTGCTCGATGTATCGATGACCATCTCGTGGCCGGTCTCTGCGTCCTGTATGCGCATCAGTCCCACGTCGGGCATCTCCTTGGCGCGCTGGTCGTAGACCTGTATCGCCACCACGTCGTGCTTGCGGTTGCAGATAGTGAGTTGGTTCTCATAGGGCGAGCGGTCGAAGAAATCGCTCAGCAGGAAGGCGGTGCAGCGGCGCTTCATCACCCGTGTGAGGAACTCCACTGCCATGCCCACGTCGGTGCGCAGGCTCTCGGGCCTGAAGTTGAGCATTTCGCGGATGATGTAGAGGATATGCTTTCGGCCTTTCTTCGGGGGGATGTATTTCTCTATCTTGTCGGAGAAGAACACCACGCCAATCTTGTCGTTGTTCTGTATGGCGCTGAACGCCAGCGTGGCGGCAATCTCCGCCACCATGTCGCGTTTCGTCTGCCTCACGGTGCCGAAGTCGAGGGAACCGCTGACGTCGACGAGGAGCATGACGGTGAGTTCGCGCTCCTCCTCAAACACCTTGACGTAGGGACGGTGGAACCGCGCGGTGACGTTCCAGTCGATGTCGCGCACGTCGTCGCCATACTGGTATTCCCTCACCTCAGAGAAGGCCATACCCCTTCCCTTGAAAGCCGAGTGGTATTGTCCCGCGAAAATGTTCTGACTCAGTCCGCGGGTCTTTATCTCTATCTTGCGTACTTTTTTCAGCAGTTCTGAAGTATCCATCAAGGAACCTCCACTTTGTTGATGATCTTACTGATGATTTCCTCGCTATTGACGTTGCTGGCCTCTGCCTCATAGGAGAGTCCGATGCGGTGGCGGAGCACGTCGTGTGCCACAGCCCTCACGTCCTCGGGCACCACATAACCACGGCGCTTGATGAAGGCGTATGCCCTTGCTGCCTTAGCCAGGCTGATGCTGGCACGTGGCGAACCGCCGAAGGTGATGAAGTCGCGCAGTTCGTTGAGTTGGTAGTGGTCGGGGTAGCGTGTGGCGAAGACGATGTCGGCGATATACTGCTCTATCTTCTCGTCGAGATACACCTGTCGCACCACGGCACGGGCGTCGATGATTTCCTCGGCGGTGGTCACCGGTTTCACCTCGGGCAGACTGGCGTGCAGGTTCTCCCTGATGATGAGCCGCTCCTCCTGAATGGTGGGATAGTCGATGACAGCCTTGAGCATAAAACGGTCGACCTGTGCCTCGGGCAGTTGGTAGGTGCCCTCCTGCTCGATGGGATTCTGGGTAGCCATGACGAGGAACGGGTCGGGCAGCGCAAAGGTGTTGTCGCCAATGGTGACCTGGTGCTCCTGCATGGCCTCGAGCAATGCGCTCTGCACCTTGGCGGGAGCGCGGTTGATTTCGTCAGCGAGCACGAAGTTGGCGAACACCGGACCTTTCTTCACCTGGAACTTCTCCTCTTTCTGCGAGTAGATCATCGTACCGACGACGTCGGCAGGCAACAGGTCGGGAGTGAACTGTATGCGACTGTATTTCGCGTCGATGAGTTGGGCGAGGGTCTTGATGGCGAGGGTCTTTGCCAGTCCCGGCACGCCCTCGAGCAGGATATGCCCGTCGCTGAGGAGTCCGATGAGAAGGGTGTCGATGAGATGTTTCTGTCCCACGATGACGCGGTCCATTCCCATGGTGAGGTTGGAAATGAACGCGCTTTGCTGTTCGATCCGCACGTTGAGTTCACGGATATCAATTGAATCTGTCATAAGGTATTTGTTTTATTGTTATTTCCAATACAAATGGCTCCTTTGCGAAAAACCGAACGCAAAGGTACAACAATAAACAAGTAATGGCGAAAAATCCTATCTTAATAATATTAAAAATCGCGCAGGAACGCCTTATTTTAAGAAAGTTTTGAAATTAAGGCACCGCTGTGAAACAAATATTAAGAGTTTAATATTGAAAATTGAAGATTGAAAATTGAAAATTACATCCGGCCAAAGGCCAAACCTTCAATCTTCAATCTTCAATCTTCAATAAAAAATCTCATCCCTCATGCTGGGGGAGTTCGATTTTTTCCTTGATGAACTCGAGGAACGACTGGAGGGCCTGGTTGGTGGCATTGGCGAGGTTCTTGTCGCGCCCCTCGTCCTCTGAGAGCATGATGGTGCGCACGTCGTCGGCAGTGCCAAAACCGATATAGATGGTGCCCACGGGTATCTCACGCGTGCCACCACCCGGTCCGGCGATACCGGTGGCAGAGATGGCGTAATCTACGTTGAGCGTCTTGATGGCACCCTTCACCATGGCCTCAGCCACTTCGGGGCACACCGCCGTCTTCTCCTCGAGCAACTGATGGTCTACGCCGAGGAGGTTTTCCTTCACCTCGTTGGTGTACGACACGATGGAACCCTTGAAATACTCCGATGCTCCTGGCACGGCAATGATGGCCTCGGCTATCCTGCCGCCAGTGCAACTCTCGGCAGTGCCGAGTGTTTTTCCTGATTCATAGAACATGGTCTGTATCTCTCTGCTCAGTACTTTGTTTTCTAACTCCATGATAGTTTTTTGTATGAATTTTTGGTGTTGATTATTTTATGGGCACCATGGGCGTTTATGGGCACCATGGGCGTTTATGGGCGCCATGGGCATTTATGGGCGCTATGGGCGGGGCTCATTCGAACGTCACTTTTGAGAAGGCGGGGGCATCGATGTCGCAGAACTCCCCGTCGAGGTATTTGTAGTAGCCCGTAATGGCTATCATCGCCGCATTGTCGGTGGTGTAACTGAATTTGGGGATGTAGATTTTCCAGCCATATCTCGCGGCATGGTCCTTGAAAGCGTTTCTCAGACCGTTGTTGGCCGATACGCCGCCAGCGAGCGCCACATGCTTGATGCGGGTGTCGCGCACCGCCAGTTTCAGTTTCTTCATCAGGATGTCGACAATGGTGAATTCCAGGCTCGCCGCGAGGTCTTCCTTATGGTGCTCCACAAAATCCGGGTCGTCTTTCACCCAGTCGCGCAGACTATAGAGAAACGATGTCTTCAGACCGCTGAAACTATAGTCGTAGCCGGGGATGTGGGGCTCGGCAAACTTGTATGCCTTCGGGTTTCCCTGTCGTGCCAGACGGTCGATGATGGGTCCTCCGGGATATCCCAGTCCCATCACCTTCGAGCATTTGTCGATGGCCTCTCCCGCAGCGTCGTCGATGGTCTGTCCGAGCACCTCGATGTTGTTGTAGGCACTCACCTTCACGATTTGCGAGTTGCCCCCGCTCACGAGCAGGCAGAGGAACGGCATAGGCGGTGCCGACATGTCGTCGTCGCTCTCCTTGATGAAGTGCGCCATGACATGTCCCTGCAGGTGGTTGACATCGATGAGCGGTATGCCCAGCGACCTTGCCAGGCCCTTGGCGAAGTTCACACCCACGAGGAGCGACCCCATGAGTCCCGGTCCGCGGGTGAAAGCCACTGCCGAGAGCATCTCCTTCGTGATGCCAGCCCTGCGGATGGCCTGGTCTACTACCGGCACCACGTTCTGCTGGTGCGCCCGCGATGCCAGTTCGGGCACCACACCGCCATAGTCACGGTGCACATCTTGCGAGGCGGTGACGTTGCTCAGCAACACGCCATTGCGCAAGACGGCTGCCGATGTGTCGTCGCAACTGCTCTCTATTCCAAGAATATAAACGTCAGTATTTTTCATCATCAATATGTCAGGATTTCCACCCCATGTTCGGTCATGAGGAAGGTATGTTCCCACTGTGCGCTGGGCAGTTCGTCTTCACTGATGACCTCCCAGCCATATTCGTCATCGGCATCGATGAACACCTTCCAGGTGCCCATATTGATCATAGGTTCGATAGTGAACACCATGCCCGGCACGAGGAGCATGCCCTGGCCACGGTGGCCGAAGTGTGCCACATCGGGTTTCTCATGGAACTTCAGTCCCACGCCATGTCCGCAGAGGTCTCTCACCACGCCATAGTGGTATTTCTTGGCGTGTTTCTCTATGGCATGGCCGATGTCGCCTACAAAGCAATATGGTTTTGCCGCCTCGGCGCCAATCTCCAGACACTCCTTCGCCACCCTCACCAACTGTTCTTTCTCGGGCGAGGTCTTGCCGATGATAAACATACGTGAGGCATCGGCAAAATAGCCGTCGAGGATAGTGGTAAAGTCAACATTGATGATGTCGCCCTCCATGAGCACATCATCCTCCTTGGGTATGCCGTGGCACACCACCTCGTTGATGCTCGTACACACACTCTTGGGGTAGCCTTCATAGCCGAGGCATGCCGGTGTGGCACCGTGTGCGGTGCAGTAGTTGTAGCATATCTCGTCGATTTCGAGGGTACTCATGCCCTCGTGGATGTGCTTCGCCACTTCGTCGAGCACGCCAGTGTTGACAACACCGGCCTTGCGAATGCCTTCTATCTGTTCGGGAGTCTTTATCAAGTCGCGCGAGGGCACTTCCTTGCCCCGGCTCTCCCAGTACATCACCTGCTTGTCGAGTTCGGTAATGGGTTGTCCGGGAATCAGATGCCAAATCTTTTTCTTTCTAAAAGCCATAGTTGTGTTGTTCTCAGGCCTCCTACCTATTTAATAAATTGATATATCTCCTTGGTCCAGTCTTTTCCGTTTTCAGGACAGTAGACATGGATGCCCAACTGGCTCGCCGCTGCCACGTTGCGTGGCCCATCGTCGATGAAGAGGGTGCTGGCGGGAAGGATTTGCTCCTCCATGAGCATCGTTCTGAAGAACATCTCGTTGGGCTTCATCACGCCGAGTTTGTAACTCAGATACACCGCGTCGAAATAATCTGCCACGGAGTTGCCCTTGCCGTCGAAGTCGCCGCTCATCGCCCACTTCATCATGAAGGGGTTGGTATTGGAGAGCAGGATGAGCCGATAGCCCTCCTCACGCAGTCGTACGAGGGCGTCGAGGTTGCGTTGCGGCACCTCCTTTCGGTAGCCCAGCCATGCATGCTGACATTCCTCGTAAGAGAGTTTCCGGTGGCAGAGTGCCCCCAGTTGGTCGATAAACTCCTCCGCTCCTATCCTACCCAGTTCGAGTTCACCGAAAATGCCGCCCTGGGTATAGGGGTCGAGTTGCTGACTGGCGTCTTTCAGTCCCAGTTTTCTGAATCTTCTCACGGCTTCATCGTGGTCGAGTGTCACGACCACTCCGCCGAAGTCGAAGACGAGATTTTTTATATTCATTGTCGTTTTATTCTTAAAGGAAGAGAAAGGAAGGGAAGAGATGTTTTTACTGCTTCTCCAATATCGTGCAAGCCAAGCGCAAAGAAGTTTACTTCAATTGCTGAGGCGCCGCCGATGTTCATCATGCGCAGCAAGATAAATCTCCAATCTTAAACCTCCAATCTCAAACCTTATCAAAGAAATCTTTTTTCTGCTTTCTGGCCTCCTCGATGGAGAGCAGGTCGCGCTGGTGGCCATTATATTCCTCCCTCAGGTGCTTGTATTGCTCCTCGAGGTGCTGACCGTAAGCCTGTTTTTGGTTTTTGTCGAGCAGGCGGGCTGCAGCGATGGCGTTTTGTGCGGCATCCTTCATCCATACCACACTGCCGCCATAGACCGGGGCTATCTTCAGTGCCACATGCAGTTCGCTGGTGGTGGCCCCGCCTATCATGATGGGGATGTCGAGTCCTGCCTTCCGCAACTCCTCCGCCACGTTCACCATCTCTTCCAGACTCGGTGTGATGAGTCCGCTCAGTCCGATGAGGTCTACCTCCTCCTCTATCGCCTTTCTCACGATTTGCGCGGCAGGCACCATCACGCCCATGTCGATGACCTCGTAATTGTTGCATGCCATCACCACCGCCACGATGTTCTTCCCGATGTCGTGCACATCGCCCTTCACGGTGGCGAGGAGAATCTTTCCTGCTTTCGCGGTGCTGCCCTGTCTTTCCGCCTCGATGTGAGGCTGGAGGATGGCCACCGCCTGTTTCATCGTGCGTGCCGTCTTCACCACCTGTGGCAGGAACATCTTCCCTGTGCCGAAGAGTTCGCCCACGAGGTTCATGCCCTTCATCAGCGGTCCCTCGATGATGTCTACCGCCTTGGGGTAGCACTGCAGGGCCTCTGCGAGGTCTTCTTCCAGGTAGTCGCCAATGCCTTTCCGCAGGGCGTGGACGAGACGTTGCTCCACGTCGAGTGTCCGCCACTGTTCTTCGGGCTGGACAGTAGCGTTGCCTGTTGCCCCCTCTGCCTTCCTTGCCTCCTCCTGAGCCTTGATTTCCGCTGCCAGGGCAATGAGGCGTGCCGACGGGTCGTCGGTGGTGCAGAGCACCGCCTCCTCGATGATTTCAAGTTGGTGGGCAGGGATGTCGTTGTAGGTGACTTTCGACGCGGGGTTGACGATGCCGAAGTCCATGCCGTTTCGGATGGCATGGTAGAGGAATACCGCATGTATGGCCTCACGGATGTAGTTGTTGCCGCGGAAGGAGAACGAGAGGTTGCTCACGCCACCGCTCACATGTGCGCCGGGCAGGTTGTCCTTTATCCAGCGACAGGCGCGGATGAAGTCGGCAGCATAGCCGTCGTGCTCCTCCATGCCCGTGGCGATGGCGAGCACGTTGGGGTCGATAATGATGTCGTAGGGTGCGAATCCCACCTCCTCGGTGAGAATGCGGTATGCCCTTTGGGCTATCTCGATACGTCGCTCTAGGGTGGTGGCCTGTCCCTGCTCGTCGAAGCACATCACCACCACGGCGGCACCATGGCGCAACACCTCACGGGCGTGGGCGATGAACACCTCCTCGCCCTCCTTGAGCGAGATGGAGTTGACGATGGCCTTTCCCTGCACGCACTTCAGCGCGGCGGTGATGACCTCCCAGTTGGAGGAGTCGACCATCACCGGCACCTTCGCGATATCGGGCTCGGCAGCGATGATGTTGAGGAATGTCGTCATCTCGTGCCTGGCATCGAGCAAGGCATCGTCCATATTGATATCGATGACGAGGGCGCCGTCGGCCACCTGCTTGCGCGCGATGGTCACCGCCTCGTCGTATTTCTTCTCGTTGATGAGCCGCAGGAATTTCCTTGAGCCTGCCACGTTGCACCGCTCGCCCACGTTGACAAACCCTATCTCGGGAGTCACCACGAGCGGTTCGAGACCGCTGAGTTGCATCAGCGGCAGCCGCTCCACCGGCTTGCGGGGAGTCTTCCCCCGTGCCACCTCGGCAAAGCGGCGGATGAAGTGCTCGTCGGTGCCGCAGCAACCGCCGATGATGTTCACCAACTGCTCATCTACCAATTGCGCCATGAGAGGTGCCATGGTCTCTGCCGTCTCGTCGTAGAGTCCCATCGAGTTGGGCAGTCCGGCGTTGGGGTAAGCCGACACCAAGTAAGGGGCTTTGGCAGCCAGTTCCTTGAGGAAGGGTTTCATCTGGAGCGCGCCAAACGAGCAGTTGAGTCCCACGGAGAGGATGTCGTAACTGCTCATGCTGGCGAGGAAGGCATCGAGTGTCTGACCGCTTAGCGTGCGTCCTGCGAGGTCGCTGATGGTGACAGAGAGCATGATGGGCAGCGGGAGTTGCCTGCGTTGGCGCACCTGCATGGCGGCATCGATAGCAGCCTTGGCATTGAGGGTGTCGAAGATGGTCTCTATGAGGAACAGGTCGACGCCCCCTTCGGCGAGCGCATCCATCTGTTCGGTATACGCCTCGAAGAGTTGGTCGTAGGTGATGGCGCGGGCACCGGGGGCGGACACGTCGGGACTCATCGAGCACGCCTTGTTGGTGGGTCCCACCGAACCTGCCACCCACCGGGGATGCTCGTCGCTGGAGAATTCATCAGCCACCTGACGTGCCAGCCGTGCCCCCTCAAGGGCGATGGCACGGGCGAAGTCGGCCAACTGGTAGTCGGCCTGTGAGATGCGCTGGGCGCTGAAGGTGTTGGTGGCGATGATGTCGGCGCCTGCCTCGAGATATTTGCGGTGTATCTCCTGGATGACGTCGGGACGGGTGAGGTTGAGCACGTCGTTGTTGCCCATCATCAGCACGGGCAACGAGCGGAACATATAGCCATGGAAGTCGTCCTCGGAGAGATGAAACTGCTGAATGCGCGTTCCCATGGCGCCGTCGAGCACCAAGATACGTTCACTTGCTAATTCCTGAAGGCTTTTTCTCATCATTCTTCATTATCAGTACAGAGAAACGACGAAAGCATCTCCGTCTGCTCTGTTCACAGGTCGCTTTTGCTCCCTCTTATAAAAAACTTAGAAATTCTTCCTTACTCGGTCCATCTCCCTTCGGTCCTCCTTCTCCTTGAGGCTCTGGCGCTTGTCATACAGTTTCTTTCCCTTGGCGAGGGCGATGTCCATCTTTGCCCTGCCGTTCTTGTCGATGAAGACGAGGATGGGGATGATGGTGAAACCTACTTGTTTCACCGCCTCCGACAGCCGGTGTATCTCTCGTTTGGTGAGCAGGAGTTTACGGTCGCGCCGCGCCTCGTGGTTGCTGTACGACCCGTAGAAATAGGGCGAGACGTTCATTCCCTTCACCCACATCTCACCATTGATGATGACGCAGTAGGCATCCACGAGAGAGGCCTTGCCCAGGCGTATCGACTTGATTTCGGTGCCGGTGAGCACGATGCCTGCCGTGAACGTCTCCACGAAGAAATACTCGAAGGAGGCTTTCTTGTTCTTTATCTGTACAGGACTCTTTTTCCTGATTTCCAATTCTTCTTTGTTCATTGCTCTTTTCCCAGAATGGTGGCAAAACGGTCGATGTGGTCGTCGATATAGGCAGCCACGGCTGCAGTCCATTGCTCCTCGTGCTCCACGAAGGTGTCGTCGAGGTCGTCGAAGTCGGAGAACTGCTCGAAGAGAGCCATAAACTCCTCGTCGCTGCACTCCCGTTCTATTGCCTCGTGATGGCGGTTGTAGAGTCGGTGGCCCTTGTTGAGGAGTGTGGCGAGTTCGTCGATGCCCCACTGCCTCATCATCTTGCCGAAGGGGTTTTTGAAGATGAAGGGACCGTAGCCGTTGTGGATGAGTTGCACGAAGCCGCCGTCCATCACCTCGTCGCGCAGGATGCGGTAGGCCAAGAGCGTGGTTTGGTCGGCATTGAGCAGTGGCATGTTCTCGGCAGTGAGTTCACCACCTATGCCCTGGTATATGGCATCGACGAAAACGTCCACAAACTCGTCCATGCCCTGTTGTGCCGCCTCGATGATTAGCGGTTCCAGTACTGTTATTCTATTCTCCATCACGGTTGGTATTTTAAGGGAGTCGAATGGAAGCACTTCTCATTCTCCCTCACTTACATATTATTAATTGGGTGACAAAGGTACGAATAAGCGAGCGGAAATCCAAATTTTATTTGGAATTTCCCGAGCGGAGTACCTTCGACCGAAGGTCAGAGGTACGAATAAGCGAGCGGAAAT
>OMZE01000011.1:0-11179 GCA_900315455.1 uncultured Prevotellaceae bacterium | reverse complement strand
TAAGCGAGCGGAAATCCAAATTTTATTTGGAATTTCCCGAGCGGAGTACCTTCGACCGAAGGTCAGAGGTACGAATAAGCGAGCGGAAATCCAAATTTTGGAGCAGCGAATACAAAGATATGCTTGCATAATCTTTGTTGAGTCGTGACAAAATTCAACAAATAGTTAAATTTTATTTGGAATTTCCCGAATTACGAATTGTGCAACACTCAAAATGATATGCCGAATATCAACAATGCCAAGCCTTTGGCTTGGGGGTCACAACCACTCCCACCTCTCCTTCCTCGTCGCTCTTTCATTAAGGTTCTGCTCCCGAAGGTAGGTCGCAGGGAGATTTCTTACGCAACAGAGTTGCGATTGTTTGTGCGGGCTTCGCCCGCGGTCACTCCACCAAATTTGTTATATGACAATAGCATGAGTACCTTCGACCGAAGATCAGATACTCTGTCTTCCATGTAACGATGTTTGAGATTTCCCATTGAGGTGAGCGGAGCGAACACAAACAATCGCAACTCTGTTGCGTAGGGAATCTCCCCGCGACTCTTTGATGGGTCGCGAGCGAGCGGATGCGAGCGGTTGCATCCCTTCCCCTGGAGAGGGGAAGGGCCTTGGGTTGGGGTTGAAGCCCCTTCTTATGAAGAAGGGGTTGGGGTTGATGGAACATCCAAGCCGAAGGCTTGGACCTCGAAGAAGATGGTGGAGGTTGGGGTTGTTGGAACCCTCTAAGCCAAAGGCTTGGCAAAGTTGTTATTCGGGTTTGCTATTCGGCAGCAAAAAGAAAATGGCTTTTCTTTTTGCTCTGCACTCGACTTTTCGTACCTTTGACACTCCGTGTCGAAGGTACTCCGTCTCGGCATAGAAAAAGAACGAGATTCTTTTTGCTCTGCTCTCGACTTTTCGTACCTTTGCAATATAACTAATAAGATATGAACTATAAAGTCATTATACTCAACGGCAGTCCTAAGGCCGACGGCAATACCGCGACAGCCCTCCACGAGGCAGAGCGTATCCTGCAGCAGCAGGGCATAGAGACAGAGTGGATACATGTGGGACATCGGCCTATACATGGTTGTATTGCCTGCAACAAGTGCTGGGAGACAGGGGTTTGCGCTTTCGGTGATATCGTCAACGAGATATCAGAGAAAATGCAGCAAGCCGACGGTCTTCTCATCGGTTCACCAGTATATTTCGCCTCACCCAATGGCACTCTGCTGTCGCTGCTCGACCGGCTGTTCTACTCTAATCTCCATACCGACTGGAGCATGAAAGTGGGAGCCTCGGTGAGCATCGCCCGCCGTGGAGGCGCCACAGCCACAATGGATGTGCTGAACAAATACTTCCTCAAGACCAACATGCCTGTGGTGCCGTCACAATACTGGAGCATTGCCCATGGCACCGAGCCCGGCGAGGTAGTGCGCGACGAGGAGGGCATGCAGACCATGCGGCAACTTGCCCTGAACATGGCTTTCATGATCAAGTCTATCCGTCTGGGCATCACCCAGTTTGGCTCCCCAAAAATCCAGGAAGCACTTGTGGAGACCCACTATATCAGGGAGTAGCGCCTCCGCTCGTGGAAACACAACGCACACCTGTTGGAAGAGCCCTCCACGAGGGGGATATACCTCCTCGATGGGCAAAAAGTGATGGAGAAGTAACAACCTTTCACATTTATATTCAAAAAATACTTTCTTTTTTCAAGAGAAATTTGTAATTTTGCAACGCGTTGTGAAGCGACGCCGATATCAAGTAAATTTTCTACACAAACATTTTAATACTAAAAATTTTTTTATGACTTATTCGAATGAAGTCAACAACATGTGTGTTGTTGCTAAAGGTCCTCATCACGGACCAGCACCCATCCCCGAGGAAGGGAAATGGATTCAGGCGAAGGAGATCAAAGACATTTCGGGCTATACCCACGGTATAGGCTGGTGTGCTCCTCAGCAAGGTGCCTGCAAACTCTCATTGAACATCAAGGACGGTATCATTGAGGAATGTCTGGTGGAGACCATCGGTTGCACCGGTATGACCCACTCTGCTGCCATGGCTTCCGAGATTCTTCCCGGCAAGACCATCCTCGAGGCACTCAACACCGACTTGGTTTGCGATGCCATCAACACCGCTATGCGCGAACTGTTCCTGCAGGTGGTCTACGGCCGCACACAGAGCGCTTTCTCTGAGGGCGGTCTGGTAATCGGTGCTGGTTTGGAAGACCTTGGCAAGGGTCTGCGCAGCCAGACAGGTACACTCTACGGCACTGCTGCCAAGGGCACCCGTTACCTGGAACTCACCGAGGGCTACATCACGAAGCAGTTCCTCGATGCCGACAATCAGGTTTGCGGTTACGAGTATGTACACCTGGGCAAGATGATGGAAGCCTATTGACCCACGTAAAGAATAAGGAGGACGCATATTATGATAAGAGAAGTGAAATTCGAGAGTCAGGAGCGCCGCATCAACCAAGTGATTGCCGCTCTCAACGCCAACGGCATCAAAGACATCGCCGAGGCCAACGAGATATGCGAAGCCGCCGGAGTGGATCCATATCAGATTTGTGAGGACACCCAGGGTATCTGCTTCGAGAATGCGAAGTGGGCATACGTCTGTGGTGCCGCCATCGCCATCAAGAAGGGTGTGAAGAATGCCGCCGACGCTGCCGAGGCTATCGGTATCGGTCTGCAGAGTTTCTGCATCCCTGGCAGTGTGGCCGACGACCGCAAGGTGGGTATCGGTCATGGTAACCTCGCCGCCCGTCTGCTCCGTGAGGAGACCGAGTGCTTCGCCTTCCTGGCAGGCCACGAGTCGTTTGCTGCTGCCGAGGGTGCTATCAAGATTGCCGAGATGGCCAACAAGGTGCGCAAGAAGCCACTCCGCACCATCCTCAACGGTCTGGGCAAGGACGCTGCCATGATCATCAGCCGCATCAACGGCTTCACCTATGTGCAGACGAAGTTCGACTACTACACTGGTGAACTGAAGATTGTGCAGGAGAAGGCCTACAGCGACGGTCCACGCGCCAAGGTGAAGTGCTACGGTGCCGACGACGTGCGCGAGGGTGTTGCCATCCTGTGGCATGAGAACGTGGACGTGTCGATTACCGGCAACTCCACCAACCCCACCCGTTTCCAGCACCCCGTTGCCGGAACTTACAAGAAGGAGCGCGTGCTCGCCGGCAAGCCTTACTTCTCAGTGGCTTCTGGTGGTGGTACTGGCCGTACTCTGCATCCCGACAACATGGCAGCCGGTCCTGCTTCTTATGGTATGACCGACACACTGGGCCGCATGCACAGCGACGCTCAGTTTGCTGGTTCTTCGTCGGTTCCCGCCCATGTTGAGATGATGGGCTTCCTCGGTATGGGTAACAACCCGATGGTAGGTGCCACCGTGGCTGTAGCCGTGACCGTGGACATGGCACTGAACAAGAAATAAGAATAAATTAGGGATTATATCTTCAGGGTGTGCGGGCGAAAGCCTGTGCACCCTGATCTTTTTTTGGTTGGAGGTTTGAGGTTCCAACAACTCTTCTTCTTTGAGGTCCAAGCCTACGGCTTGGATGTTCCAACCCATCCCACCTTCCCTTCATAAGGAAAGGCCTCTACCCCATCCCAAGGCCCTTCCCCTCTCCAGGGGAAGGGATGCAACCGCTCGCATCCGCTCGCTCGGTCACTAAGGTATCCGCGACCCATCAGAGAGTCGCGGGAAGATTCCCTACGCAACAGAGTTGCGATTATTTGTGTTCGCTTCGCTCACCTTGGGCATAAACCCCCACCAACAAGTAGGGGAGCACCTGTGACGGCGCTCCCCTACTCGCTAAGAAGATATATAAGAATGCTGATTGTTCATGGCCCTTGGCCATCGGTCGTTGCTCTTGGTTGCGATAAAATCGCAACATACTGAACGGCCTCTGATTTGCCTTGCTGGGCCTCTGATTTGCCTTGCTTGGCCTCTGATTTGCCTTGCTGGCCTCTGATTTGCCTTGCTGGCCTCTGATTTGCCTTGCTGGGCCTCTTATTTGCCTTGCTGGGCTTCTTATTTGCCTTGCTGGGCCTCTTATTTGGCTTGCTGGGCCTCTTATTTGGCTTGCGGGTGGGCCCAGACGCTGCTGTTGGCGAGGCCGGCATCGGGGTCGTCGGGATTCACGGGATTGTCGGGGTCGATGCCCGGCCCCTCTGTGCCGCTTACGTCGACAACGCCCTGCATGAGCCCGTCACTGTCTATCCTTGTGACGGACGCCCTTGGCGGCACATATCCTGCGCGCTCCAGCATCGCGTTTAGATGTGATGAGCCCATGGCACGTCCGGCTATTGTCAGTCGTCCCACAGACTGCTGCGGTTCGAGAGTCCTGCGTTGGGGTCGTTGGGGTCGTCGATGGGATTGTCGGGGTCGACGCCCGGTCCGTTCTCACCACTTGCATCGGTGATACCCCCCTGCATCACATCCTTCAGCATGGGAAGTATGATTTCTGTCTCTGGTTTCTGATAGGTTTTCATTTTATAAGTGTTTTATTTGATGACAACCTTTTGTCCGTTCACCACATAGAGACCCTTCTGTGTGGGCTTGCCGTTGAGTCTGCGGCCGTCGAGTGTGAACCAATGGGCATTTGCATCCATATCCGAGAGGCTGTTGTCGATGCCCGTCACGCCCTCCTCGAACTCTATGCCCACAGCATTGGCTCCGGCGCTGCTGCCCACCATGTAGGTGGGAATCTGCAGGTATGCCCTGTTCGCCCTCAGGTTGTAGGTCGTTGATATCGGACGGAAGCAGGCATCCGAAGAGTTGGTGGCAGACAGCAAGAAGTTGGTCATGTTGCCGTCGGTGGCACTGATGGTGGTGGCCTCGGTCACGCCCACGAGCATGTTCACGTAATAGGAGGACGACTCGCCACACGGCACGTCATAGGTGCCCGGCGTGCCCTTCAGGAAGAGCCCCGTGCCGGCAGGGGCATCCTTCACTGCCTGTACGATGACGTTGCCCGTCGCACTGTTGTAGCCCGTGGCGATATACGCCTTGAAGTCGGTCACTGTGCTGAAGTCGAGGTCATAGGGTGAGCAGTAGGTTCCCACGCCAGGAGCGCCGATGGTGATGCTCATCTTCGTGGGCAGGATGGTGAGCGTGCCTGCCTCGACGGTGATATCGTAGTTGTCGGAGGTGGCTGTCACGTTGATGTCGTAGGTGCCCGGTGTGTTGCTGTCGGTGGCAGAGCAGGAGATGACGGGGCTGACCACGCTCTCCGGCTCATTGTTCTTCAGACCCTCATAGACGGCTTCAAAGGTAGGCATGGCATCGCCCTCATGGATGGTATAACTGTTGGCAGAGATGGTGAGCGGTGCCTTCGTCACGGTGAGTGTGCCGTCTACGAAGACCAGCCCTGTATTCGTCACTGTACCCTGAGAGATGGCAATAGGATAAGTGCCAGGAGCAGAAGTTTCATCGGCAGCACAAGTTATGGTCGGGGTTCCATTCAATGTCACTGCTGTTGTATATTCAAATGTGGGGTTGGCATCGCCATATTCACGGGTGTAACTGTTGGCGGTCACCACGGTGGCTTCTGAAAGTTTCAGTATGGTTCCGAAATTGCTCCAGGGGCTTGTTGTAGAATAGGCTGTATATGCCTCATCAGGAACGATAAGCGTGGCATATTCTACGTCGGAGCCGTCAAAGGCATTTGTACCTGTTGATGGCACAGACGTAGCATTACAAGTTACATAGGTCAAATAAATGCAGTTAGCGAAAGCACTACCCCCTATGCTCGTCACGCCATTTCCAATGGAAACGGAGGTCAGGCCGGAGCAGCCAGAGAAAGCACTCCCCCCTATGCTCGTCACGTTGTTGGGGATGTCGATGGAGGTCAGGCCGGAGCAGCCTTGGAAAGCCCCATTCCCTATGCTCGTCACGCTGTTAGGGATGTCGATGGAGGTCAGGCTGGTGCAGCCTTGGAAAGCATAATCCCCTATCCTCGTCACGCCATCAGGGATGTCGATGGAGGTCAGGCCGGTGCAGCCAGAGAAAGTAAAATTCCCTATGCTCGTCACGCCATCAGGGATGTCGATGGAGGTCAGGCCGGTGCAGTTGTAGAAAGCATTATCCCCTATGCTCGTCACGCCATCAGGGATGTCGATGGAGGTCAGGCCGGTGCAGCCAGAGAAAGCACTCCCCCCTATGCTCGTCACGTCGTCGGGGATGTCGATGGAGGTCAGGCTGGTGCAGCCTAAGAAAGCCCCACCCCCTATGCTCGTCACGCTGTTGGGGATGTCGATGGAGGTCAGGCCGGAGCAGTATTGGAAAGCATTATCCCCTATGCTCGTCACGTCGTCGGGGATGATTGTGTTTTTACATCCAACAATCAGTGTATTGGTCGATTTTTCAATGATAGCATTGCAATTATTACGGGAATCATAGTTGGGGTTTTCTGAATCCACTGTGATGTAGGTCAGGCCCCTGCAGCCAGAGAAAACAGTACCTCCTATGCTCGTCACGCCATTTCCAATGGAAACGGAGGTCAGGCCGGAGCAGTAGAAGAAAGCATTCCCCCCTATGCTCGTCACGCCATCAGGGATGTCGATGGAGATCAGGCCGGAGCAGTATTGGAAAGCACTATTCCCTATGCTCGTCACGGTGTTTGGTATGGTGATAGAAGTTTTCCTTTCCCACTCATTCCTCCATAATTGTTCTGTAAAAGCTTCATTTTCAATACCCGTCACAGTATAAACGACCCCATTGTATTCAAATGTTGCAGGTATAACAATAACACCACGATACTGATCATTATAATAAGATGCTTTTGTCACAGAAGCAGTTTTGGCTTTTACCACCACGTTATAATATATCCCATCAACCTCGCAATCATAAGCCATCATGGCTAATGGGATTAATGCCATGAATAATAAAAAAAATAGTTTTTTCATAATTGTATTGTTTTTAGAATTATTGAATTGATGTAAAGACTGTTAAATGTTTTCAAGCAAATGTTGCAATTTTTCAATTAGATTATTAATTTGTTGAAGATTATTTGTTTCATCATTCAACTTCTCATTTATCTCTTCTAATAAGTTTGTGATTTCATCATTTTGATATACCTCATTAGAAGAACTGTCAAGAAGAACGATTTCATTCTTTTTCAAATATTTGTCAATTATTTGTGATTCTTGCTGCTTGGTTTGTTCTTTAAGCCAATCAATATAAATAGATATTGGCAAACCTTTCGTCATATACTCTCCCCACAAGGTTGGTGTAATATCCTTGTTGAAGTTTTTTAAGTGATCAATAAACTCTGGAGTAATAACACCTTGGATTAGAAATTTTATATCTTTCATTTTTCAGTTATTTCCGCAATTTGTTTGTGCTATATTTGATGTTTACCTATTTGAGATCATACAGACGTGATTGCTGGAAACTGCCAAATATATTTTGAATCCAGTCTTTCATGCCTTGATGATATATATCCTGCAAATCATGGTAATATTCCTTACGCGTGCTGTCATACATGAAAGGCAGAGGTTGGAGTGTGACTCGTTTGATACACGACTTTACATCGAAATTGCTTAAACTGAAGACTGTTTTGCCTGGGTCATGATGGTCTGACACCAAGAAGAATCGCACTTCGTTCTCATTGACAAATGCTTTCCTTTTGATGCTCATATAGGTAAGATATTCTTCAAGAGAATGATAACAGACACCTTTCTTCCCACCCAAAGAATGACACATCTTAACTATGTCTTTTCTGTCGTAGTCATAATTCACAAGAGTTACATAAACGGAGCATTTCTTGTTGATGGCCATAACAGACAATTGGTCCAACAGGTTGATGAAATTATAATCCAATTTCGTCAAAGGTTCCTTGTTCTCCGTCTGGTAGTTCTTCCACAAACTGTCTTCACCAGCATTTCTGACGTATGTGAAACATAGACAGCCATTAACATAACTATTCCCAACCATCAGATTCGGTTCATAAAACAAGTTTTCAAATGGATCGTTCCACTTGCTTGGTGAGACAAATGTAAATTCTCTTTTTTCTACCATGTGGTATAGCCAAGAAAATGGTACGTGTCTTAATAGAGTGGTTGTATTCTCATCAAAACACTTACAGCCAAACTTTATTACAGACTTGCCTTTTTGGCTCTGCCAATTAATGTTGGTATCCACAAATACACTATTGCGAATTTCTTGGAACTGAAGTATGCTGGGAGTTGCTTTTCGATTATTGCCAGCATTTTGATTGACAATTGGCATGGTGCAGTCTCTCCTTTTCACTCCCTGGCACACCGAAAGGGAAAATCTTGTGAAACATCGGATACGAAAAGACGTGGGTGCCTCTACTGTCCGCCTATCCCGCCGTCGGGCTCTCGCATCGCCTCGCATCAGGATAAGCAACTCGAGTAGCCCACGCCGTGAGATATTATACAAACCTTTCTTAACAGCAGACGCCGCCAAGAAAAGGGCATAATACACCCAACGTGGACGCTCCGTTGCGTATCTTCTGATGCTTGGAATTTGCGAGATTCGACGGCAGAAGATAACGTTCGTAAACGTCCTTTTTACCAGTAAAAATGACCCTCATGCCCTTGCGGGCAGTTCAAATCGAGACAAATTTAATGATTTTCCTAAAAACAGCAAAATAAAACGGGATATATTTCACTATGGCCATGTTGTGTTCGATAACAGCAAATCTGCAAACATTACCCCCCCACCTCACTTTACTCTCCCGCTGTTTATTGTGCGTCGTAGTCTGCCGTGCCTTGTACCACCCTTTTTCCTAAGGCATACTCATCACTCAGGATGTCTCTGTCGTTTCGGTAATACGGCGTGTTGATGGAGGCCAATGACAACAGGAGATGCGCTATGTCGTCGGCTGTTGCCCGTCGGCTTACGGCTCGCTGCAGGGCCTCGACTTGTTGTGGATGGGTAGCCATGAAACGGTCGGAACACCATACCACGAAGGGAATGCCATACTGATAGCGCAGGGCTTCCCTCGACTTCTGCCGCTCGTGCGAACGCCCCAGGAAGGGGCGGTAGTCGTAGACCTCCTCGCCATGGTCGGAGAGATAGAGCATCACTGTGGGCGTGTTGCGGAAGAGGTTGAAGAGCGCGCCCAAGACCTTGTCGTTGTATAGGGTGGCATTGTCGTAGTCGGCGACAGCCTGCCGCTGTGCCTCGTTCAGGTCGTCACGCCGTATGTCGGAGGCATGAAACACCTGATTGTCCTCGGTGGCAGGGAACCGCCGTGCGGCATCGGAATGTTGCCCCATGAGATGGAAGACATACAGCGCATGCCAGGGAGCCCGTTGCCGCTCTTGCCGCGCCGAGGTCTGCCGTCGGAACGCCTCCACCAACGACAGGTCGTAGTCGTAGGTGCGGGTGTTGTATTCGCTGTACGACATGGCCGTCATCTCGTCGGCATACATATACGAGCCCAGCGCGAAGTCGTTCACGGGCATGTCGGCCTCCACGGGCCGCTGGTTGTCCCACATCGAGACGAAGAAGCCTGCCCGCTTGAAAATGACGGGGAAGGCAGGTTTCTCCGACCACGGCTCGCCGTCGGCAAGGCTGTTCGTACTCAATATGTTCTTCAGTGAGAAGGTGGTCATGTTGTACGGCGCCACGGCATCGTGGAAGACGAAGAGGCGGCCGCTGTCGCGCTCGGCACCCATCAGTGGTGTGGTGTTGAGCGGATAGCCATAGAGCGATGAGTGATATTTGTTGTACGACTCGCCGATGACCAGCACCACGTTGAGCGTATCGCGCTCGCTGCAGGAAGCAGGTTGGCGTGAAGCCTCCCGACAGACGGCGATGGCCCGCTCATTGTCGTGCCCCGACACCGAGAGATAGTGTAAGGAGTAGAGCAGATTGGTAGGAGTGTTTCTCACGGCATAGCCGCCCTGTTGTCCCATCCACTCCTCGAAGTCGTACTGTGAGCGGAGTATCAGCAGTTTGGCTGACCAGAAAGAGAGATAACCGCCCAAGAAAAGCACTGGCATCAGGATGATGAAAGCAAGCACTTTCTGCCACCTCTTGCGGAGCGGCAGGCGGAGGTTTTTCCTTTCCATCACACAGGCTGCCACGCCCAGTGCCGCCACCACAGCGTAGCATTTCACACTGCCTGCCGAGAGCAGATAGTTGCCTAGAAATTCCGTCGACTCCCGCGGGTTGGTCTCCTTCACCAACAACAGAATCCATGGTGAGAGCACGGTGTCGAAGTTGAAAAGCAGGAAGAGGTCGGTGGCTATGAGCAGGAAAGCCAGTACATAGAGCACAGCCTTGACGGCACCGCTCTTCAGCCATCCCACAAGTAGGGTCAGCACCCATGCCATGAACACCGAGGCAGAGAGGATGATGGCGACGTTGCGCAGATGCAGCGCCGTGACCTGTGAAACGCTGCCGGGCAGCAGATACAGGATGTGCGAAAACGACAGCAGCAGTGCCATCATCACAAAGAACGATGGTTCGTGGCAGACGGGATTGACGAGTATCCCCGCCAGTTTCCTCAGCCATGATGTGGTCTTCGTTTTACCTATATCCATTTATAGCGAATAAACTAATACAGAGCAATAAGATAAAGAGTGGCTTTTGCTTATACAAAAGTAGCGAATCTTTCTTGGTTGTCCAAACTTTTGAGCGTCAAAAGAAAGTTGAATGTCGTTTTATCCTACTGAAGTTTCCCGTCTTTATGTAACGAACACGAGATTTGTCGAAGACCCACTGACCGAAGGGAGGTAATCTACCGAATCTACCGAATCACAAGGACTGTTTCAAAAGTCGCAAGCGACTGAACGAATCTCACGAATTTTTTTACTACTGCCCATATCCCATCTTCTTATGTTGAATAACGAACACGAGATTTGTCGAAGACCCACTGACCGAAGGGAGGTAATCACACGAATCACAAGGACTGTTCTTTCAAAAGTCGCAAGCGACTGAGGAATGGAGTGCGCTTCGCGCAGAAATCTTTCAAATCTTTTCAAATCATACAAATCTTTTTATTTGTCTGATTTGTATGATTTACTTTCCCTCGCTTCGCGAACAGTTTAGAGAGATGAATATCACCACATAGCAAAAAAGGAAGTGTAAACTTGCCGGTATCAGAAAAAATGTGAAATGCGAACGTTCGCATTTCACATTTTATGCGAACCATCCAAAAATGCGAACCTTAACCTGCCACATCCTATTGGAAAAGTAGTTGCGG
>OMZE01000023.1 GCA_900315455.1 uncultured Prevotellaceae bacterium | reverse complement strand
ATAAAAAAAGAAATGCGAACCTTTTGCAACAGTAACTACTATTCCAATAGGATGTGGCAGATTAAGGTTCGCATTTTTGGATGGTTCGCATAAAAAGAAAAATGCGAACGTTCGCATTTCACATTATATCGGACAGCCGATGTATGGTCTGCTGATTTCTTTGCTTGAAAAGTCAAAAATTCTCAAAATCAGTCATATTATATTAAAATACGAAAAATACTATTTTTTTCTTAAAAACTTTTCTGTCAGACGAAAGAGAGTCCTGAAGACTTTAAATCTCAGAAGGAATTCTGTGACTGTGAATATCACGACGTCCTTTTTAAAATGATTGGCTTCAAGGGTCTTTCTGATATTTTTCACTGCCGGCTTAAACTGTTTGTATTCAGGATTTCTTGCATAATTGTTCAGAAAAGCCTTATACATATATTTTGCCTGTCGGCCATTTTTCTCAGGTATTAAATGATTTGCGATTTCATTATAAACACGCCCCGACTCAATAATCTCCTTTTGAGGAATTGTGCCGGTAGTGATGGAATTGGGTCGCTTGCAATAGAAATAAGTAAGGTCAGGAACAAGATACATATGGTTTACGGAATTAATCATATAGAAAAACCAAAGCACATCTTCCCACAACTGACCCTCCTTGTATTTGAGGCGGTTGTTGCGTACAAAATCTATTCTCATCAATTTATTAATAGTATATACAACAATGTGTCGATGGCCGGTTGGCCATTTGTGGCTATCGTAGAATTCTTCTTGTATGAGGTCTCTTCCCACCAAATCGACAGGTTGCATGTCAGGACCTTTAGACAGGTTGTCGTAATCTTTTGATTTGAAAAGAATACTTCTTCCCTGCACGACCTCGATTGTTTCATCTTTCAACATAGGAGCCAGCAGTTTTTCGATACATTCATTGGAAATGACGTCATCACTATCAAGGTAGTAAATAAATTGGCCCGTGACTGCTTCTGTGCCTGTATTACGGGCAGCCGACACACCCCTGTTGTGCTCATGCTGCAAAATGCGGAATTGTATGGGTCCCTTGTAAGAACTGATTACACTTTCACATTTAGCCACACTATCATCGGTTGAGCAATCATTTACAATAATACATTCTATGTTGGGATAGGTTTGTTTTGTGACAGATTTTACACAATTACCGATATAATCAGATACATTATACATGGGAATTACGATACTGACCTTTGCATTTGTTTCTTCTTTCATCATCTTTTACCTAAATACCTCAGCACTCTAGTTTAACAATCTTTATAAGTTCCAGAGCAACAAAAAGTTGCTAAGGATTTTTTCCATGTCAGAATATTTGCTTATCTTAGTGCTGCAATTCAAGACAAGCAAAAATCATCAATGACATTGCAAATGTAAATATTAAATCTGAGATAATCACCCCTTTCGGTGGAATTTTTCACGTGATGGAGAAATTTGACCGTTACATCAGTCCTGTTGTTGACGGTAAACTGTGGCTCGGTGCACTACTTTCTGATACCAATACAGCGAAATAGTACGTTCGCTGATGCTCCGCACCTGCTCTTCTGACACCATCCTGCTCGGCATCAAGTAAATGAGCACCGCCAACACGACCTACACCTCGAAGACGGGACGCAGTTACGACATCAATACGGCAGTGAGATTGAACAAGTTTCTCGTGAAGATACTCGTGAGTACCGGCCAACTCTTGGCGATCAACTCATACGGCCTTGATTTCGACCACCAGTTCAACGAGACGGAGAAATATGATACCAAGATGACCTAAAAGAAGTTCACTGGCTATAGTCCGGGCCAATTAAAAATAATACTACCTTCTGAATCAAGAAATAAAAAAGCACGGGTTTTAGGTGTTTTCTTTCACTGTTATTTACTGCAGAACGTGGACTTTGCGCATGATATATCGTTCAAGAGGATAGGTCAGATAACTCAACAAAGTGCTAAGAATGAAGAGTAACACTGCTATGAAGCAGAATTGCCCTACAACAAAAGGAATTTTTGATGTCAGAATCATATGAATGGGTGATACTATGAGGAACACTATGTTTTGGTAGATGTACATGGTGTAGCCACGAGTATTCCATATCTGGAAAATCCTCCAGTTGGGCAAGGTGACTTGCTGTGACACGACATATAATAAACCTATAGCAAACAAAATGAAAAGCAGGAATATACTGTCAGGGGGGAATTTGTGTTTCTGCATAGGTACGAAATGGTCTTTGAAAAACACCAAGCCAACCAAACAAATGAAGCACACCATCAAAACTGTTTTGATTTTAATTCTTTTATAGAATTGATATCCGGCCACCATGAAAATATTATAGAAAAAAATCTCTCTCCACAATTTGCTGGACGTAATACTCTGAACCAAAAGAAAAATGATGATACACAAAGCAAGATATAGGCATTTGTTCACTTTTCTCATCAATTTGATTTGGCCGTCAAAAGTACATGTTGGTGAACTTCTTGTGGATCTTCTTCCGCTCGGCATCTATCGGCGATGCGTGTGGGATGATTTCACTCATTTTCAGCCCGAGTTTTTTCTCTGCTCCTTTTCTTTCTTCGCCACCCACCTCAGTACTGATAGTATTGTCTGTCATCCTTTTATTGTTGAAAGACGTGCGCGACGAGTTCTTCCCAAACCGTATACCTCTGATGAACAGTAAGCATGTTTTTGTAAGATGGTGTACATATGCCATGCTTGTGTTCTTCATACTCCTTTCGGGGGTGTTCAATTCCGATCAATTCATTTATGCAAATTTTTAGACCGACATGAAGAAGTTTTTTATTAAAATGGCTGTGTTGCTCCTCATTCTGGCAGTGGGAGACTTCTTGATAGGCAAGGGCATGGACTATGTCTACGCAAATGTGATGTCGGGTGGGCAAAGGCGAAACAATTTCATTGCCAACGAAATGGACGCTGATATTCTGGTCTTCGGGTCTTCAAGAGCAATTCATCATTACAATGCGCAGTTGATACAAGATTCTCTCGGCCTATCTTGTTATAACTGCGGTCAGGACGGCAATGGTATCATGCTTGACTATGGGCGGCTATTGTTGGTCAAGAAACGCTATACGCCAAAGTGTGTCATTGTGGATGTTACCCCGGGCTACGACTTGCTCAAGTCGACGGATGGTATCGATTTGGGGTGGTTGAGGCCATATTATGACAACGAGGGCATCAAGGCCATGTTCGCCGACATCGATGGCAAGGAAAAATATAAGATGCTCTCGTCAGCGTATCGATACAATTCTTTTTTTCTCACGAGACTGGCCTCTTACCTTTCCGGTAAGGTGGAAGAAGACAAGACTAAAGGCTTTATGCCCATTGACTCACGCCCCGGCAATGTCAGGATAAACAAGATGCTGTCGTTCTCCGACGTGGAATACGACAGTTTGAAACTTGACTATTTCCGCAAACTCATCGACCTGGCGGCAGGGTCACGTCTCTATTTTGTCATTTCACCGGTATGGTATGACATGAAGACCAGGCGAGAAGAGGAAATCAAGCCACTGAAGGCCATTTGCCGGCAAAAGGGCATTCCCTTGGTTGATTTCACCAACCACCCCAAATACATGCGCAACGACTCCCTGTTTAGTGATGGAACACATCTCAATAGCCTGGGTGCAGACATTTTTTCCAGGGATGTCGTGCAAATCCTTCGGAATGACAAAAGATGAATCAATGCTTTTTTTGATTTGATGTAATGGAAATAGCCGTTATTGGCATCAAACTGTCAAGGTGGAGTTTTACAGAGTGACCTTTTTCATGTCCATATGAAATTTAACCCTTCTAAAGTGGTGGTTTTCTCTTTTTTTTGTCTATCTTTGCCATGTCTGTCGAAGTCTTGTGGGCTTGTATACGCGCCACTAAGTGCAGTTATATTTCCGACAGGGCAATTATATGTCGAAACAAATGCAAAAAAACAGATAACGCATGAGCAACAAACAATTGTTGAGAATACTCAAAAGGATGAACTTCCTGTTTGGTGACACACTGTATCTGAGGTTGTTCTATTATTTTGCCATGGGCAAGAAACTTGACTTGGAAAACCCCAAGACAATGAACGAGAAATTGCAATACCTCAAGTTAAAGCAGCGTGAACCTATGCTCACCTCTTTGGTTGACAAAATTGTTGTAAAAGATATTGTTGCGGCAAAAATCGGACAGGAGTATGTCTGTCCGCTCTTGGGCGTATGGGATTCATTCGACGAGATAGACTTTGATGCCTTGCCCGACAGTTTTGTCCTGAAGACAAATCATAGCGGCGGCAACACAGGAGTGGTGATTTGCAAAGACAAGAAATCTTTTGACGTGGAAACTGCCCGAAAGAAATTGACCATTTCAATGAAAGAAGACATTTATCCCGTTTTTCGTGAGTGGCCATACAAGAATGTGAAGAAAAGAATCTTTGCGGAGAAATTCCTGGGCGAAAACCTGGTGGACTATAAATTCTATTGTTTCAATGGAGATGCCGACTGTGTCTTGTTGTGCATTGACCGCCAGAAAGGCAGCCCGAAATTTTATTTCTTCGACCGTGACTGGAATCTGCTGAGGTACAACAAACGGGGGAAGGCGGCTCCCGAGGGCTTCACCCTGCCAAAACCGGATAATATGGATTTGCTCTTCCACTTGGCTTCCAAAATGTCGGAGGGGTTCCCGTTTGTGAGGATGGACTTTTTCGATGTCGACGGCAAATGCTATTTCGGAGAATATACTTTTTATCCGGCAAGTGGGGTCGATGAGAACAGGCTTCCCGAGACCGACAGGTATTTTGGCGACAAGATAGACCTGTCGCTTTGCGGCCAGTTCAAAAATCATTTTTCTATAGATTCTTCCCCTCATCCCTCGAGTAGGAGGGTGCCCAAGGATGAGCAGGCCTGTGTCGGTAAGACGAATCATTTGTATAACGGCATAAGATACGTTTTGCAGAAAGTGCTGTTCCGCCTGACATCATTTTTCTCCGACGAGCAATATCTGCGCTTGCAGTTCTATCTTACAATGGGGCGGCGGCTCGACTTGGAGCATCCACGGACAATGGATGAGAAATTGCAGTGGCTGAAACTGCATCAACACGACAGGAAATACACCAATATGGTAGACAAACTGGCAGTGAAAGATATTGTCTCGAGTCAGTTGGGTGAGCAGCATGTGGCTCGTGTCCTGGCTGTGTGGGACAATGTTGATGACATCGACATCTCGCAATTGCCCAATCAGTTCGTGTTGAAGACAACCCACAGCGGAGGTAATACCGGTGTGGTGATTTGCAGCGACAAGTCGGCTTTCAATCTCAAGAAGGCTAAAGCCAAACTTGCCCAGTCCATGCGCTTCGACATCTATCCACGATACAGGGAGTGGCCCTACAAGGATGTGCCGCGAAAGGTTTTCGCAGAGGAATATCTTGGCGACAACCTTACCGACTATAAGGTCTATTGCTTCGATGGTGACGCCGATTGCGTGTTGGTGTGCGTGGGCAGGCAGAAACACCATACCCGTTATTATTTCTTCGACAAGGAATGGAAACTGTGCCCATATAACAGTTATGCTTTAGAGGCAGGCCCGAATTTCACCTTGCCCAAGCCTCCGTGCATCGACCGGGTCTTCGAGATGGCTTCATCCTTGTCGAAAGGCTATCCTTTCATTAGGATTGATTTCTATGACATCAATGGCAGGGTGTATTTCGGCGAATACACTTTCTATCCTTCCAGTGGATACCATACTACTTGGCTGCCGGGTACTGATGAGTATTTCGGCGAGAAAATCAATCTCGGCTTGTGCGAGGATTCCGGTCGGCAATGATGGTTATGCCCGCATGCCTTTGTTGAATGTATAATAAAATCATGGAGTAATGAATATTGCTGTAGTTTTGGCAGGAGGAAGTGGAACTCGCCTTGGCGGCGCTCTTCCAAAGCAGTTTCTCGAAGTAGAGGGAAAACCCATCATTGCCTATACCATCGAGGCGTTCCAGAAAAATCCGCGTATCGACGAAATAGTTGTCGTGTCGAGGGCAGAGAATGTAGACTTGATGTGGGACATCGTGCACCGCTTCCACTACGAGAAAGTGAGTAAGGTCCTCTTGGGTGGCAAGGAACGTTACGACTCAAGTCTGGCTGCCATTGCCGCCTACGACCATCCCGACGATGTGCTGCTCTTGCACGACGGGGTGCGGCCATTGGTAAGTCAGCAGATTATCGACCGTTGCTTGGATGCCATGGCCAGTTACAATGCCGTGGGCGTGGCGGTGAAGACCACTGATACCATTGTCGAGGTTGATCAGCAGGGGTGTATCGTCGCCACACCGCCGAGAAGTAGCCTTCGCAACATGCAGACCCCGCAGTGCTTCCGTCTCGGTGTAATCAGGAAAGCCTATGAAGTGGCACTCCGCGATCCCGCTTTCGTCACCACTGATGACTGTGGCGTGGTGGCCAAATACTTGCCCGAAGAACCAGTCTTCATTGTTGAGGGCGAGCCGACGAACATTAAAGTGACCTATAAGGAAGATTTGGCTTTGATGCGACAACATGTTTCTTTTTAACCCTTTGAGGGCAGAAAAACAATAGGCATTTGCCAAATTGGCGCAAATATAACGGTAGAATCCACAAATATTGCGAAAAAAACCATTTACGCCAAAAAAAGTGCCGATTTTGCATTGAAATCCCCGTTTTTTTTCTACCTTTGTGGCTTGAAAGCAATATAGCAGTTGATTGTGGATGCTGCGAGAATAGATTATGTGTTGAATTCCGATGTCACTCCGTTCTTATTCATTGGGCATGGACAAAGGGCTCATTGTATACGTATGGGTGTAGATTAACAGTAACGTTCTTCGAGGCGGTGTTTGCTGACTGGCTTTTTTCGTGTGTCATTATCCTTCGTTTTTTTTATAAAAGACGAGGTAGGGAAGTTGTGTGGCAAGGCGAAGGGGTGGCTCAATCCTCAATCTGCTGCTTTTGATATTGCTTTAATCCTTTTATCATTCACAATCAAAAAAAATATATATTGCTTTTTTCATCAAGTCTTGGAGAGAATGGGGGGGAGAGCATTTCGCATGTTCCTGCTTCATGATGACCAGCCTGTGGACGGCCACCTATGGATGTCTGTCCGTCGATGGGTTGGTGAATGTTTCCATGGAGATTGATGAGATAACTGTTAGCGTTTTCCAAAATGCCAAATTTTATCCACACTAAGGCGAATGACCAATTACTGGCATTCCTGACTTTCCTCTTCGTGGTAAGTAATTATCTCTTGGGAGCAAATGCTTATGGAGGATTGGTGTTGCTTGGTATCACCCTGTTGTTTTTGGTCTTGTCAAATTTCAAGTTCCAATTCGAGCCTTTCCATCTTTTCGTCCTGCAGTTCGCTCTCTATTGCTATGCCACTTCAATGTGGGCGTATAACTACCGTACAGCCCTTACGATGGCCAACACACTAATGGAGTTGTTGATTTGCCTTAGCGTAATGTATTGGCATTTCAAGCGGTTTAGGGATGTGACACAATTGATGAACATCATGATGTGGGCAGGCTATGTGGTCGTTATTTATTCCTATTTCTATTATGGTGTCGCCAATGTGGCAGTGGCAGGAGAAGATGGAGGTCGATTAGGCAATACGTTCAATAATATCAACACCCTGTCGATGCTCGCGGCCACGGTGGTGGTTATCAATTTCTTTTTCTTCTTTTTTAGAAAAGCCTCATGGTTGATGTTGGTGTTGGTCTTGATTGCTGTGGTTTTTGTCTTTAGGTCAGAGAGTAGGAAAAGTCTCGTCATCGTTGGCTTTGGAGTCTTGTTCCTATATTTCCTGAAATATATGAGGTCAAAGAAAAAGAGCCTGGCGCCGTTTTTGAAATTCTTTGGGTTCTTCGTGTTGTTTGTGGCCATTTTGTTCGCATTGTCGAAAACAGCGTTGTTCGAGGGTGCCGCAAATAGGTTCATGGGCATGGTGTCGTGGTTTACGGGCGAAGGTGAGGTCGATGCTTCCACGGAGTTGCGAATGGAACTGAGGGATGTAGGCTGGGAGCAATTCCGAAAGACACCGTGGTTGGGCATAGGCATGAACTGCTCCCAATATCTCGCGTCGATGAACATTGGAGAAAGGATGTACCTCCACGACAATTATGCGGAAATGGCTTGCAACGGCGGTATTTTCGGCCTGATATCCTACTATTGCATTTTCGGCTACTTGTTCCTGCAGGAGCGCAAATACCTCAAGGTCGACGATATGGCCAACCTCGTGTTCACACTGATTGTCATCAGGTTCATTACCGACATGGGTGCCGTTTCATATTTCTCCAAGCTTACATATTTGCAATTGATGATCTATTTCCTGCATTTGGAATCGTGCAAAATCAAGTACCCACAAATCAAATGAGAGGAAAAGGAATTAACCACTATAAAGACTTAAAAAATCAAATCAACTATACTATATGAAAATACCATTCTCCCCCCCCTATATCGACGAGAGCGTCATCAGCGAAGTGGTCGATGCACTGCGTTCAGGATGGATTACAACAGGTCCCAAGGTAAAAGCCCTGGAGGCGGAAATAGCCAAGTTGAATGAGTCGAGAGCCGTACTGGGTGTCAATTCCTGGACTTCGGGAGCCATCATGGTACTGAGGTGGCTGGGCATACAGCCTGGCGACGAGGTAATCATACCCGCCTATACCTACTGTGCCACTGCCATGGCGGTGGAATGGGCTGGAGGCAAGGTGGTGATGGTCGACTCTGGCGACGACTTCAATATCTCGGTAGAGGCCATTAGGAAAGCCATCACACCACGCACAAAGGCCATCATCCCCGTCGATATCGCCGGTTTCCCCTGCGACTACGAAGCCATCATGAGGCTTGTCTGTTCTCCAGAAGTAAAGGCCATGTTTGTGCCGGCTTCTGAAGTGCAGGAGAAACTGCAACGCATACTTGTGGTGAACGACTCCGCCCATTCTCTCGGAGCCTATAACAATGGCCGTAGGAGTGGCTCACAGACCGATATAGCCATCTTCTCGCTCCATGCTGTGAAGAATGTGACGACGGCAGAGGGTGGCGCCATCTGTTTCAACATGCCCGCTCCCTTCGACAACGAACAACTCTACAAGGATATGCGCCTCATGACGCTCAACTGCCAGACCAAGGACGCGTTTACCAAGAGTCAGGCAGGAGGGTGGCGCTACGACATCGTGGGAAGGGGAATGAAAGTGAACATGGCCGATGTCAATGCCGCCATCGGACTCGCCCAGATTCGCCAGTACGACAAGTTGCTGGCAGAGCGGAAGCGCATCTTCAATACCTATGACGAGATGCTCCGCCAGTACGACTGGGCCATCCTTCCGCCTTCGCTCACCGACACCCGCCAAAGTTCTTACCATGTCTATGCGTTGCGCATCAAGGGCATCACCGAACAACAGCGCGATGATATCATTTCCGAGATTTCACGCCATGAGGTGGCGGTCAACGTGCATTTCGTTCCGCTTCCCATGCTCACCTATTTCCGGTCGAAGGGCTACGACATCAAAGATTTCCCTACGGCATACAACAACTATTCCCACGAAATTTCATTGCCTGTTTATCCCCAACTCGACGACGAGAAAGTGAGGTTTGTGGCAAAGACACTGATTGAGGCTTACCAAACTGTAATCGAACGATAACCGGATGATCAGGTTCTTCGACATCCTGCTCTCTTCAATAGGGCTGATTTTGCTCTCGCCCTTGTTGCTGCTCATCTACATTCTCATCAGAATAGAGAGCAGAGGGCCTGGGTTCTATTCCCAGAAACGCATCGGAAAAGACGGCGTGCCCTTCAGATTGTATAAATTCCGCTCCATGAGGATAGGTTCCGACAAGGGACACCTCATCACCGTGGGAAAGCGCGACAGTCGTATCACCAAGATGGGCTATGTCATCAGGAAATACAAAATCGATGAGTTGCCGCAGTTGTGGAATGTACTCATCGGCGACATGAGTCTTGTGGGGCCAAGGCCCGAGGTAGAGCGCTATGTGAGGCTCTACACGCCTGAGCAGAAAATCGTGCTTTCCGTGAAGCCCGGCATAACAGATTATGCCTCTATCGCTTTTTCCGATGAGAATGTGCTCCTCGGACAGGCCGAGGACCCAGAGGAGATGTATATCAATGAAATCATGCCCAAGAAGATAGAGTATAACTTCCATTTCATCAATAACCGCACGTTGGGAGAGTATTTCAAAATCATCTTCATGACTTTCGGCAAGATACTGAAACATTAACATCATAGAACCATTTTATGGAAGAATCAACCAAATACCTTGAATTCCTGAAGTTTTGCCTCAATCCTGGCAGTGAGGTGCCGGAATGCATATCCAGCATCAACTGGCATGATTTGATGGATTTTAGCGTGAAACAATGTATCTCGGGATTGTATGTCCCCACGTTGTTGATGAAAGATGGGCGCCTTACCGCCGCCGACTTCAAGGGAAACAAACCTACCGACGATGATGTGATGGAGTGGGTGTTCGAGGATTTGAGATTGAGAAAGAAGAATGAAGTGCTCTTCGGACGTACGCAGAAGGCTTCGGAATGGTTTCTGGAGAATGGCTTCCGCAACTGCATCCTCAAGGGACAGGGCAACGCCATCCTCTATCCCGACCCCTATCTCCGTGCGTGTGGCGACGTGGACATATGGCTTGAGGGCACACGAGAGGAAATCCTTGCTTTTACCACGAAATACTACAACAGGCCGGCCTCCTCTCTCCACGTGCATTTCCCGATGTTTGGTGATGCAGAAGTAGAGGTGCATTTCAGACCGTCACGGTTCTACAATCCCAAGAAGACCAAGAAACTGTGGGAATATTTCGACGAGGTGGCGCCAGCACAGTTTGGCAACAAGGTTACCTCTCCCGACGGGAAGTACAGTTTCTTCGTTCCCACCAACGAGTTCAACCTGTTCTACCAACTCAGCCACATCTTCCGCCACTTCATCAATGGGGGAGTGGGACTGCGGCAGGTCATCGACTATTTCTACTTGTTGCGCAAACGCTACGACGAGGGCGCCACACCCGAAGACACCAAAAAACTCATCGCCTTACTCAAGCGTTTTGGTATGTATGGCTTCGCCACTGCCATGATGTATGTGCAAAAAGAGGTGCTCGGACTCGACAGCAAATACCTTTATGCAAAACCCAACAAGAAGAAAGGGGAGTTCTTGCTTGAGGAGATGCTTTTCGCGGGAAACTTCGGGCATTCAGAGAAAAGGCTTCATGAGAAACTCGATTTGGCGGAAGGACATTTCAAGAGATTCTGGATATTGGAGAAGTTCAGGTTCCGTCTCGTTAGGTATTTCCCTTCCGAGGCCATCTGGATGCCCTACAAGGATGTAAGGGATTTCATCTACAGGAAAAAGAATGAGGCATCAGAGGACGACGATTGACCGCTAGCGTCAAACAAGTAAATATCACTATTCATCACATAACGACCTATGGTTTCCGCATCTAATCACTTAGTAATCATGGCAGGGGGAATTGGGAGCAGGTTCTGGCCCATGAGTACCTCGGAAAGACCCAAGCAGTTCATCGATGTGCTTGGCGTAGGAAAAACATTGTTGCAACTTACCTACGAGCGGTTCGAGGGAATATGCCTCCCCGAGAACGTATGGGTGGTCACCAATGCCAGGTATGCCGGCATCGTGCATGAACAACTCCCACAGGTGCCCGTGGGAAACATCCTCTCTGAGCCTTGCCGGCGAAATACCGCGCCATGCATCGCTTATGTGAGTTGGAAAATCAAGACCATCAACCCCAAGGCGAATGTGGTGGTGACACCCAGCGACCATGTGGTGACCAATGGGTCGGAATTCCGGCGCATCATCACTTCTTGCCTCGATTTCTCCAGTGAGACTGACGCCATCGTCACCTTGGGCATGAAACCTACAAGGCCAGAGACGGGATATGGGTATATACAAGCCGACCTCTCTGCCAGTTCGGCACGCAATAGGGAAATCTACCGCGTCGACTCCTTCCGCGAGAAACCCGACGCACAGACAGCAGAGAAATATATCCGCAACAAGAGTTATTTTTGGAATGCCGGCATCTTCATCTGGAGGGTGAGCACCATCGTCAATGCCTTCAGGGTCTATATGCCGTCGCTCTCCAAGATTTTCGAGAATCTCGTGCCTTACTACGGATTGCCCGAGGAACAGGAACTCATCAACCAGAAATATCCTGAGTGCGAGAGCATCTCTGTCGACTATGCCATCATGGAGAAGGCTGCCGAAATATTTGTCTGCCCATCCGACTTCGGCTGGAGCGACCTCGGCACCTGGGGCTCGCTGCTGGCACAAACCCCAAAGGACCTTTACGGCAATTCAAAAATCGGTTCCAATATCTCGCTCTTCGATACGCATAATTGCATCATACACACCACGGAGGAGCGAAAGGTGGTGGTGCAAGGCCTCGATGGATACATCATCGCGGAGAAAGACGGCACCCTGCTCATCTGCCGCCTCTCCGAAGAACAGAAAATAGCACAATTCTCGGAATAAGACAACCATGGACAAGAAAAAAGCCCTTATCACTGGCATTACCGGACAAGACGGTTCCTATCTGGCAGAATTTCTCATCGACAAGGGATATGAAGTGCACGGCCTGCTTCGCAGGTCGTCGTCATTCAATACGGGTCGTATCGAACATCTCTATCTCGATGAATGGGTGAGAGACATGAAGAAGGAACGGCTCGTCAACTTACATTGGGCCGACATGACCGACTCGTCGTCGCTCATCAGAATTATCGGAGAAGTGCATCCCGATGAAATCTACAACCTGGCAGCGCAAAGCCATGTGAAAGTGTCGTTCGATGTGCCTGAATACACTGCCGACACTGATGCCGTGGGGGTGCTCCGCCTGCTCGAGGCGGTGAGGATTGTAGGACTCGAGAAGACATGCCACATCTATCAGGCTTCCACCTCCGAACTCTTTGGGTTGGTGCAGGAGGTGCCACAACGCGAAACTACGCCGTTCTATCCTCGTTCACCATATGCCGTGGCCAAACTCTACGGCTATTGGATTATGAAGAACTACCGCGAGAGTTACGGCATGTTTTGCTGCAATGGCATACTCTTCAACCATGAGAGTGAAAGACGGGGTGAGAACTTCGTCACCCGCAAGATAACGCTTGCTGCCGCGCGCATAGCGCAGGGATTCCAGGACAAACTCTACTTGGGCAACCTCAACTCGCTGCGCGACTGGGGGTATGCCAGGGACTATGTGGAGTGTATGTGGCTCATCTTGCAGCAACCAAAGCCCGATGATTTCGTCATCGCCACCGGTGAGTATCACACGGTGAGGGAGTTTGCCACCTTGGCGTTCGAGGCCGTGGGTATTGCGCTCGAATGGCAGGGAGAGGGAGTAGATGAGAAGGGCATCGACAAGGCCACTGGCCGTGTGCTCGTCGAGGTCGACCCCAAATACTTCCGTCCGGCAGAGGTGGAGCAACTGTTGGGCGACCCCTCAAAGGCCAAGAACCTGTTGGGATGGAACCCACGCAAGACTTCTTTCCACGACCTTATCAAAATCATGGTGGAGCACGACATGAAATTCGTCAGGAAATTGTATCTCAAGGCTAAACTTCCTGAGTAACACATTTTTCATACGATGTTAGACAAACAATCCAAGATTTATGTGGCTGGACACCGTGGCTTGGTGGGCTCTGCCATTTGGAACAACTTACTCAAGCGTGGCTATACCAATCTCGTGGGGCGTACGCATGCCCAACTCGACTTGCTCGATGGTGTGGCAGTAAAGGCATTCTTCGATGAGGAGCAACCTGATGCGGTGGTGCTCGCAGCCGCCCATGTGGGGGGCATCATGGCCAATCTTACCTATAGAGCGGATTTCATTTACGAGAATCTGCAGATTCAGCAGAATGTCATCGGCGAGAGTTTCCGCCATGGCGTGAAGAAACTGCTCTTCCTCGGGTCTACGTGTATCTATCCTCGCATGGCGCCACAGCCCATGCGTGAAGATGCCTTGCTCACGTCGGAACTCGAATATACCAACGAGCCCTATGCTATCGCGAAGATTGCGGGGCTGAAGTTGTGCGAGAGTTTCAGCCTGCAGTATGGCTGCAACTATATTGCTGTGATGCCGACCAACCTCTATGGTCCCAACGACAATTTCCATCTCGAAAACAGTCACGTGTTGCCTGCCATGATCCGTAAGGTGCATCTGGCCAAGTGTCTCAATGAGGGCAACTGGGACAGTGTGCGTCGCGACCTTGGTGCAAGGCCGGTAGAGGGTGTGGGAAGTGAGGCATCCGAAGAAGATATCCTCGGCATATTGGCAAAATACGGCATCTCGCCCAAGGCTGTCACACTGTGGGGGACAGGAGCACCGCTCCGCGAGTTCCTGTGGAGTGAGGACATGGCTGATGCCAGCGTGCATGTGCTCCTCCATGTCGATTTCAAGGACACATATGCCCCGGGATGCCGCGAGGTGCGCAACTGCCATGTCAACGTGGGTACGGGAAAGGAACTCACCATACGCCAACTGGCTGAGAAGGTAGTGGCAGAGGTGGGCTTCCAGGGCGAATTGCGCTGGGATGCCTCCAAGCCCGACGGTACGCCGCGCAAACTCATCGATGTGAGCAAACTCCACGCCTTGGGATGGCATCACCAAGTAGAAATCGACGAGGGCATACACCGTCTCTATGAGTGGTATCTGCACGACAACCATCATGTTTCCAGATGAGCCTATATGTTGTTTTTTTGAAAAGATTGTGAGAAAATGACTATCAATTCTTTCCTCTTCTGGCTCGTCTTTTCTTTTATCTTTCTTCTTTATTGGGTTATTCCCTCATCAAAGCCCCTTTGGAAAAAATGCTTCCTTATCCTGGTAAGTTATCTCATCTACATGAGTTTCTTCGCATGGCATGTGTTGGTGCTGATGTATGTCACCGTGATTACTTATTGGGGCGCAAGGATCATTGAAAAAAAGGAAAAAAGGCGGAAAGCAACGATATGGGCGCTTTTCCCGCTTCTTTCGCTCCCCTGTTTTTCTTCAAGTACCTTGATTGTATGCCATTCTTCCCGCACATCATCTGTGGGATGCTGGCATCGAATGTCGTGAGACGGCGCTCCCCTAAACAGCAAGGCATTTCCTATGACTGTAAAAGTATCTGTTGTCATACCTATTTATAATGTAGAAGACAAGGTCGCCCGCTGTCTGGAGTCCATATTGGCGCAAAGCCTCCACGACCTTGAGATCATCGTGGTCGACGACGGTACACCCGACCACTCGATGCAGGTGGTCGACCGCTACGCCGCTGGCGACAGCCGTTTCCGCATTGTGGCCCATGAGCGCAATCGCGGCCTGATGCAGGCACGCAAGACGGGGTACATGATGGCCGACGGCGATTATGTGATGTTCTGCGACAGCGATGACTACCTGCCGCCCCGTGCCGTGGAGACATTCTACAATGAGGCCATGCGCACAGGTGCCGATGTCGTCTCTGGCGACTTGATGCTTGTCTTTCCAGTCGATGACCGGCAGGAAGTGAGGGGGTCGGTCCTGAGGTATGGCTCGGCAATGATTCCTGTTTACAAATCGTTGTTGCTCGATGAGTACCATCACAACCTCTGTGGAAAATTATTCAGGCGTTCGCTCTTGCAAGACCACGACTATACCACCATTGAGCATTTCACCAACGGCGAAGACGGATTCCTGTTTTATCAGGTGATGGAGCATGTCGGCAAGGTGGTGCATTTGCCGAAACCACTTTACTGCTACGTCCAGAACGACAAGTCGTCAACAAAATTCCGTTATGGTGAAAATGCCATCCATAGTATATGTATGCTCAACCAACTCCGGCTCAAGTTGGCTGAGAAATATCCTGAAATCAGGAGATACGCGCAGGCAAAAGTATCGGAAGTGGTAAGTAGTTTATATGCGAGAGGGTATGACAAGGATGCCAATCTTGACAAATATGTTGTGGATTGCTCCCTGTCTGGGTATGCTTCCCCAGGAAGTGTCTTCAAGTACAATCCCCTGCCAAAGGCCTGCAGGTTGTTTATAAAAAGGATGTTGGCATGATTTCCACATTTGTTGTCATTATCCCGAGGGCAGAGGCCCAGTCATCGGCGCAGGAAAAACAGCAAGAAGAAATGACTTTTTCAAGAGTATAATCTATGGCAGACAATCTCAAGCAAAAGACTATCTCTGGCGTAGTATGGATCAGTATCCATAAGTTTGCCAACATATTCCTTGACTTCATTTCGGGTATTGTGTTGGCACGCTTGCTTACCCCCCATGACTATGGTGTGGTGGGTATGCTGGTGATTTTCCTCGCTTTGGCACGTACTTTCATCGATGGTGGGTTTGGGTCTGCCCTCATCCAGAAGAAACAGCCTACCAGCGAAGACTATTCCACTATCCTGTATTGGAACTTAGGCCTTTCTGTCACCCTTTATGCGATTCTTTATGCTTGTGCTCCTTTTGTTGCGCGTTTCTACGACCTTGACTTGCTTTGCGACGTGCTTCGTGTGCAAGGTCTCGTTCTGATTATCAATGCAGTGCGTATCGTGCAGCGCAATCAATTGCGCAAGCGACTGGAATTCAAAAAAATAGCCTATGTCAATGTTACCGCCAATGCCATTGCCCTTGTGGTAACCATATACTTGGCATGGAAAAAGTGGGGCGTGTGGGCATTGGTGGTTCAACAGTTGCTGGTCAGTGTTATCACAACCAGTTTATATTGGATTACTGCTAAATGGTATCCTTCTCTGGTGTTCTCCGTCAAGTCGTTCAAGGAACTCTTCAGTTTCGGAGGTTTCATCCTGCTTTCCAATCTTTTTAATACCTTATGCAATAATATCCAAGGCCTGCTGATAGGTAAGATATACAAATCATCGACGTTGGGCTATTATTCCAAGGCAAGTTCAACGGAGAGTTATGCATCCACGTTTATTTCCAACGTGCTCAGTCAGATATCCTATCCCGTCATGTCTGAAGTGCAGAACGACAAGACGAGGATGATATCCATCCTGAAGCGATTCATAGGTGCATCGGCTTACATGACATTCCCCATGCTGCTTCTCTTAATGTTGCTGGCAAAGCCTATCTTTGTCTTGCTCTATTCAGACAAGTGGCTGACAAGTGTTCCCTATTTCCAAATCCTGTGCTTTGCTGGCATAGCCACCTGTCTGCAAAACATCAACTATTTTGCCGTGGCTGCTGTCGGCAAGAGCAAGGCCATTTTAAAGTGGACGATAGTGAAAAGAGTCACCGGCTTGGTACTGACCATTGCTGGTTTGTGGGCATTTGGCATCTATGGTATGCTGGTAGGTGGCGTGCTGACTTCATGGATCATATACTTGGTCAATGCAGGGTTGGTTTCCAAATATGTCGGTTATACTGGGATACAGCAATTCCGGGATTTGCTGCCCATTATCTTGGCTTCCTCTGTGGCCTTCCTTGGTGCATACTTGTTGGGACAGTTACTTCCCATTTCGGGAAACCCCATGGCATTGATTCAGTTGTTGGCATTCATCGCCATATACCTTGTTATCTCCATCGGTTTCAAGATGGAGTCGTTTTTTTCAACTAAGGATATGGTGAGTGTGTTGCTGAAAAAGGTTTTGCAAACGCTCCGGAAATGAAAGCCCTTGGATGAGCCATTGCTCATGGCATGGTCGTCCGAAAACAGTCAATCAAATACAACCATTATGGGAATAATGAGGATTCTTGATGATTTTCTCCGAGAGAAGCGAAAGAAGGCCGTTTCCGAGAAATGGAAGCGCGAACTGACCTCGAGTTTCAAAAACTTGAAGACACACCGTCGACTGACAAAAGAACAGAAAAAGGAAATCCAGGAGTTTTATAAAAGCGTCATAGGCAGAGAAATAGATCTCTATTCACATGAGTATTTCTATTCGCGCACAGGTCTGTATTCCAAATACTATGTGCCTACCAACTTGCATCAAGTGGAACTGCTTGGAAGGGCGAACATGCTCCCCTACACCAATGCTTATGGAGATAAGAACATGACTGATGTCTTTCTTAAAGGTGTGCGGCAACCTCATACCTTCCTGAAGAACATCAATGGCTATTACTATGTGGAGGGCAAGCCTGTAACCGAAGAGCAGGCAGTGGAGCAGTGCAGTCAATTGAAAGGCATGCTCATCAAGCCAACTCTTTTTTCCCGTGGTAAAGGCATCCAGGCCCTTGAGGTGACCGATGGCATCACCAATATCGATGGCATGACTGTCGGTGAATTGTTCAGACAGTATAAAAAGAATTTCCAGATTCAGGAACGGCTGAAGCAGCATGCGCAGATGAGTATGCTCAATCCTTCTTCTGTCAACACAATAAGGATTATTACCTTTCGCTCAGGTATGGAAATCTTGGTCATCAGCGTGGTGGTTCGCATAGGAAGGAAAGGCGCTGTCATCGACAACCAATGCGCGGGAGGCATCAGTGCCGTGATCAACGAGGAAGGCCGATTGGGGAAATATGGTTTCGGAGGATTCGATCAGGACGATATTCTGACCACCGATACAGGAACTGTCTTGGAAGGCTTCCAGATTCCGTCTTTCGACAAGGTCGTGGAGAAGGTGAAGGAACTGCATTTCCAACTCCCGTTCTTCGACCTCATAGGGTGGGATATGGCGGTGGCAGAGGATGGGGAACCCGTTCTGATAGAATGGAACACCCGTGTAGGGCTGAGTCAGTCGGCCTATGGCCCTGGTTTCGGGAAATACACCGAAAGAATCTTGAGGGAATTGTGGCCAAGGAAAAATACCAGGGTTTTCTAACCTTCGGCAAGACGGCATCATCCACCAGATATTTGATATGAAACGAACTGTTATTATCATAGGCCAGAGTTACTCCGGACGTCTGTGTATAGCACGTTCTGTTGCCGAGATGGGTTGTGAGGTCATCCTCATCGCATTGGTTCCATACAGAAAAGACGGGAAATCGTTGTATGACGTCAAGCCAATCGATGGCTATTCAAAGTATGTGAAGGATGTTTACTATTGTTCCAACAAAGATGGTGAAGGAATCATAAAAATCTTATTGGAAAAATGTACCGATGAGAATTCAAAGCCCATCATTATCCCTGACAATGATTTATCTGCAGCGGTAGTCGACAAGCATTTTGATGTCCTGAAAGCACATTTCTTGTTGCCGCACATGAAAGAAGGGGCAGAGAGTGTGTCGGCTTGGATGGATAAAGTCAAGCAAAAGTCAAGGGCTGTAGAAATGGGGCTTCAAGTGGTTGACTATAAAGTTATTGAAATAAGGAATACGAAATACGAGATACCTTCAGGAATACAATATCCATGTTTTGCAAAACCCTTGCGGTCTACCGTCGGTGGAAAAGTGGGCCTGAGGAAATGTAACAGTGAATCAGAGTTAATTGACCACCTGAATTCCTTGTCTCGATATAAAAATATAGACTTTCTCATAGAAGACTTCAAGGAAATCGAGAAGGAATTTGCCGTGCTGGGCTTTTCTGATGGCGAAAATGTCATTATCCCCGGCATTCTCGAGATATTGCAGTTGGCACATGGTTCACATTATGGTGTTGCTATCCAGGGAAAGGTTTACCCTGTGACTGCCGAGCATGAAAAATTGGTAGGACTCTTTAAGGAATATGTACGCTCTATCGGCTTTGTTGGGATATTCGACATCGATTATTTCAAGTTGGGCGATGTTTTGTATTTTGGAGAGTTGAACCTTCGTTTCGGTGGGTCAGGATATGCCTACACAAAGATGGGTGTCAATCTGCCCGAGATGTTCGTGAGATATGTTTGTGGCATGCCTTACAAAGATATACCCAATGAAGTAAGTGGCAGTGCTACCTACGTTAACGAGCGGATGCTGGTTGACGAATGGTTAATGGGTTTCATCTCAAAAAAGGAATTTCACCGGCTTTTCGACAGTTCAGACATCAAGTTCGTTGAGAGCCAGGAAGACAAAGAACCTTTTAGAGAGATGAAAAAACGTGCGTGGATTGACCATATGAAGATGGTATTGAAGTCTATTATATGGAAAAGAGGATAGTGGTAATACCCAAGCCCTCGACAATGTCATGGGAACTCATTAGTCATCTGCTTCGGACTGCACACCAGAAGAATGTAGAAGAAGGGGTGTTCATGCCTTACCCTTTTCTTGAGCCTGAGGAAATCAGGGAGAAAATAGAAAGCAGGGGTGGCGTGATGTTTGTCGCAATGATGGATGACAAACTCGTTGGTACGGGTGCCGTTATCTTACTGAACCAGAAATTATGGTGTGGTAGCGGACAATATGGTTACCATTGTTTTGATGCCGTGCTTCCGGAATATGCAGGAAAAGGGGTTTACAAAGCATTGGCATCAGCACAGGAAGAATATGTGAAATCGCATCATGTGGACAGAATATTCTTCGACACCCACGAGAAGAACTATAGGATGATAGAGGTGTCAAGGAAATCAGGTTACGAATTCGTGGAATATAGGATACGAAAAGACCATAATTCGGTGTTGATGGTAAAATGGTTTGACCGTCCTCCTTATTCGCATTTTCTTTGCAGGATGACTTTCCTTAAGATGAAGTACATGAAGAAATTGAGACATCTCTTAGGATTGTCCTGCTGATTCGCTTAAAAGACGCATTTTTAACTGATTGTTATGGCTGTTCAATCTTCTGGAAATATTATTATAGCAGGCGATATCTTCCCGATACCAGAGAATCAACAGGCTTTCTGTGATGGAAACGTGGAACTGTTGTTGGGAGAGAAACTCTGCAATCTTTTCTCCAGTGCCGACCTTGTGGTTTGCAATCTTGAAGGAGCCTTAACCGACCATGATGAGCGATGTGTGAAGACAGGGCCTGTGAAGGTGGCTCCTACACGTGCTGTGGAGGCTTTGGGAAAAATGGGCGTGAAATGTTGCATGCTGGCCAACAACCATGCCACCGATGGTGGTCATCAGGGATTACTTGATACCATAGATGCGCTCCAACAGGTTGGTATTCAATACATTGGGGCAGGAAAAGACATGCACTCTATAACCAAGTTTGTCGTCTACGAGGTAGGCGGGATGAAGGTGGGGTTCTACAATGTCAGCGAAACCATGTATAACAAGCCCACGGAGATGGTGGCAGGTGCATGGCTCTACGATGAATATGTGGTGTGCCATGACATAGAGGCTCTGCGTAAGGAGTGCGACTATCTTGTCGTCATCTATCATGGGGGGATAGAGAAGTTCCCCTATCCCTCGCCCGAAATGCGGAAACGGTTCCACCGGATGGCAGACAGCGGTGCAGATATGGTTCTTTCGCAGCACACCCACTGCATAGGCTCCGAAGAAAACTACAACGGCTCATACCTCCTCTATGGTCAGGGAGATTTCCTGCTCAAGAACTTCAAGCCGGGACAGACCGACACGGGCTTGCTGGTAGAACTCGCCATCCAAGATGGCAGGGTTGAGGTCAGGAAGCACAAGGTGGAGTCGGTGGACGATAGATATGTAAGGTACGCTGCCAAGCAGGACTTGAGCGATTTCATACAGCGATCCTCACGCATCGGTGACGAAGACTTCGTCGACCATGAGTTCAGGCAGTTCTGCAAGGGAGAGTTGAGGCTGTATCTGGCTGCTTTCAAGAGTCCTGGGTGGTTGAGGCAAAGGTTTAGGCGCTTTTTCCCCGGCGCGTTCAAGCGATGGCTCTTCTCCGATGCATATACCGACAGAAACCTGTTGTTCGCGCTGCATACGTTGCGTTCGGAGCAGAACAGGGAAACGGCCATTGTCGGGATAGAAGACCTGTTGGATGAAAGAATGGGCAAGGCTATCAAGGCTGACGTAAAATAGTAAATCAATTGATGCGACATCATATTATCATTATCGGCACCAACACCATGACCCGCCTGTGTCTCATACGCTCCATAGGTGAGGTTATAGATTGTGATATCACGGTGATACACATGGTGTATGAGATGCCCAAGAAGAAATATTTGCCTTCAGATGCATATTCGAAATATGTGAAGGAATGCTTCTTCGCTTACAAATTCAATGCGGAGAGTTTGTGCAGTATTCTGCTCGAGCATTGTTCAGGAACAGAAGAAAAACCATTGATATTGTCGGTTGACGACGACTCCGCCAACCTGATAGACAGTTCGCTCGACAGGTTGAAAGACCATTTTCTTTGTGCCCATATCAACCATACTCAGGGACAACTTGCACGGTTGATGAACAAGCAGGTGCAGAAGCAACTGGCTCTCGAGGCAGGATTCCGTGTGGCAAGAAGTTGGGTGCTGGGGCAAAAGGACGGGCATTATGTTGTTCCTGAAGAAGTTACATATCCCTGCTATCTGAAAGGTTTGCTGTCCTACCACTCCATGAAAATGAGACAAGGACGTTTCGAATCCAGGGAGGAATTGCTCCGTGCATTGGATGACATGAGCAAGCATAGTTTTCATCCGATGTTGGTGGAGGAATACCTTGATATAGAAGAGGAATTGGGGGTAATGGGGTTAGCCGACGGAGAAAGGACAGAGGCGCCGGCCATCGTCGAACTGCTGGAGTCGGGACGCGGTCCCCAAAAAGGCGTGTCTGCTTTTGGAAGGGTAAGGAAAGAAGTTCCAGGCGAAAACATCATCGGCAAAGTGGTCTCTTTAGCGCGCAAGTCAGAATTGTTTGGCTTGTTCAATGTAGACTTGGCGATATGCCATGGGGAGGTATATTTCTTGGAACTGAACTTGCGCTTTGCTGCATACGGCTATGCCATCACCAAGGCTGGTGCCAACCTGCCGGCATTGATGGTGAAGCGTTCTTTTGGAGAGCCACAGGATGGATGTGACACGCAAATTAAACATGAATGCTCCTACATCAATGATTTTGTGGCAATATGCGATTTCGTTCGTGGTTACCGTTCGTGGAAAGATTACAAGGCATTGCGGCTGAAGGCCGATGTCGCTCTGATGAACGAACCGGCAGACGAAAGGCCATTCAAGCAGTTTAAGAAGAAAATGTGGATAGATTGTTTAAAAGAGAGAATAAAAAACAAATTGGATGAAAGAAAAAGGAAGAAGACTGACAACAGATGACATCAGAGCCTTGCAATTGGAAATGATGGATGAAATCGATGCCTTTTGTAGGGCCAATGGAATCAGATATGCGTTGGCTTTCGGTACCATGCTTGGTGCCATTCGTCATAAAGGCTTTATCCCATGGGATGACGATATGGATATCATCATGCCTCTGGAAGACATGATGTTGTTCAAAAAGAAATTCCAATCTAATACCATTCAATATTTGGATATTGATACGTGCAAGCATTATGATTACCATTTTTCCAGAGTCGCTCATCTAGCCACATTCAGCAAGGAAGGACTGGCTGGCAAATCTTATGGCGTGAACATAGACTTGTATCCAGTCGTTGGAATGCCAGACACGGAAGAGGAAATCCGCTCTTTCCTGAAATCCCTCAAACCGCTTTATGCTAAAAGGATGAATTACATGAAGTGGAAGAGTCGTGCCGTACGTTTCTTGCCGGTAACCACCATCCCACATTTCGACGAAGTCATCCGGCAATTCCGAGACATTGTGCTCTATCGCTTTCCATACGAAGGGGCCAAGAATTACCTTCATGCAGGAGATGTCACTCTCGTAGACATTTTCAGTTTCGACGTCTTCGAAAACCTTATTGATGTGGAGTTCGAAGGACGTCAATACAAGGGGGTCGGGCGGTATCATGATTATCTCACGCATTGCTATGGCGATTACATGCAGTTGCCTCCAGAAGACCAGCGTGTCCCTTATCATGGTGGCGCTTATTATTGGAAATAGATAGCGTGCGTCATCGAATCCTCAACATGGGTTGGGGTGCTGTTTTAGCGGCACTTGCCTTGTCTTTTCATGTGAAGACATCGTCAATGTTATGCCATGCGCGTTGTCGGGCGGTCAATTTACAAATGACCGCCCGACAATGTGTAGAAGGCATGGAGACAGTTTCGCCTTTCAACAGCAAGAAAGGAAATCCGGGCAAGGTGGTAATGAATAAGAAGGCGGAGCAGATTACCGTGGCTGATGTGAGGCAGGCACTGACCATTCCTGCGCTCGACAAGGACGGCACGTTGCTCACTGCCGCGCAAATCGGGTTGAAGCCAGGCTCTACAGATGCCATCGGCATGCTCAACGCCGCGGCACTGAAGAATATCCCGGCGGATTGCCCAGGTATCAAACTCGACCAGATGTATTATGTCTGTTTGCCCAAGGCTGGCGCCTCCTTCCGCTACAAGGAAAGGTGTATCGTGCTCGACCACGACTTCGTGGTCGACGGTGAGGTGGGTGGAAAGGCGGTGGGTGGCTTCCGCACCAACCAACTACTCTTCTATACCGAACATTCGCTCAACCTCCGTAAAGTGCGTATAGTGGTGGAGGATAGCGGCGAGTATTTCACTTTCTGTGTCAATCCTGTCCACGGCATCGACCAATTGCAGGTGACGGGCTGTGTGTTTGAGGGGTTGAAGGAGAAATGTGGGCGCACGTTCTTGTTGGATTTCAAGGATGTCAACCCGCTCGACGCCAAGGGGTGTGCCACAGCCGGCAATAGTATCCGTCACATCCTCTTCGACGGCAACACGCATCGGGGTGAAAGAATGGTGTCGAGTGCGGGGATGCGGGTCGTGGAGTCGTGCCGCTTTATTGGCAACACGCTGTATGACGTGACAGGTGTGGGAATATCGCTGAGCACGGATAATTCCAGGAAACATGCAACGAAGATGGGCTATATGTCTTGTCCGGTATACATTGTGGGCAACACCTTTACAGGAGTGGAGAGGGTGATGAAGAAACGTACGAAGTGGTCTTACTATTATTGTGCTGCTCTGGTGGAGGCGGGACAACTCTATATGCTGCGCAACAACATCCGCAACTTCGTGTCGGGAAAGACACTCTATACAACGCGTAAAGGGGAGCGCCTCGACTGCTTCCCTGCTACCTATGACCTCTATGCCAACGTCTGTCGTCTCTATTATTGCAACAACCACGTTACCAACGTGTTGAGGTTCACCAAAAAACGCGGTAATTTCGGTATCTTCAAGGCCAAAGGGTCTGGCGTACCTGCCGAATTCGGCAAGGCTCATATGCCCATAGTGAGGTATTATTCCAACAATGTTTTCGACATCGACCGTGAGGCGGCACTCAAGTTGTGGAAAGGACGCACTTACCCCGGCTCTGGTGGCGACTACAGCGCTGAGATGGCCTACGACAAGGCATTGTCACCCGATGACTGCCTTACCTACAATATCCAGAGTTATACTTCCACTCTGCCTGTCGACACGCTGACTTTCCGCGGCAATGTCATACGGGCGGTGAACATCGGCGGGATGTTGAACAGCAGCCAATGGCTGTGCGTTTCCTTTGTCTGTGAGAACAATGTCTTCGACTCCCGCAACATCACGTCGGAAGAATACCACTCCAGACAGGGGGATATGGGCACCAACAGAGAATGGCTGTTTGCTGTCAATGGGGCTGGCGACAACCCGTCGGTTTCTATCACTGGCAATAGGTTCACAGCCACTGACAAGACCATACGCCTGTTGCTTTACAAGTACAATGAGGGACAGTCTCCCCGGGCAAGGCGCACTGTCGTGAAGAACAATTCTGTAGGACGTTCCTCGCGCCTCGTACTGAAGAGCCTGAACAGCAGCAAGTGGACGTATGGCAATTATCAAGTAAAGTGAAGGCTGAAATAAACTCTTTCTTATGATAAAAATAATGATAGCGGGCGACCTGGTTGTCAACCATAGGTCCCAACTCCTCTTGCAAGAGGGTAAATATGGTGATTTGCTGGCTGGTGTGAAATCCGTCAACGAGGCATACGATTATCGTGTACTCAACCTGGAGTGCCCGATAGTGACAGGGCAGGCAGAAAAAATAGAAAAGGTGGGACCGCATTTGAAGTGCGACGAAAGGGTGGTGGAACTCTTGCGCTATGGTCTTTTCGATGGCGTGACCTTGGCCAACAACCACTTCCGCGACTACGGCAACCAGGGGGTGGCCGACACTTTACGCATACTTGACCAGCAAGGCATCGAACATGTGGGGGGTGGCAACAACCTCGAGGAGGCGTCGCGCGTGAAGTACAAGGTGGTGCGTGGCGAGCGGCTCGCCATTGTCAATTGTACGGAGAATGAGTTCAGCATTGCCACCCCACGGTCGGGAGGAGCCAACCCCTTGAACCCCATCAGGCAGTATCATGCCATCCGCGAGGCACGTTCGCAGGCCGACTATGTGGTGGTCATTACCCATGGTGGTGTAGAGCGGTATGAATTGCCCACACCACGGATGAAGGAGACCTACCGCTTCTTCATCGATGCTGGGGCAGATGCCGTGGTCAACCACCACCAGCATTGTTTCAGTGGCTATGAGTTGTATAACGGAAAACCGATATTCTACGGACTGGGCAACTTCTGTTTCGACTCTCTGCGCCAGCGCGGCAGTGCATGGAACAAGGGGTTTATGGTAGGTTTGACCCTTGACAAAGGCAACGTGAGGTGGGAAACCTTTCCCTATATCCAGTCGGGTGAACAACCAGGGGTAGTGCTGCTCGATGGAAAGGACAAGGAGGCCTTTGACCGGGAAATGGAGCGGCTTAATGCCGTGATTGCCGACGACCGGGCATTAGAGGAAGCACAGCAGAGGATGGTCAAAAGGGCTGCCAGGTATTTTTCCTCTTTTCTCACTCCTTATTCCAAGAAATGGTCATTGGCGCTTTACGAAAAGGGCATGTTGCCGGCTTATTTTCCCCGGCAGAAATGGCTCCAATTGCTCAACCGGATGCAATGTGAGTCGCACCGCGACAATTACATCTGTTTCATCAAGGAAAGGATGGGTAGGAAAGAGGCTGACTCATAGACACATGGTGTAAGCGAAATGATAGCATTTTTTGTATCTGTATGAGGCAAAATATGTGTCTTTTTTGAAGAAATCACACAAAAACAATGGATATTTGGCAAAAAAATAGAAAAAAAAAGGAAAATATCGAAAAAAAATGTATTTTTGCACTATGATTGAAGACGTGTGCCCCTAAAAGGAGGGGTATTATGCGTCGTTGGAGTATGTATATTGAGAAACATTTTTACATCCATTCACGAGACGGGCATACCCTGTGAAGGGTAGTGCCGGTGCTGTCGTATTGTATCTTTGCTAAAGGTCACACTTTCGAAATCTAAAACAGATGTCGGTACTATTGTAAACATGGTTCCTTCAATATGGGTAGATGGAAAAGATGGGAATAGATGGCGGAACCGCCGGCCATGACCAGGTGGCGGTTGCTCGTTGCTGAAGTGTGAAATGTTGTAGTCGGTATGCCATGGTTCTTCCATGACTCCATTAGCAATCATCATTTCAGGCGTTTTTCAGCGCCTTGACAAGAAAGAATGAAAGTCGCGCTGTTGATAGACCATTTAGGGGCAGGAGGTGCCCAGCGCCAACTGGTGGGCCTCGCCCGTATGTTGAAGGAGAAAGATGTAGACGTCACCGTCTACACTTACTTCCCAGTCTTCTTCTATGGCGATGAACTCAGGCAATGTGGTGTGCCCTGCGTACTGGTAAAGGATGCCGACAACCACAGAAAGCGTTTCTTCCGACTGAGGAAGACGCTGCTCGATGCACAGCCTGATGTGGTGGTGGCATATCTCGACACGCCATGTATAATGGCATGTCTGGTGCGCTGTCTCGGAGGAAAGTTCCGGCTCATCGTCAGTGAGCGCAATACTACGCAGGTGCTCACTTTCAGGGAACGGGTGAAATTCTGGCTCTACCGCAAGGCCGATTATATCGTGCCCAATTCCTATGCGCAGGGCGAATGGGTGAGGAGGCAATACCCCAGATATGAGGCGAAAACCTTCGTTATACCCAACTTCGTGGACATGGAGAGATTCTCCTATCCGGGAGAGCGCCAACGCGGCGTGAAGGCTGTCATCCTCGTGGTGGCATCGGTATGGGCCAGCAAAAACACCAAAGGGTTTATAGAGGCTGTGAGGCTGTTGGCTGGCAGGCGCGACGACTTCGTGGTGAAGTGGTTCGGGCTGAGCATAAGTGCAAGCAGCGAGCAAAACAAGTGCTATATGGAGGAGTGCCAGAAACTCGTCAGGGAGTATGGACTGGCAGAGCGCTTTCTCCTGCTTCCCAAGACGAAGGATATTGACGAGGAATACCGCAAGGCCGATTTCTTCTGTCTACCTTCTTTCTATGAGGGAACGCCCAATGTCTTGTGTGAGGCCATGGCAAGTTCGCTGCCTGTGATATGCAGCAGGGTGTGTGACAATCCGCGCTATGTGTGCGAAGGCGAGAATGGCTTCTTGTTCGACCCGCACAATGCCGAGGATATGGCCGACAAACTGGAGGCGGCACTGAACCTCACCCACACGCAGTATGTGGAGTATGGCACGAAAAGCCGTACACTGGCAGAGCAGACGATGTCGGAAGATGTTTTCGTGAATAGGTATATGTCACTGTTGCAACCGCTCTTTACGCATGGACGATAAAGGAAGACCTCTCGACATATTGCTGGCCACGCCTTACAAGATGGGTGTGGGAGGCATATCACAATGGGCAGACAATATCCTCGGCTATTACCAGTCGTTGGATAGCCCGGGGGTGCGCATGGATGTGTTGCCCATGGGGCGAAAGGCATCGCCCGACGAGAATTCTGTCTTCCGCCGCGCATGGAGTGGGGTGGCCGACTATTCCAAGATTGTCTGCCATGAGAGGCGTATGCTCAAGGCCAGGCGTTATGATGTGTTGCATCTTTGCACGAGTGCATCGATAAGCCTGCTCAAGGATATAGTAATGCTGCGCATCGCTAAGCACCACCATGTGCATACTGTGGTGCATTTCCATTTCGGCAGGATACCTGAACTGAAGGCGAAGGGAAACTGGGAGTGGAAATTGTTGCGTAGCGTGGTGAAAATGGCCGACGTGGCGGTGCCCATCGACCAGGTGTCGTATGAAGCACTGGCATCGTGCTTTGGGGAGAAGGTAAGTTACTTGCCAAATCCTGTTGCCCTGACGGTGAGTGAGTTCGCACACTCCTCCGACTGTAACAAGCGCGATGAACGTATGGTGCTCTACGCCGGACATTGCATCCCCACCAAGGGAGTATGCGAACTGGTGAGCGCCTGTAAGGAAATCAAGGGCATACGCCTGGTGCTTGCCGGACATGTAGAGGACCCCATGCGCCAACGGCTCGAGAGTATTGCCAATGGAGAGCCGTGGCTTGAGATATTGGGAGAGGTGCCTCATGGTGAAATCTTGCGACTGATGTCGCAGTGCGGTGTCTTTGTGCTGCCGTCCTACACCGAAGGGTTCCCCAATGTCATCTTGGAGAGCATGGCCTGTGGCTGTGCCATCGTAGCCACCACTGTTGGGGCTATCCCCGAGATGATAGGCGAGGAAAACGGCGTCCAGTGTGGTCTGCTCATCCCGCCAAGGTCGGAAAAGCCGCTGCAGGAGGCATTGCTCAAGATGTTGCAGGAGGATGCCTTGAGGGAGCACTGCCGAGCCAATGCCCGGAGTAGGGTCAACGAGAGATACAATATGGAGGCCGTTTGGCGCAAGATGTTGCAGATATGGCATCTTTCTGCAAATACGGACAATAGAAAGTAGGAATTATTATAATAAAAGATAAGATATGGATATAGATGTTTTTGTTGAGAAGTTCGCAGAAGCAATAGAAGTGGAGGACGCTTCTTCATTGACACCTGAAACCTCTTTCAGGGACCTTGAGGAGTGGAGTTCCATTTCGGTGATGTTGCTGATTGCGTTCTACGATGAGGAATTCGAAAAGGAGATAGGCAATGCCGACATCCTGAAATGTAATACCATAAGGGACCTGTACGAATTGGCAACCGCATAACCATGGCTATTCTTTCATACAAGGGAGTAGGGATTACCGCCATGGCGGCCGCAGTGCCCCAGCGTGTCATCAACAACTTTGAATACACCGAGTTCTTCCCCGAAGAACAGGTGAAAGAAGTTGTAGACAAGGTTGGAGTATTTGAGCGCCGTTTTGCCGACGAGAAAACATGCTCGTCGGACTTGTGCTTTGCTGCTGCCGAGAAGTTGCTGTCCGACAACAATGTGAACAGAGAGGAGATAGACTTGCTGGTCTTCATTTCGCAAACGCCCGACTATCGCATGCCTGCCACTTCCATTACTCTGCAGCATCGTCTTGGACTGTCGAACTCATGCATAGCATTTGATATCAACCTGGGGTGTTCCGCGTTCATGTATGGGCTGTCTGTAGCCTATGGCATGATGCAGGGTGGCAGCATCAGAAAGGCACTCATCCTTGATGGCGAGACCCGCTCCAAGGTCTATTCTCCCCGCGATCGCCGTTCAGCGTTTATATTCGGCGACGGTGGAGTGGCAGCCCTCGTCGAGTGTGATGAGAAATTTGGGGAAAGCCATTTCTCCATGAACTCTGACGGTTCACGGGCCGACCTGATTATGATTCCTGCCGGTGGCTACCGCAAAATGAGTTCTGCCGAGACTGTTGTCGAGAAAGTGGTCGATGAGTTCGGAAACATGCGCAGCGAGGAGCAAGGCTATATGAACGGTGGAGATGTCTTCAACTTCGTCATCCGCGAGATACCGCGCGACATCAAGAAGACACTTGCGTATGTCGGGATGACCGTTGATGATTTCGACTATATCGTCTTCCATCAGGCCAACAACTTCATCAATTCATACATTGCCAAGAAGATGAAACTCGACCCGGCGAAAATGCCATCTACCATAGCCAAGTTCGGCAATACCTCTTCCGTGTCGGTGCCGCTGACCATCGTCAGTGAACTGAAGGACAAGCTCAAAGGCAACAAGACGTTGCTTCTCAGTGCATTTGGCGTTGGCATGACTTGGGCGACAGGCATCCTGCCACTCGTCGACTGTCATATCAGCGATATCGTAGAAGTAAAAGAAGGGAGACCCGTGTTATGAAAGGCTTCAACCCTTTCTCGTTGGAAGAAAAGACCATCATTGTCACCGGTGCTTCGTCAGGCATCGGACGGCAATGTGCCATCGATTGTTCGAGGATGGGGGCAAAGGTTGTCCTCATTGCAAGAAACGAGGAGCGGTTGCAAGAAACAATGGGGATGCTTGAGGGCGAGGGGCACCAATACTATGTCTATGACCTCCGGGAGACGGAAGGCATAGAACAACTCGTTTCGGGCATCATCGCGGCATGTGGTAAGGTTTCTGGGTTCTTGCACTGTGCCGGGGTGGAAATGACGAAGCCCATGAAGTTGCTCACGACGAACGATTATGAAGATGTGTTGAAGGTCAATACGCTGAGTGCATTGGAGTTCGTCAGGCGCCTGAGTTCCCCCAAGCGGTTGGCAGCAGGAGGCTCCATCGTGTTCATCTCCTCTATCACGGCAGTCATAGCACGTCATGGCGTGTCGGCTTATTCCGCCTCGAAAGGGGCTTTGATTAGCGCCTCAAGGGTAGTCGCTTCTGAATTGTCGAAGAGAAACATCCGTGTCAACTGTATCAGTCCCGGCACGGTATTGACCCCGATGATGGAGAACTTCCTGAAAGGCCTGTCGGAGGCTGATTACAACAAACGCCTTGGGGCGTTCCCTTTGGGTGTAGGCAAGACGTCTGATGTGTCTTATGCTTGCATCTATTTGCTGAGTGATGCCAGCCGTTGGGTAACGGGCCAGAACCTGATAATTGATGGTGGATATACAATGATGTGATAATGGTAGAAAGAATAAAAGTACTGTTAAAGAAGTTGTTGCGCCTGGTTTATAAGAACTATGGACACAAGGACCGTAGCGCACGAATTGCCTACGATGTTGTGGTCTATAAGCCCAAGAACCTGTATATGTACGAACACGCAGGCATAGATGTCGGTGCTGTGATTATGAATTGGCGTGCAAAATTCATCATGAAAAAGTATTCTGGCGCGGCTTTCGGACTTAAGGTCATTACTGGCAACCACATGAGGGTCAAGGGGAAATGGTATAAGGAGGTGACCGATGAAGTGAAGCAGGGACTCGACACGAACAATGATTTCGACAAGGATGTCGTTGTAGAGGAAGATGTCTGGATTGGTTCCAATGTCACTTTGCTGGGAGGCACACATCTTGGGAGAGGAAGTAATATAGGCAGTGGAAGTGTAATCAGGGGAAATGTGCCGCCATATGCCGTCGTCATGGGCAATCCCGCCAAGGTCGTCGGCTTCACGTTCACACCGAAAGAGATTGTAGAGCACGAACAGGCGCTGTATCCCGAAAATGAGCGCATTCCTCTGGAAACATTGGAGAAGAACTACAGGAAATACTTCCTCAACAGGCTGAAAGAGATAAAACAGCACACGTTGCTGTAAAGGTTTTTAGGCTTGGACGATGTTGTGACGAAGCATACCCAACAACATGATAATGAAAATAGTATAACAACTATGAGAATATTGGCGGAGAAGACACTGTGGATTGCCGGCGGCACAGGCTCGCTCGGCAATGCCGTGCTGCGGCGTTTTCTCCACTCCGACATCAAGAAAATACCCCATCAACGCTATGGATATGTGCAAGGCGCTCACGGAGAAGGACGCCTCGCCAATATGCGATGGGGGCTACGCTCCACGTCATATAGAATGACAATGACAACATACTCAACTGATAACTAAAGTAAAAACCCTACGCCCGTGACAAGAAATGCCTCCACGTCCTCAACTCCCACAACGGTTTGTGAGGACCTAATGAAGAAAGTTCATCCAAGTAATATCCATCACATGAAACTATTATACCTTCCCTCCTATTTCCCACCGGAAATCTATTCGGACCTGCATCTCGACGACGACAGGTTCAAGGCTTTCGTACGCGCCGGTATGCAGATGGAGGTGCACGCACCCATACCTACCCGGGGCATCGACTCCTCGGTGCGACGCTCGGCTGCCCGTGAGGAAAAACTCTACGGCAACAAGATGAAGGTGCGCCGCTTCTATGCGTGGAACGAGGGGAAAAACCCTGTCGGACGTGCGCTCCGCTATTTCTACTGCTGGATGCACCAACTCTATGACGGATGGCGTGCCAAGGATGTCGATATGCTCTACATGATGAGCACGGCACCCATACAGGGACTGCTGGGCGCTGCGTTGAAGAAAATCAAAGGGGTGCCTTTTGTCTATAACCTGCAGGACATCTTTCCCGATACCCTGGTGGGGGCTGGACTGACAAAGAAAGGTAGTCTGATTTGGCGGATAGGACGATGGGTGGAGAATACCACCTACCGCAATGCCGACCGCATCATCGTCATCTCCGAGGGGTTCAAGGCAAACATCATGGCCAAGGGCGTTCCCGAGGAGAAGATAGAGGTGGTATACAACTGGGTGGACGAGAATGAGGTGACACCAATAGCAAAGGAAGACAATCCTTTGTTCGACGAACTGGGTCTTTCACGCTCCGATTTCCATGTGCTCTACGCCGGCAATCTCGGCGAAGCCCAGTATCTTGATGTCGTCATCGACGCCGCAGAACAATTGCAGTCGCGGCAGGAGATACAGTTCATCATCTTCGGCACCGGAGGTCTCGAAGACCAACTCAAGGCAGAGGTGGCACGCCGTGGATTGCCCAACGTCAGGTTCTTCCCGTTGCAGCCGCTGGAGCGCGTTTCACAGGTGTATAGCCTTGGCGATGTCGGCATTGTGTCGTGCAAGCCAGGAATAGGAGCCTGCGCCATGCCCAGCAAGACGTGGACCATCCTCTCCACAGGCCGTGCCGCGCTGGTGCATTTCGACGAGGGAGAATTGCACCACATCATACAGCGTGCCAACTGTGGCGTGTTCACATTGAGTGGCGACACCGAGGCCTTTATCAACGCCATCACCGATTTGGCCGACAACCCGGAGAAGTGCCGCGAGTTGGGAGCCAATGGCCGTCAGTTCATCTTGCGCAACCTTACCTGTGAGTATGGTACGTCGCGTTATGTCGAAGTCATCAAGTCGCTTGCCGCAAAAGAGCAATGAGCGACCCTAACCCATAACCTTTCATCTCCTCTATCATGAGTATATTTGCAGATAAAACTCTGTTGATTACCGGCGGCACAGGCTCGTTTGGCAATGCCGTGCTGCGGCGTTTCCTCCACTCCGACATCAAGGAGATACGCATCTTCTCGCGCGATGAGAAGAAGCAAGACGATATGCGGCATGTGCTGCAGAACGCCAAAGTGAAATATTATATCGGCAACGTGCGCGACAAGGCTTCTGTCGATATTGCCATGCAGGGCGTCGACTATGTGTTCTCCGCCGCCGCACTGAAACAGGTGCCCTCTTGTGAGTTTTTCCCAATTGAGGCGGTGAGAACCAATATCCTCGGCACGGAGAACGTGCTCAATTCCGCCATCGAGCATGGCGTGAAAAACGTGGTGGTGCTCTCCACCGACAAGGCGGCCTATCCCATCAACGCCATGGGCATGAGCAAGGCGCTCATGGAGAAGGTGGCCATCGCCAAGGGACGTGAATTGGGAGAAAAATCGCCTACTACCATCTGTTGCACGCGCTATGGCAACGTGATGGCGAGCCGTGGTTCCGTCATACCCCTGTGGGTGGAGCAGATGATAGAAGGGAAGCCCATCACCATCACCGACCCCAACATGACCCGCTTCATGATGACACTCGACGATGCCGTCGACCTCGTGGTATATGCCTTCACCCACGGCCACAACGGCGACCTCTTCGTGCAGAAAGCACCTGCCGCCACCCTCGACACGCTGGCCAAGGCGCTCGTCAATATCTACTGCAATACTCCCGTGCATGACACAGGGGTGCCTTTCATTGCCCATACCCCGGAGATTCGTGTCATCGGCACCCGTCATGGCGAGAAACTCTACGAAACGCTCGTCACCCGTGAGGAGATGGTGCGTGCCATTGACATGGGCGACTACTACCGCATACCGTGCGACACGCGCGACCTCAACTACGATATGTTCTTTACCGAGGGGAATGAGGATGTGTCGCGAATCGAAGACTATCACAGCCACAATGCCACTCGGCTCGACGTCGAGGGCATGGAAAGACTGCTCATGAAACTCCGTTTCGTGCGCGAGGACCTCGGACTGCAGCCCAAGCAGCGTTCCAAGGAGATACGTAGTGAATAATACCATCTCAAGAAAAAGCCATCATGAAAATATTAGTTACCGGGGCAAAAGGATTTGTGGGGCGCAACCTCTGCTCACAACTCCGCAACATTGCTGAGGGCAAGGCGCGTTGGTATGACTGCCCCTCCGACCTCACCATCTTCGAGTATGATATCGATAGCCCGAAAGAGTTGCTCGACGACTATTGCAGGGAGGCCGACTTCGTGTTCAACCTGGCTGGGGTGAACCGCCCCAAGGACCCTGCTGAGTTCATGCAGGGCAACTTCGGCTTCGCCTCGCTGCTGCTCGATACGTTGAAGCGGTACAACAACGCTTGTCCGGTGATGATTTCTTCTTCCATCCAGGCACTCCTCGATAATCCCTATGGTGAGTCGAAACGGGCGGGCGAAAAACTGCTCTTCGACTATGCCGAGGCTACCGGCGCAAGGGTGCTCGTCTACCGCTTCCCCAATGTCTTCGGTAAGTGGTGTAGGCCCAACTACAACAGTGCCGTGGCTACTTTCTGCAACAACATCGCCAACGACCTGCCCATCACCGTCAACGACCCGTCGGTGAAGATGCACCTCGTCTATATCGACGATGTGGTGGATGAACTGATTGGCGCCCTCTCGGGAAAAGAGCACCGCAATGGTCTCTTCTGCGAGGTGCCTGTCACCCATCATATTACCCTTGGAGGTATCGTCGACCTGCTCCATTCCTTCCGCGATATGCACGACAACCTTGAGGTGCCCGATTTCAGCGATGCCTTCGCCAGGAAACTCTATTCCACCTATCTCTCCTACCTGCCCGAAGAGAAGACCATCTATCCCTTGAAGATGAATATCGACCAACGGGGCAGTTTCACCGAAATCATCCGCACACCCGATAGGGGACAGGTCTCCATCAATATTTCCAAGCCGGGCATCACTAAGGGTCAGCACTGGCACCATACCAAGAACGAGAAGTTCGTGGTGGTGAGCGGACATGGACTGATACAGTTGCGCAGGGAGGGTGTCGATGAACAGGGCAACCCATACCCCGTCAGGGAGTATGAGGTAAGCGGCGAACATATCCAGGTGGTGGAGATGCTCCCGGGCTTCACCCACAACATCATCAACCTCTCCGACACCGACGACCTGGTCACCTTGATGTGGGCCAACGAAGCCTTCAACCCCAATCGCCCAGATACATATTTCGACCCTGTGATTTAAACCTTCTACAATGGCATCTTTCAAGAACGACGGACGGCTGAAGTTGCTCATCATCGTGGGCACACGACCTGAGATTATACGCCTCTCGGCAGTCATCAACAAGTGCCGGAAATATTTCGACACTCTCCTTGCCCATACCGGACAGAACTACGACTACACCCTCAACGGGGTGTTCTTCCATGACCTGAAACTCGATGCGCCCGACATCTACATGGATGCCGTGGGTGATGACCTGGGGGCGACGATGGGAAACATCATCGACCGGAGTTACAAGGTAATGGTGGAGACTCGTCCTGATGCCGTGCTCGTGTTGGGCGACACCAACTCATGCCTGTCGGTCATCGGTGCTAAGCGGCTGCATATCCCCATCTTCCATATGGAGGCTGGCAACCGCTGCAAGGACGAGTGCCTGCCCGAAGAGACCAATCGCCGTATCGTCGACATCATCAGCGATGTCAACATGGCCTACAGCGAGCACGCCCGCCGCTACCTGGCAGAGTGTGGCTTGCCGAAAGAGCGCACATACGTCACTGGCTCACCGATGGCAGAGGTGCTCCATGCCAACCTGGCGGAGATAGAGGCGAGCGATATCCACCAACGGCTCTCCCTTGAGCGCGGCCGCTACATTTTGCTCTCTGCCCATCGTGAGGAAAACATCGACACCGATGCGAATTTCCGTTCGCTCTTCACTGCGGTCAACCAACTGGCAGAGCGTTATGATATGTCCATCCTCTATTCTTGCCACCCCCGCTCACGCAAGCGGTTGGAGAGCACCGGGTTCCAACTCGACCCCCGTGTCATTCAGCATGAGCCGTTGGGCTTCCACGACTACAACTGTCTGCAGATGAATGCTTTCTGTGTGGTTTCTGATAGTGGCACACTGCCCGAGGAGAGTAGTTTCTTTACTTCTGTCGGACACCCGTTCCCCGCCGTCTGCATACGTACATCCACTGAGCGACCAGAGGCACTCGACAAGGCTTGCTTCATCCTTGCAGGCATCGACACGAAGGGATTGCTCCAGGCGGTGGAGACTGCCGTAGAGATGACCCACAACGGTGACCATGGCATCCCCGTGCCCGACTACATTGAAGAGAATGTCTCTACCAAGGTGGTGAAAATCATCCAGAGTTATACGGGCGTGGTCAACAAGATGGTGTGGCGGAAATAAGGTCGCACAGAGATAAGACATATCAACAAAGAGGCACAGTGATACAGAGAAGAATATCAACTCTGTTACTCTGTGCCTCTTTGCTGTGTCTCTGGCTTCGTCGAAGATAGGCTGCAGTTGGAAAAAGAAATAAAAACTGCGTTATTTATTTTGCTTTTCGCTCACCTTGCACTATCTTTGGCTTCGTCGAAGATTGGCTTCGGTTCGGAAAAGAAAATAAAAACTGCGTTATTTATTTTGCTTTTCGCTCACCTTGCACTATCTTTGCAGACACAATTATCACATGAATATGAAAACAACTTCGATAAGACATTTCATCTCTTCCGCAACCCTCTTGGTTGCACTGTGTCTATGCTCCTGCCAAAAGGAGCACTTCCAAATCAACGGAACGATAGCCAACGCCACCGACTCCGTGCTCTACCTGGAGAACATGGCTCTCGACGGCGCGCAAAAGGTCGACTCGGTGAAACTCGATGAAAAAGGAGAGTTCGTCTTCTCCGTCGATGCTCCCACCGACGCACCGGAGTTCTACCGCCTCCGCATCGCCCAACAGGTCATCAGCCTCTCTGTCGACTCCACGGAGACTATCACCGTGAAGGCTACCTACCCACAGATGGCGGTCAACTACGAGGTGGAAGGCAGCGAAAACTGTAAGAAAATCAAGGAACTCTCACTCATGCAGATGCAGTTGCAGGCTACCGCACAGCGTGTGGTCGATGCTCCTGACCTCAATGCTACCGCCGTGGAAGACAGCGTGAAACAACTGTTGAACAATTACAAGGAGCGTGTGCTCGCCGACTATATCTACAAGGAGCCGATGAAGGCATATGCCTATTTCGCCCTCTTCCAGGGCATCGCCGTGGGCAACACCTATCTCATGGTGTTCAACCCGCGCACCAACGTCGACGACGTGAAGCCGTTCTCTGCCGTCGCCACCAGTTGGGACCAACTCTATCCAAATTCACTGCGCGGTGAGAACCTCCACAACATCACCATCGAGGGGATGAAGACCCAACGCATCGTGAGGGCCAATGAGGAGGGACTCGTCGTGGATGCCGATAAGGTGACGGAGGCAAGTCTCATCGATATCGTCCTCCCCGACAACAAGGGGGTCACACGGCGGCTTACCGAACTCAAGGGCAAGGTGGTGCTGCTCGACTTCCACATCTTTGCCTCCGATGGCAGCAGCGAACGGATTCTCGCCATGCGCGAACTCTACAACAAATACCACGACCGCGGACTGGAAATCTACCAGGTGTCGCTCGATGAAGATGCCCATTTCTGGAAGACACAGACGGCCGCCCTGCCATGGGTGTCGGTGCTCGACGACAGGGGGGCAGCACGACCCTATCTCTATCAGGTGCAGGCGCTGCCCGTCAGTTATATCATCAACCGCGACAATCAGGTGGTGATGGGACCGCGCGAGATAACCAACCTCGAGACCGACATCGCCAAATACCTGTAACGATGACATGGGCAAGGGGGGTGCTCTTGGGCTCTTTCGCCATGCTCTGCATGCTGACATGGGCCCAGACGTTCTCGCTGCAAGTGGAGAACGACTCCTTGGCCTACCTCGTATTGAAAACCGACTCCACCACCGACCGGTGGCGACTCGCTTTCCCTGTCTATCGGCTCTGTGTGGGCGATGTCGACGGCGATGGCTCGGTCGATGCCATGGTGGGGGTGGTGAAAGCCACACGGTTCGACAAGACTATCGCCCGGCGACTCTTCATCTTCAAGAACCATAGGGGACGCATACGCCCGTTGTGGATGGGGTCGCGATTGGGGGGCATCCTCCACGACTTCAGGTTCGTCGATGGCCACGTCGTCAGCCTGCAAACCACCACCGACGGGCGGTATGTGGTGCTCGAACACGAATGGCGTAAGTTTGGTCTTGGCGCCCGCCGCTTTCTGGCTAAAAGTGTATCTCTCGATGAGGCAATGGCTGTCTTTGATATTGAAAATTGAAAATGAAGATGGAAGGAAAAGGCTGAGTAGCAGTACATAATACATCCCTTTAACTCCTCTTTCACTTTGTTTAACTCCCCTTCAAAAAAACAGACCACTATGAAAAAAATCCTTGTTTTCCTCACTTTCCTTGCCTTCACCCTTGGCATGGCTGCCCAGGATGATGACACAAAGAAACCCATTACCCTTCCTGGAAAAGGAAGAATCAATGTGGAGACACTCAACAAGCGCATCGACATGAACATGGACATCTCCAACCTGTCGGTGAGTGAGTTGAGGGTGTTGCGCAATGCTTTCGCCGCAAGGCAAGGCTACCTCTTCAACAGCAGTGAACTGAGATTGGTCTTCAACACCACCTCATGGTATGATTCGCTGGCATGGAAGCGGGTTGACTACCCCGACCAGATGGGACCGGTGAAATACACTGCCACAGAACAGGCTTTCATGAAGAAACTGCAAGACCGGGAAAAGGAATTGCTCCGTCTCAACTTCAAGCCCCAGAAAGGCATCGTCAATCTTGATAACCTCATCAATGGCTTCCAACTCGACGTGTTCCCCGAGCCGTTGAGGGAACATCTCGCCAACCATGGATTTGGCATCGTCGAGGCCGACAACGAGCAGATATTCCAGGTATATGAGCACAACGACTACACGATGTTCCCCAACTTCGTCACTACCGACCTCTACCTGCAACTCTTCCATCTCTACTTCGACACCACGCTGCGCAAGGTAGAAGAGAGCACGCTGAGCAAGGTGATGACCGACTTCTCCAAGCGGATGTACGACGCCATGGCATCGAAAGCGAAGTCGGAGAAGGATGCCAAAGTGAAGGCTGCCGCTGAATGGCTGCAGACCTATTTTGCCATCGCCTATACGCTTATCTCCGGAGCCACCCTTCCCATCGTGCCCGAAGCATATAAGGAGATGGCAAAAATGGAACTGAATAATTGCGGCGAGACCCAAGACTCTTTTTCTGATTTCCTGGAGTATGACGAAGTGAAATTCGCCTATAGCCTCTTCCGCCCGCGTGGCCACTACACCCGTTCCGAACAGTGCCAGCGCTATTTCAGGGCGATGATGTGGCTGCAGACCGTGCCTTTTGGCACCGATGTTGAGCACCAGATGCTCAGGGCTGCCCTCTTGGCAGAGACCATCGCTTCCAACCCGGCAGCGAAGAAGGCCTATGACAGTGTGGCCGACCCCATCACCTATCTTATGGGTGCTCCCGACAACATCACTATCCTGCAGGTGGCGGATGTGATGAAACAGCAGGGGGCGAATGCAGCACGTCTCGCCAAGGATAGCAAGGCAATGGCCGCTTTCTGCAAGAAGGTCGATGAGGTGGCCGACCAGCAGACACGCATCCGCCCGAAGTTTGAGTATTCCTCGCACAACAAGGTGAACCTCATGCCTCAGCGCTACCAGCCTGATGCCGAGGTCTTGCTCGAGATGTGCGACTACGAAAACAACCCCACCAAGCGTGACGTGCCCTCTGGCCTCGACTTCATGGCTGCCATGGGCAGTACTGCTGCCGAGCGCATCCTCATCAGCGAACTGAAGGAAGACAAGCGGTGGGAGATATTCACACCTACCCTCGGCCAGATGAAGACCCTCATGCAGCAGAAGACCGACTGGAACGCCTCTGTGGCAACGAAGTGGATGGCTTCCCTCGATGCGCTCAACAAGTTCAACGATAACCGCCGGCCCTACTTCATGAAGACACCGCAGTGGGACAAGAAGAACCTCAATGCCACCCTGGCATCATGGGCAGAACTGAAGCACGATGCTATCCTCTATGCCAAGCAACCCTTTGCCGCTGAGTGTGGCGACGGCAGTTTGCCCGCACCCACCGTCGTGGGATATGTGGAGCCGAACATCGCGTTCTGGGAGAAAGCGGTGAAACTCCTCGACGAGACAAATGGTGTGCTGAAACGCTATAACCTGCTCACCGAGGAGGTGGAGCAGATGGGGGAGGATATGAAAGACGAGGCAGAGTTCTTCCTCAATGCCAGTAAGAAAGAATTGGCAGGACAGAAACTCACCAATGAGGAATACGACCATATCCGCTATATCGGTGCTACCTTCGAGAACCTCTCGCTGCAGATGTTGAAGGAGCCCGACCAGTATCTCCAAGGGTGGTACGATGTGCAGGGTGCCGACAAATCGATTGCCGTGGTGGCCGACGTCTATACCGCTAATGGTGAAAACAACCCCCAACAGTCTATCCTCTACGAGGCTGTGGGACCCGCCCATGAAATCTATGTAGTGGTGGAGGTGGATGGCTACCTGCGCCTCATGCGCGGAGGTGTGTTCTCTTATAGGGAGTTCAAACGGCCGGTCGGCGAACAAAGAATGACCGATGAGGAGTGGCAGGAGAAACTGAAGCAATATCCCAATACGGGCAAGCCCTCGTGGATGGATGAAATCATCGTACCCATCGACCAGAAACCTGCCGACAACGAGACGGTGTTCTATGGTTCAGGGTGCTGATGCGCAGATGGTGGCTCACGTTCTCACTCGTCGTGGGCTTGCAGGCGCAGGCCACCGACACACTCACTGTCACCTTCACCGGTGACGTGCTGCTCGACCGTGGCGTGCGCGTGAAAATTTCGACCGATGGCGTGGAGAGTCTCTTCTCGCCATCGGTCGATTCGCTTTTTGCCCATAGCGACGTGGTGGTGGGCAACCTGGAGTGCCCCGTTACCGACATCCGCACACCCATGCAGAAGATGTATATCTTCCGTGGCGACCCAGAGTGTTTGCCGGTGCTCCGGCAGCATGGCTTCACCCATCTCAACATGGCCAACAACCATACCGTAGACCAGGGGCGGCGCGGACTCATCGACACCCGCAGGAGAGTTGCCGAGGCGGGCATGGTGCCCATAGGTGCTGGGGCAACAATGGACGAGGCAGCGCAACCCGTGCTGCTCGCCGAAGCACCACGTAAAGTGTGGATGGTCGCTTCGCTGCGCCTCGCCCTCGAAAACTACGCCTACCTTCCTTCACGTCCCTGCGTGAGTCAGGAGAGTTTCGATGCTTTGCTGGCTCGGGTAAGGCGGTTGCGCGCCGACGACCCCTTATGCTATATCGTGGTGTCACTGCACTGGGGCGGTGAGAATACTATGCATCCGTTGCTGCAGCAGGTGGCCGATGCCCATCGTCTCATCGATGCCGGTGCCGACCTTCTGGTTGGACACCACCCGCACACTTTGCAGGATGTCGAGGTATATCATGGAAAACACATCTTCTACAGTATAGGCAACTTCATCTTCGACCTGCGCAAACCCCAGCATTCCAAGGCCGCCGTGGTGGTGCTGCGCCTCTCTGCCGATGATGCCCACGTCGACATCTTGCCCGTGGAAATCAATGACTGCGTGCCCACCATTTGTTTATAGCCCACTATAGTACTATAGAGTTCTATAGTAACTATAGTTCCTATAAAAATCCCATCACTTCCATAATTACTGACTGTTTGCAACAATAAGAAAAATATACGATACGTTTTCTTTTGCTTTTTTCCGATAATTCGACTAATTTTGCAAAAGAATGTATTTTGTGTGATATATGCTTTGGCGGAGAGGGAAAGCCTTCTCCGGTGTGGGCATATGTCGTTTGGCGTGAAATTAAATATTTTGGTTATATGAGAAGAAAAGCATATTTGTTGACAATGCTTGCCCTCGGGTTTGCCCTGCTCTCGCACGCCCAACAGAGTTGGGTAGGCACATGGGCTGCTGCGGCAGAGTTTACAGGAAAGGGCGACATGCCCGCCTCGCCACTCACCAACCGTGCGCTGCGCGAGGTGGTGAAGGTGTCGGTGGGGGCAGATTGCCTGCGCCTGCGCCTGTCGAACGAGTTCAGTAAGGAACCGGTGGAGATCAAGTCGGTGTTCATCGCCGATGCCCTCGACTCTTGTGATATCGTGCGAAAGACGGCACGCTATCTGTCGTTTGGCGGCAAGCGCGCAGTCACCATCCAGCCAGGAGAATGTGCTGTGAGCGATGTGTGTGCCTACACCCTCAAACCCCTCCAGCGACTTGCCGTGACCATCAACTATGGGGCAACTCCCGTCAATGCTACCTCGCACCGCGGCTCGCGCACCACGTCATACATCATCAGCGGAGAGGCGAAGCCGAAGACTTCGTTCGCCGTGTCGGAACGTGTCGACCATTGGTACAGCATTGCTGCCATCGATGTGCCGCGCCACGGACAGGAGTGCATAGCCATCATCGGCAACTCTATCACCGACGGACGAGGCTCCACCACCAATTTGCAGAACCGCTGGCCCGACATCATGGCGAATACGCTGGCGGCTGCCAACGGAAAGGAATATGGGGTGCTCAACCTCGGCATCGGCGGCAACTGCGTGGTGCGGGGCGGACTGAGTGAGCCTGCCTTGAAACGCTTCGACCGCGACATCCTCTCCCAGGAGGGGGTCACCGCTGTCGTTATCTACGAGGGCATCAACGACATCGGCGGCAGCAAGGGGCGCAGCGAGCAGATGGCACAGGAACTCATCAGCGCCTTCCAGGAGATGATGACCAAGGCGCACGACCATGGCCTGAAGGTCTATCTCGCTACTATCACGCCTTTCGGCAAGTGCTTCTACGACGACAGTTTCTTCAAAGAGGCTGCCCGCCAGACGGTGAACCAGTGGATACGCACCAACAAGGAGGCCGATGGCTTTATCGATTTCGACGCGGCAATGCGCGACCCCGCCATACCCTCCCAACTCCGAGAGGACCTGCAGGAAGACTGGCTCCATCCCAACGCCCGTGGCTATCAGGTGATGGGCGAATATGCCGCAAAGTTCTTCTTAGGACTTTAACCCCACTATAGTCTCTATCTACCCTAAAAAAACTATAACGATCATTCAATAATTTAAAACCATAAAATCATTATGAATCAAAACGAATCCAAAGGCTTTTACAAACTGTCTTGGCTGCAGCGCATCGGCTTCGGCTCGGGTGACCTGGCACAGAACCTGATTTTCCAGGTGATTTGCACTTACCTGCTGTTCTTCTACACCGACATCTACGGACTTACTCCGTCGGCTGTGGCTGTCATGTTCCTTGTGGGCAACGTGGCAAACGTGATTTGGGACCCCATCGTGGGCGCGTTAATCGACAAGAGCAACCCGCGTTACGGTAAATACCGTTCCTATCTGCTCTATGTGGGTATCCCTCTCTCGGGATTCGCCATCCTGTGCTTCTATAATGGCTTCGCACCATCACTGATCTATGCGTATGTCACCTATATCTCTATGCAGTTGCTCTATACGTTCATCAATGTGCCGTACGGAGCGCTGAACTCCTCGCTGACACGCGACACCAATGAAATCACTATCCTCACCTCGGTGCGTATGTTCATGGCCAACCTCGGTGGTCTGGCAGTGAACTCTGGTCTGCCGCTCTTCATTGCCCTGATAGCAGGGGCACCGTCCGACAGTCTTCCTAAAGACCCGTCGGCATGGTTTACTACGATGACCATCTATGCCATCGTGGGTTTCTGCCTGCTCCTTTTCTGTTTCTCACAGTGTAAGGAGCGTGTCGTTATGGACGCCAAAGCCACAGAGACGGTGAAGGTGAGCGACCTTTGGATGGAGTTCCTCCGCAACCGTCCGTTGCGAGTGCTAGCCTTCTTCTTCATTACCGCCTTCGCGATGATGTCGGTGGGTAACGCCGCAGGAGCCTATTTCATGAACAGCAACCTGCATGGTTCTGCACAGGAACTGTCGGTCTTTATGGCTTTGGGTTCGATTCCTGCATTCTTGTTCATGCCGCTCGTACCGTGGTTCAAGCGCATGGTGGGTAAGAAAAACATGTTCTATATCTTCCTTGGTGCCGCCATCCTCGGCATGGCAATGCTCTATTTCATCTCGAAGATGGAGCATCCGAGCATGATGATGATCTATGTGGCTCAGTTTATCAAGAGCACCGGTGTGATTGTGGCCACTGGTTATATGTGGGCTCTGGTGCCTGAGGTCATTTCCTATGGTGAGTACACTACAGGCCGTCGCATCTCAGGTATCGTGAATGCCCTGACCGGTCTGTTCTTCAAGGCCGGTATGACTTTCGGTAGCATCGTAGGTCCGGCTGTCCTGGCATACGTAGGCTACAATAGCAAGGTCATTGACCAGACTCCTCTTGCCGAGGAGGGTATCCTTTGGCTGGTATGTGTGATTCCTGCCATCCTGCTCTTGCTTGCCATATTCATTATCTCGAAGTATGAATTGAGCGACGAGAAGATTGACGAAATCAACAAGGCCATCGAGGCTCGTGCCGCTGCAGAGGAAGAATAATAATGTAGCAAGACCATGACAAGACGTTTCTTTATAGCGGCTTTGCTGCTGGTGTCTGCCTTCGCCGCCCATGCTCAGGGGTTGAAGGATGCTTTGGGTAAGTATTGCCTTATCGGAGCAGCCATCAACCAATGGCAGAGCGACGGGCAGGTGCCAGAGGCTGATGCCGTCATCGACCGCCACTTCAATTGCGCCGTGGCGGAGAACTGTATGAAGAGTGAGGTGCTGGCTCCCGCCGAGGGCATCTTCGACTTCCGCGTGGCCGACAAGTTCGTTAACTACTGCCAGCAGCACCACCTCAAGGTCATCGGACATTGTTTGGTGTGGCATTCGCAGGCACCCGACTGGATGTTTACCAATGGCTATGCAGCATCTCCTGCTTCCAAGGAAGTGCTGCGCGAACGTATGATCAAGCATATCAAGACGGTTGTGGGGCATTATAAGGGGCAGGTGCATGGTTGGGATGTGGTCAACGAGGCCATCGAGGACGACGGCTCCTTCCGCAAGTCTCCCTTCTACAACCTCTTGGGTGAGGAGTTCATCGAAATCGCTTTTCGTGCTGCCCATGAGGCAGACCCCGATGCCGAACTCTACTACAACGACTACTCCATGGCAGGGGCTGCCAAGCGCGATGCCGTATGCCGACTGGTGAAGAGACTGAAGGAGAAGGGACTGCGCATCGACGGCGTGGGTATGCAGAGCCATAATGGCTTGGACTATCCCAACCTCGAGGAGTATGAGAAATCAATAGATGCCTTCGCTGCCTGTGGAGTGAAGGTGATGATTACTGAGTTGGACTTGAACGTGTTGCCCAACCCGCAAGGGTTCGGCGGTGCCAGCGTGGAGCAGAATTTCGAGTTCCAGCAGAAATACAATCCTTATGTGAACGGGCTGCCTGCCGACAAGTCCAAGGAACTGGAGAAACGGTGGATGGACCTTTTCAGAATCTACTACAAACACCGTGAGCAGATTAGCCGTATCAATTTGTGGGGCATCAGCGACGGTGGTTCATGGCTCAATGGGTGGCCCATCAAGGGGCGTACCAATTACCCGTTGCTCTTCGACCGCCAGTATAAGACGAAACCCGTGGTCAACGAAATTATCAAACTCTACAAATAATCATTTTATCATGGCAAAATCAAGGTATCTTTTCCCGAAGGATTATATGGCCGACCCTGCGGCCAATGTGTTTAATGGACGTCTGTATGTCTATCCCTCACACGACCGTGAGAGCGGCGAGAGTTTCGACGACGATGGCGGACACTTCCAGATGCGCGACTATCACGTGGTCTCCATGGACGACGTGATGGAGGGCGAGGTGACCGACCACGGCGTAGTGCTCGACGTCGACCAGGTGCCCTGGGCAGAGAAACAGATGTGGGATAACGACGTGGTGGAGAAAAACGGCAAGTACTACCTCGTCTTTTCCGCTAAAGACTACAATGGTGTGTTCAACCTCGGTGTTGCCGTGGCAGATAAGCCAGAAGGCCCGTTTGTTCCGCAGCCCATGCCCATCCGCGGCGCACAGAGCATCGACCCATGTGTGTTCAAGGACGACGACGGACAGGTTTACTGCTATTATGGTGGTCTGTGGGGTGGACAGTTGCAGTGGCATGTGCCCCTTGCTGCGCCCTATGCTCCCATAGGTCTCCCCGACAGCGCACAGGCTCCTGAGGGATATGTCGATATAGGCCATGCCTCCGACAGGAAGACCGAACTCTTCGCTCCTGCCGACGCACCGGCACTGCCGAGTTTCGTGGCTCGTATGAGTGACGACGTGTTGCAGTTTGTCGAGGCTCCGCGTCCCGTGGTCATCGTCGATGAGAATGGTGAGCCGCTGAAGGCTGGCGACCCGCACCGTTTCTTCGAGGCATCGTGGATGCATAAGATGAACGGTAAGTATTACTTCTCCTACAGCACGGGCGACAGCCATTATCTGTGCTATGCAGTGGGCGACAATCCCTACGGCCCGTTCACCTACCAGGGTGTTATCCTCGAACCGGTGGTAGGATGGACTACACACCACAGCATCGTGGAGTACAAGGGCAAGTGGTATCTCTTCCACCACGACTGTGTGCCCTCCAATGATGTCACATGGCTCCGCAGCCTCAAGGTCCTCGCCCTCGACATCGATGAGAATGGCCGCATCAAGACCACAGTCAGTGAGTAAGGTAAAAAGGGTTTACTCCCCCCGTCTAACTCCTGAAATTCATGCATAAAAAACCGCTCCCCAGCAAAGGGGAGCGGTTTTTTATTGTCGGATAGTATTTATCGGGCTTCGTCTTCTTTGTCCCAGATATGGCTCTTGTGCCTGAACGTGATGTCCATGCTGTCATCCATATCGTCGTAAAAGCCTCCGTTATTCAACTGGTCTTCATTTGTCGACTCGTTGTACAGGCTTTGCAAAAGGTCTTCAGCAGGTACTACGACCATGGTCTCGGGAATGATGTATTTTTTCATGTTGCGTTCCTCCTCCGATTATTTGATTACCATTTTCTTTCCGTTCACGATATAGATGCCCTTGGGCAGTTGTTTGCTGTCCATGCGCATACCAGAGAGGGTGTAGACATCTTCTGCGCCCTCGGTGCTATTGTTCGTGATGGCTGTGATGCCGTTGAGGTCGTCGAAGACAAACGATGAGATGTTGACACCGCTTTCCTTCGGAATGGCTAAGTAAGCCTTATGTGCTTTGGTCTCGAAAGGAGCGCCACCATGTTTCCAGTAGAATCCTACGTTTCCGTTCTTGGTACTTAGCATATAGAAGATGTATCCTTCAGTATCACCATCAGGGCCAACAGTCTGCCCACCCTTGTCAAGACCGAGAAGGAGATTGTCGGGGTCTGGAGTTGCCTCAGTTTGGGCTACGTCGAAGGTGAAGTTTTGCTCTTTTCCCTTATCAATGGCCTCAATCACCACACCACAGTCGGCGGGTATGACTTCGTCTTTTTCGTAAAGTGTTGATACTACCACATCGGTGCCGGCTTTATTCAGTTTGAAAGTCTTGGCTACCACACCTTCGGGCACGACAAGAGCCTTGTTGCTGTAATATAGGGTAGAATAACCAATGGTTCCAATGGTCAACTCTACAGCCTCAGGCTCCACAAGTTTGTAAAGTTGAATGGCTTTTTGCCTTGTGTATGTAGTACTCCTGAAATAACGGAACCTCTCCTGACCACTTGTGGCATTGTATCTCAAGTATGCGCTGCCCTCGCTCACGATATCGGCATCGCCATCATCATTAATGGAAATCGTATTGGTGTATTCGGTTTCAGTACTTGATAGCAAACCATTGCTATCGTCTTGACGACCAATATAATAGCCAGAAGCACTTTTGATGGTACACCCTTCTTCGTTGATGTCAATCGTGAAAGTAGCTGCATCAATGGTTTCAGAACCTTTAATCTCATTGTTATTAATGACGACTTCTATGGTGTTTCTAACAGCATCGAGAGTTTCAAGTGAGCCATCGAAAGCAAGACTTCCTTCGTCATATACAATCAGGTATGTTCCAGATGTTAAGCCATCAGTAGAAGTGACTTTTTTGTAAATGCTTGAAGTATAAATGGCGGCAGCGACAACCGTGCATGTCACGGTAACATCACTGCTTGGCATGGCAAACGTCCATGAGCCATCGGAAGTGTTTTCTGTTACTGTCACATCGCTGCCATCCTCTTCGGTCACGCTGACGCTTTTCAATTCGTAGCCATCTTCGACATCTACCGTGAGTGTCACATTTGCACCAGCCATCACCTCGTCGCCGCTAGCGATTTCATCGCCGTCTTCATCATAAGCAGTGATGGTAGCATTCTCTACTTCGCTGATGGTCAATGTATACGTTGCATCGCTACCTTTCTTTGAATAGGTCACGGTGACGGTCTTCACGGCGACATTGCCGCTGGAGGCTGCATATCTGAGTACCACGCTCTGGGCTTTACCCGACCACTCACCCTTTGACGCATCGTAGTTGTCGTCGTCGCTCTTGAACTGCCTTCCGCCGGCAATTTCGATTTTCGTGATCTCATAGTCGGAAGGCACGGAGATAGTCATCCTCGAGGTTTGCACGTTATCTACCACATTGTTGTAGAAACGGAGCGTGTTGCCCGAGGCGTTATACCACCAGCGGTATTTTCCGGAAGTCACCAAGGTGACATTGCCGGCCGTCCATGTGTGGTCTTCGGTGATATCTTCTGCCGACGGTTCCAGCCCTGAACCATAGTCGGTGGTGCCGGTGAAGTCGAAGGTGCCGTCCTCCACCTCGTGCGACCCTTGTGGCTCTACCACTTTGATGGTGTAGAATGCCTCCCCAGCCTCAAATTTCGTTGTGGCTTCCGAGGAAGCGGTGATTTTGGCGGTGCCCACGGCCTTGATGGTCACGGCTCCGCTATTGGCGTTCACTTCCACTGCCTCGGTGTTGTCGGACGCATATTTCACTGTGCCGTCGAATCCTTCAGCATAGGTGAGTTCGGGTGCGGTGAACTCCTTGCCAAGTTCTACGGTGAACGATGTGGTGGAACCGAACGAGAGGAATGGGTCCTCCATCTCTTCTTCACCTTCCTCGTAAATCTTGATGCTGGTAATCTGGGTGTTGTAGGCGTTGGTCACTTTTAATGTGTAGATGGTGCCAATTGCACGTTTATCTGAGGCAATGACATATTCGTTAGTGCCTTTGGCACCAGTTGTCTCTGTGCTCACAGCAGTTTCGCCAACGTAGATATTTTGTTTTACGGCTGCCGAGGCTGAACTGTTGCCTACCACAACGATTTTGGAAACCTTGAAGTTGAAAGCAGGCAGGGTAAGGGTGGAACCTTCTTTGCCCAGCATGAGGATTTGGATTCAGTGAGTTTGTTGGCACTTCCTTCTGGGAGTCCCCAATCGTTTGTGGAGAAGTCGAGCGACACTTGCTGTGCCTGCACCACTCCGACCACTGTGCATAGCAGTGTCAGTAGTAGTAATCGTAGATTTTGTTTCATAAATATTAGTGTGTTGATGAATAATCTCAAGGTTGATGATTGCTTAGGGCATATTACGTCACAAAGATATAAAAAATATAATTATACCTTGTTAAAAAAGACGTGTTTTTTTGGATTCCACCCCGTTTTTGCAAAAAAACTCCCGCCTCCTAGGTGGGAGGCGGGAGTGGGATAGGGTATGCCGTGAACGATTATTGCAAAAGAATGTTGATGACTCCTGTTACATCCTGTATGTTGATGTATTCGTCTTTTTTCACATTGGCGTTGTCGAAGTTGAATGGTGTGGGGTCGTAGCCCAGCATGTAGTTGATGATAGCAGTTACATCCGAAATATTAATCTTACCATCGTTGTTGGCATCGCCCAGGAGGGAGCCGCTCTTCACCTTGCGGTAGATTTTCACCCTTGGTGTTTTGGTCTTGTCATGGTCGTAGCAGGCGAAACGCGGAGTATTGCCGTTGTTGTAGTTGAAGCGAATGTCGTTGCGGGTGTTCTCGCCCTGGAACAGGATGGTGGTTAGCAACCCTGTTGCCTGGGTTTCTTCATCGACAACTCCTTCCTCAATAGTAATCTTGGCCTTGGCGTTGTCACCGGCAACTTCTTTAGTGTCTGTCTTCATGTAGTTGGAGTTGCTGGAGCAGGCGTAGAGGTACTGGTTGTCGCCTACGTTCAGGTACCAGGCATCAGCAGCACCTTCGAGAGTAATCTGCTGCACATAACTGTTGGGGAAAATAGAGCCATCGCTCTCGGGTGTCACCACCTCGGTGATGCGGAAGTTGCCCGATTGGTCGGACATGGCATAGGTCGTCTCGGTTTCGCCGATAGTGTTGGTGCCCACGAGGATAATCACGTCGCCAGCAGCCAGTGTCGATGCATCGGCTACATACACGAACTTGTCGGTGCCAGGCTGTACCGGTGCTTTGTTCACGGTGAGCGTATAAGAAGCAGAACCTGCAAGGAATTCTTCGTTAGCCTCAGAGGTGGCCTTGATGGTGGTGGTGCCGGAACCGATTATTTCCACCTTGCCCGTAGCCTCGTCCACCGTAGCCACATAGGTGTTGCTGCTGGAATACTTCACTATTCCAAAGTCAAAGTCTGGTGCGGCCAAGAGGGTCGGCTCGTCAAAGTCCTCACCGAAGGTGATTTCGAACGGTCCGGCGGGATCGAAGGAGAGTTGCGGGTCGATAAGGCCTGCCGATTCATATTCGAGTGCAGTGAGAGCAATCTCGTAGATGATTTGGTTGTTGCTCTTGTAGGTGACGACAATACCTGTAGCAGTTCCCTCGCTGCCTTCCACTACCTGTCCAAGGTTTATATCGTCGAGTTTCCACTTGTTGTAAATCAGTACGGAGTTGGTGCCGTCGGTAAGGTAGGTGTTGTTGCCCTCTTTCTTGAACTTGCCCGACACTTTCACCAACTGGCAGACATAGTCAGGCAGGTTGGCTGCAGCAGTGATGGTAACGGGAGTTACTGTGCCGCTGGTAGCGGTGAGACTGACATCAGTCACAGCGGTAATCTCAGGCATCTCGTTGTAGGCTTTGTAAGTGACGACGGCGGTGCCGTTGAGTTTTTGTCCGGCCGTATAGTTGAAGTTATCTGTCTTCTCAAAGTAGAAGTCGATGGCACCCGTGTTGTCTTTCGCAAACATGTCATTGCCGTTGACATAGAGCACTTGAACGTTGTTGAACTTCAGTTTGCCCGAGCCTCCCTTTTCAATGACTTCAGCAATGCTGTTATAATCTCCCGGTTGGGGATCATCGCCACCTTTCTTTGAATAGGTTATGGTGACGGTCTTCACGGCGACGTTGCCGCTGGAGGCTGCATATCTGAGTACCACGCTCTGGGCGTTGCCCGACCACTCACCCTTTGACGCATCGTATTTGTCGTCGTCGCTCTTGAACTGTCGTCCACCGGTAATTTCAATCTTCGTGATCTCATAGCCAGAAGGCACGGAGATAGTCATCCTTGAGGTTTGCACATCGTCTACCTCATTGTTGTAGAAACGGAGCGTGTTGCCCGAGGCGTTATACCACCAGCGGTATTTTCCGGAAGTCACCAAGGTGACATTACCGGCTGTCCATGTGTGGTCTTCGGTGATGTCTTCTGCCGACGGTTCCAGCCCTGAACCATAGTCGGTGGTGCCGGTGAAGTCGAAGGTGCCGTCCTCCACCTCGTGCGACCCTTGTGGCTCAACCACTTTGATGGTGTAGGATGCCTCCCCGGCCTCAAATTTCGTTGTGGCTGCCGACGAGGCGGTGATTTTTGCGGTTCCCACGGCTTTGATGGTCACGGCTCCGGTATTGGCATTCACCTCCACTGCGTCGGTGTTGTCGGACGCATATGTCACTGTGCCGTCGAATCCCTCGGCATAGGTGAGTTCAGGTGCCGTGAATTCCTTGCCGAGTTCTACGGTGAACGATGTGGTAGAACCAAACGAGAGGTTTGGTGCACTTAACCCCTCATCGCCTTCCTTGTAAATCTTGATTTGGGTAATCTGGGTGTTGTGGGCGCTGAGCACCTTCAGCGTGTAGATGGTGCCAACTGCACGTTTATCTGAGGCAATGACATATTCGTTAGTGCCTTTGGCACCTTCTGTCTCGGTACTCACAGCTTCTTCTCCTACGAAAATGTTTTGTTTAACAGATGCCGAGGCCCCGCTGTTGCCTACTACAGCAATCTTGGAAACCTTGAAATTGAAGGCGGGCAGGGTAAGGGTGGACCCCGCTTTGCCCAGCATGAGGTATCCTTGAGTGTTGAAATAGTAACCATCGGCGGCTTGCAGGGTCACTGTGTAGCCAGCGCTAGGATTTGGATTCAGTGAGTTTGTTGGCACTTCCTTCTGGGAGTCCCCAATCGTTTGTGGAGAAGTCGAGCGACACTTGCTGTGCCTGCACCACTCCGAATACTGCGCATAGCAGCATTGTAATGAATAAATGTAGTTTTCTTGTCATGATTGTTTATGGTTTTATTGATGTTTTCCTTTTCTACATTTCCAAAAAGCAACCTTTTCTTCACGAAGAGGCTGGTGTTCACATATAATTCAGCCACAAATATAGGAAAAAAAAACAAAGTGGCAATACACATTGCCACTTTTTTGCGTTTTATCGTACGTTTTTATCTGATTTTTAGGCTGTTAATGGCTTTTTTCTGCCACTTCTACGATATATTCCTCGATACCTTTGTTGTGTTTGGCGAAGAGCGCGCGGGTGTTCTTCAGGTAGGTGTCGCGTTTCGCACGCTCGGTAGCGTTGAGGCTGTCGGCAGGATAACCGGCAGGCAGCACTCGGTATTGGCGCCGGCCAGAGGTGACGGGTCTCGATACCCAATAGAGGTTGTAGCCACAGTCGGTGAGGGTGGTGCGGCCGTCGCGCTTGGTGAGTGTCATGCGCACCATCGTACCGCCGTCGGTGTTCGGCCGCGACTGGTTTGAGACGAAGTTGCCGAGAGAGTAGGCGAGGAGGTGCTTTTCGCCGCCTTGTTCCCTTACCTCAATAGGCTCCACCACATGGGGGTGACCACCGATGATGTGGTCAACACCGTGGGCGAAGAGCCAATCGGCAAGGTCACGCTGTCCCTTGTTGGGCAGCAGAACGTATTCGTCGCCCCAGTGTGGCATGCAGATGATGACGTCGGGGTTCATGCTCTTCGCTTTCGCGATGTCGCGGGCGATGACCGCCGTGTCGATGAGGTTCACCACACAGGGTTCGGGGATGCGTATGCCGTTGGTGCCGTAGGTGTAGTTGAGCAGGCAGATACGTATGCTGTCGTGCTCGATGATGAACGGGTATAGCGCCTCGCGCTCCGCAGCGTTGCGGTAGGTGCCGAGGTGTTTCACGCCGAGAGAGTCCATCATCTGTATGGTGCGGTTGATGCCACGGGCATAGGTGTCCACGCTGTGGTTGTTGCACGTGGTGAGCACGTCGAAGCCACAGTCGATGGCAGCCTGGAGATACTCGTCGGGGGCGCAGAATTGCGGGTAGCCTTTATACGGAGGTCCGCCGAGGGTCACCTCGAAATTGGCGATGGCGATGTCGGCACGCTGTATCTCGGGTGCCATGTAGTCGAACACACCGCTGTAGTCGTAGGTGCCGTTGGCAGTGCGTGCCGCCTTGATCTGTGGCTCGTGCTGCATGATGTCGCCACCGAAGAGCAGCGTCACTTGGTGCTCCTGAGGCTCTGTTGGCTCTACTGTACTCTCGTTGCCGCCCTGGGCATTGCCCACGCAGCATGAGAAGATGGAGGCTACGGCTACAAGGAGGCTCTGCCGCAATGTTGATGACATCCGCGTGATGGTAGTGGTATTCTTTCTCATGATAGATTCCTTTTTTTGTGCTGCGAAGTTAGTCATTTATTCTCGTTTTAGTTATGAAATGTGGAATTGTTTGCCTTGTTTTATAGATTTTTGACATTTTGACACGTTGTTATGCCAAAATGGCATACAAAATCAACATGGCACGTTGGTTGCATAATGATAGACGAGAGCCGAGGTGAATACCGGGGCTTCCGAAAAAAGCATATCAACAATTTTTTTAATAATAGGAGATTTAAGTTATGAGAAGTGGAAATTATTGGTTACCGGAGTTGTTCAATGACTTGATGAATGTGGGTCTCAGCATGCCGAAGACATCTACCACCGCACCCGCCATCAACGTGAAAGAGAGCGAAAGCAAATACGTGGTCGAAGTGGCTGCGCCGGGGCTGAAGAAGGAGGACTTCTTTGTGAACATCAACGACGAGGGCAACCTCATCATCAAAATGGAGCAGAAGAATGAGAAGAAGGAAGACGACGAGAAGATGCACTACCTGCGCCGCGAGTTCTCTTACACGAAATATGAGCAGGCACTCATCCTGCCCGATGACGTCGACAAGGAGAAAATCGGTGCTAAGGTCAACGACGGCATCCTCACCATCGACCTGCCGAAGATTGAGGAGACAAAGGTAAAAGTGGCAAGAGCCATAGAGATTGGTTAACGCAGAAATGGATAGTATGAACCGCCCTTCGGGGCGGTTTTTTTGTGTATAGGGGAAATGAGGGTGATGGCAAACCCTGACAGGTCACCGTGTTGGGGTAAAAAACTTTGGATTTTGTTTTGCTTTCCGCTCAGTTTTCACTAATTTTGCAGACCGCAATCAGTGATAACGACACAATAACAAAAACATCATATATTATGGCAAAAAAAGCATTACTCATGATACTCGACGGATGGGGTATCGGTAAAAAAGGCGAGGGTGACGTCATCTACCGCACACCCACACCCTATCTCGACTATCTGAACGCCGTGAGTGCACATTCACAACTGCAGGCATCGGGCGAGGACGTAGGTCTGCCCGACGGACAGATGGGCAACTCCGAAGTGGGACACCTGAATATCGGTGCCGGACGCGTGGTCTATCAGGACCTTGTGAAAATCAACCGCGCCTGCAAGGACGGCTCTATACTCCGCAATCCTGAAGTGGTGAGTGCCTACTCCTACGCCAAGGAGACTGGCAAGCGCCTTCACTTGATGGGCCTGACTTCGGATGGCGGTGTGCACTCCTCACTCGACCATCTGTTCCGCCTCGTGGAAATCGGCAAGGAATATGGACTGAAGAATACCTTCGTGCACTGTTTCATGGACGGACGCGATACCGACCCGAAGAGCGGTATTGGTTTCATCAGCCAACTCACTGAGGTGTGTCGGGCCAATGATGCTGCCATCGCCTCTATCGTGGGACGGTTCTATGCCATGGACCGCGACAAGCGCTGGGAGCGTGTGAAAGAGGCCTATGACCTGCTCGTGGAGGGTAAGGGCAAACAGGCCCAGGACATGGTACAGGCTATGCAGGAGAGTTATGACGAGGGCGTGACTGATGAGTTCATCAAACCCATCAACAACGCCAATGTCGACGGCACCATCCAGGAGGGCGACGTGGTGATATTCATCAACTTCCGCAACGACCGCGCAAAGGAACTCACCCATGTGCTTACCCAGGAAGACATGCCTGAACAGGGCATGCACACCATCGCCGGACTGCAGTATTACTGCATGACTCCCTACGATGCCAACTTCAAGGGCGTGCACATCCTCTTCCCCAAAGAAAACGTGGAAGATACGCTTGGAGAATATCTCTCCAAACTCGGTAAGAAACAGTTGCATACTGCAGAGACAGAGAAATATGCTCACGTCACATTCTTCTTCAACGGCGGACGAGAGGCTCCCTACGACAACGAAGACCGTATCCTCGTGCCATCACCGAAAGTGCCGACGTATGACCTGAAACCGGAGATGAGCGCCTATGAGGTGAAAGACAAACTCGTGGAGGCCATCAAGACGGAGAAATACGACTTCATCGTGGTGAACTTCGCCAACGGCGATATGGTGGGACACACCGGTGTGTACAACGCCATCGCCAAAGCGGTATGGGCAGTGGACCACTGTGTGCAGGAGGTGATAGAGGCAGCAAAGGCCGCTGGCTATGAGGCCATTATCATCGCCGACCACGGCAATGCCGACAATGCCATCAATGAGGACGGTACACCCAACACCGCACACTCGCTCAACCCCGTGCCGTTCATCTATGTCACCGACAACAACAGCGCGAAGGTGAAGAATGGTCGTCTGGCCGACGTGGCTCCCTCTATCCTGCATATCATGGGATTGGAGCAGCCCTCCGACATGACCGGTGAGAACCTCATCATCGACTAACCATATCCTCTCCCATACGGCTCCTCCGGGGAGGTTTTCCCTATCTCCCCCTTCCCCCCTCCTCCGGGGGAGCCCGGGAGGGGACTTTTTATATGCTCACCCCTATGGATGTAAAGATAGAAGAATCGTGGAAACAGCACCTCGCGGCGGAATTTGAAAAACCTTATTTCGCCAACCTGGTGCAGATGGTGAAACGGGAGTATGCACAATATGCCTGCTACCCGCCGGGAAGACTGATTTTCAACGCCTTCAACCTCTGCCCGTTCGACAAGGTGAAGGTGGTGATTATCGGACAAGACCCCTACCATGAACCGGGACAGGCCATGGGACTGAGTTTCTCAGTGCCCGAGGGCATACCTATGCCGCCTTCGCTCATCAATATATTCAAGGAGATAGAACTCGACCTCCATCAGCCTATGCCTGCTTCGGGAAACCTCACCCGGTGGGCAGAGCAGGGGGTGCTGCTGCTCAATGCCACACTCACCGTGAGGGCACACCAGGCAGCCAGCCACCAACGGCAGGGATGGGAGACGTTTACCGATGCTGCCATCAAGGCGCTCAGCGACTACCGCGACCACCTCGTCTTCATCCTCTGGGGAGGCTACGCGCGGAGCAAGGCGGCACTCATCGACCGCTCGAAGCACCTCGTGCTGCAGTCGGTGCACCCTTCGCCGCTCTCGGCAAACAGGGGCGGATGGTTCGGCAACCACCATTTTTCACAGGCCAACGCATTCCTCGCGGCTCATCAACTGTCACCCATCCACTGGTAGGCTCATGGACAACGAAAAACGAATGATTCCCATCATACAGGTGGGCAATGTGCTCCTCTCGCCAGATATCCTTACCCGTAATTTCTGCTGCGACCTGAAAGCGTGTAAGGGACAGTGTTGCGTGGAGGGCGATGCCGGGGCTCCTGTGACCCTTGACGAGGTGGCTGCAATAGAGAACTGCCTGGAAACGGTGTGGCCCGACCTTTCGGCTTCGGCACAGACGGTGGTCGACAAGCAAGGGGTGGCATACACCGACAGCGAGGGCGACCTGGTGACGAGCATCGTGAATGGGCGCGACTGTGTGTTCACATGCTACGACTCCAACGGCACCTGCCTGTGTGCGCTCGAAAAGGCTTACCGCAGTGGGGAAACACGGTTCTGCAAGCCTATCAGTTGTGCGCTCTACCCTATACGTGAGAAGAAACTGTCGGGCGGTCTCATCGGACTTAACTACAATGAGTGGACAGTTTGCCGTGATGCCGTGACCTTGGGCAACCAACTCGGCCTGCCCATCTACAAGTTCCTCAAAGGCCCCCTCGTTCGGCGTTTCGGACAGGAGTGGTACGACGAACTGGAGGCCACCGCCACCGCCCTTTTGGAAATCTAGAGAATCTAGACATCTAGAATATCTAGAACATCTAGAGCCTTAAGAATAAAAAAATTACTATCATGGAAAAGATACACTACGTTGACGTGAATGTGCCACAGGCAAAGTCTGTTCACAGCGACTGTTTGTATATTGAAGATGAACTGGTGATATTCCGCTCGTTCGAGGAAGTGCCCCTTACCACTGACCCGAAACGGATGGACTGTCTCTTCGTGGCTTTCTGCCACGAGGGAAGCGCACAATACTCCGTAGACACCAAGGAGCACATGGTGCATAAGAACGACGTGATAGTGGTGAACAAGGGACAGGTGGTGGGCAACTACATGCTTAGCCGTGACTGCAAGGGGGTGGCCATCATGGTATCCAACGATTTCTTTTCTGAAATTATCAAGGAGGTGCACGATATGTCGCAACTCTTCCTCTTTGCTTATTCACGCCCCGTCTTCAACATCAACCAGGAGAAAGCCGATACCTTCATGGAGTATTTCTCGATGCTGTGCCGTAAGGTGGAGGAGAAAGACAATCTTTTCCGCAAGGAACTGGCCATCATGCTGCTGAAAGCAATGATGTATGACATCGGCAACGCAATCTACCAGAAGAAGCAATCGGAACCGAAACGCACCAGGGCTGAGGTCATCTTCAACGACTTCATCATCTTGCTGAAAGAACATTTCAAGCAAGAACGCAAGGTGGGATGGTATGCCACGAAATTGTGCATCTCGCCGAAATATCTCTCCGAAACGGTGAAACAGGTGAGTCATCGCACGCCCAATGACTGGATAGACCACTATGTGACGCTGGAAATCAGGGTGCTCCTGAAGAACTCCACCATGAGCATCAAGGAGATAGCAGAAATGCTCCACTTCCCCAACCAGTCGTTCCTTGGCAAGTATTTCAAGGAACATGTGGGGGTATCGCCTTCGAAATATCGTAGGTCGTAGGGGAGATTTAGGGGAAGGTCACACTGACGGTACCCCCTGCTTTCGTCTTCACCGTGCGGGTGACTCCCTCACATTTTACACGTATCTTACCTTTCTGCATCGAGGAGATGGTGACGGTGGTCTGATGACGGCCGGCATTGGCAGCGCTCTTCTCCCAACGGATGTCTACCGTGTGCCCGCCACGGGCACGCAGTCCTTTCACTTCGCCCGACGACCATTGCTCGGGAAGGGCGGGCAACACCTCTATTTCATCGTTGCCACTCTGCAACAGCATCTCGCACACACCGGCAGTGCCTCCGAAATTGCCATCAATCTGGAAGGGTGGATGGGCATCGAGGAGGTTGGGGTAGGTGCCGCCCGAACGACGGCGGTCGGGACCTTTGTAACCGTCGGGGGAGACATAGGTAAGCAGTTTCTTGTATATATGGTAGGCCTGTGAGGCATTGTGCAGGCGTGCCCAGAGGTTGATACGCCATCCGGTGCTCCAACCCGTGGTCTTGTCGCCCTTGATTTCCATGCTGCGGACAGCGGCGCGGGCAAGTTGTGGCGTGCCTTCGACGGTAATTTGATGTCCGGGATAGAGGCCGATGAGGTGTGACTGATGACGGTGCTGTGGGTCCCAGTCGTCCCAGTCGTAGTACCATTCGTTGATGTCGCCTTCATGCCCCACGGTGTAGGGGTGAAGTCGGCGCAGACTCTTCTCCACTTCTTTCAGGAATGCCTTGTCACCGCCAACAATGCGGCCTGCCGCCAGCGTGTTCTCAAATAGTTCACGGATGATGGCAAGGTCGGCAGTACCGCCATAGCAGGTAGTGCCGTGATAGCCCTCAGGGGTCTTGTATTCGTTCTCGGGCGAGGTACTCGGCGCGGTGATGAGTTCGCCGGGCTGCTTGGGGTTGTCGATGAGCCAATCGAGGCAGAAAGCGCTGGCACCACGAAGAAGAGGGTAGGCGGTCTGGGTGAGGAATTGCTTGTCGAGGGTGTATTGGTAGTGCTCCCACAACGCCTGCGAGAGCCATGCGCCGCCAAGGTTCCAGTTGCTCCATTCCGGACTCTCCCGCTTCTCGCCCACAGGATTGGCCATCGCCCAGATGTCGCTGTTGTGGCTGGAGCACCATCCGCGGGTGATGCCGTAGTAGTTGCGTGCCACATGGCTGCCGTTGGCTGCCAGCGACTCCATGAATCCCCACAGGGGGGTAGTGAGTTCACTGAGGTTGGCCACCTCGGCAGGCCAGTAGTTTTCCTCAAGGTTGATGTTCACGGTGTAGTTGCCGCGCCAGGGGGAATAGAGGTGGGTGGTCCATAGGCCCTGAAGGTTGGCTGGAACAGAGGGGGTGCGCGAACTTGCAATGAGCAGATAGCGGCCGTATTGGAAATAGAGGGTTTCCAGATAGCGGCTATTGCTGTCGTTGTCGGTATATTGCCTGAGCAGTATGTCGGTGGGGATGGCGAGGTCGCCGGAGGTGTCGGAGTCGCCTAACCGCAGGGTGGAGCGGGTATAGAATTGACGGTAGTCGTCGACATGTCGGCCAAGCATCTCGTCGTAGGTATAGTTGGCGGTGTGCCACAGGTCGTTGGTGGCATTGTCGAGATAGGGTGCACCTGCTGTCACGGGATGGTTTGAGGCACCGTTGAAACTGGTCTCGTTCACAAAATAGAGTGTGAGTTGTTGTGCCCCCTTCACGGTGAGGGTGCTGTCGGTGGCCGTCACCTGTCCTTGGCTGGCCTCGGCCTTAAGCATGCTGCAGAAACGAATGCTCTCCGAGGCATCGCCTACTGCATGACCGGTCATCGTGAGTTGTCCTACCTGATTGGCGGGAGCGCTGGCCTTGCAATGGTGTGGCACCTGTGCGGTGAGCGTGAGGCGGCAGTTGATGTTCGGACCATCGCTTTGGATGCGGATGGCGATGAGTTTGTCGGGATGTGAGGCGAAGTATTCTCTCGTAAACCGCTTGCCGCCACGGGTGTATTGGTCGCGGCAGATGGCACTGTCGAGACTCAGTTCACGGTAGTAGCCCTCGATGGCGGCTTGGTTGTCGTCGAGGATATGGAGGGTGCCGAGGGGCTGGAAAAACTGGGAGTTGGGTCCTTGCACACGGAGTTGCAGGCTGTCGGCCAAGGCATAGTCTTCTTGGAAGAGGGCTTCGCGGATGCGTGGTATCCAAACGCTCGCCCCGGCATCGAGGTTGGGGTCGACAGGCTTGCCCGTCCACAGGGTGATGTCGTTGAGGTAGATGGTATTGTCATCGACACCACCATAGACGATGGCACCCAATTTGCCGTTGCCGATGAGCAGCGACTCCTCGAAATAGTCGGCTGGCCGGTTGAACCACAGACGCATAGGTGGCTGTGGCTGTGCAAAGGCACATAGACTTAAACTGGTGAGAATCAGGACAATAAGCGTATTTTTCATGTGTATACAGGCTTTTGAAGGGTTAATGGTTTTATAGTTACTATCGTCACTATAGTTACTATATGTACTATAGTCACTATCATAAAAAACACCATGGGGGCCATCTGGCCCCCATGGTGAATGATATTAAGCGTCGATATTGGCGTAGGTGGCATTGGCCTCGATGAACTCGCGGCGCGGCTCCACGTCATCGCCCATGAGCATCGAGAAAATCTCGTCGGCCTCGGCGGCATTCTCTATGCTCACGCGTTTCAGCAGACGTGTCTCCGGGTTCATGGTGGTGTCCCACAGTTGCTCGGGGTTCATCTCTCCAAGACCTTTGTAGCGGGTGGTGTGGATGCTTGTCCCCTCTACACCGTCGCCATACTTGTCGAGGAAGGCCTGGCGCTGCTGGTCGGTGTAGCAATATTCCTTCACCTTGTTCTTGTAGGTGCAGAGATAGAGTGGGGGAGTGGCGATGTAGAGGTGCCCCTCCTGGATGACACGTGGCATGAAACGATAGAAGAGGGTCATGATGAGGGTGTCGATGTGGGAACCATCGACGTCGGCGTCGGTCATGATAATAATCTTGTCGTAGCGCAGTTTGTCGATGTTGGCTTCCTTGTCGCCTTCGCCTTCTACGCCGAAGCGCACGCCGATGCTCTGGATGATGTTCATCACCGACTCACTCTCGAACACCTTGTGCCACATCACTTTCTCTACGTTGAGAATCTTTCCGCGGAGGGGGAGAATGGCCTGGGTGTAGCGGTCGCGGCCTTGCTTGGCACTGCCACCGGCAGAGTCACCCTCGACGAGGAATATCTCACACTCTTTCGGGTCTTTGTTGGAGCAGTCGGCCAACTTGCCGGGGAGTCCGCCTCCCGACATCACGTTCTTGCGCTGTACGCTCTCACGCGCCTTGCGGGCAGCGATGCGGGCGGTAGCGGCAAGCACCACTTTGTCGCAAATCTGCTTGGCCTCTTTGGGATGCTCCTCAAGGTAGTTGGCGAGAGCCTCGCCAACAGCCTGCTGCACAGCACCGGTGACCTCGCTGTTGCCCAACTTCGTCTTCGTCTGTCCCTCAAACTGCGGCTCTGCCACCTTGATGGAGATAACGGCAGTGAGACCCTCGCGGAAGTCCTCACCGGTAATCTCTATCTTGGCTTTCTCTATCTGCTTGGAGATGACAGGGTCGTTGTCGGCATATTTCTTCAACGTGCGGGTAAGGGCCATGCGGAATCCCATCAGGTGGGTACCTCCCTCAATGGTGTTGATATTGTTGACGTAGGAGTGGATGTTTTCCGAATAGTCGGTGTTGTACATCACTGCCACCTCGATGGGGATGCCTTGCTTCTCGGTCTTCAGATAGATGACATCGTCGAAGAGGTGGGTGCGATGGCGGTCGATGAACCTCACGAAGGCTTTCAGACCGTCCTTGGCATGGAATACCTCCTGACGTGTGTTGCCGCTGTCGTCGGGGCGCAAGTCGGTGAGGGTGATGGTGATGCCGGCATTGAGGTAGGCCAACTCGCGCATGCGGCGGGCGATGATGTCGTATTGGTAGACTGTGGTGGTGAATATCGTCTTGTCGGGCCAGAACTGCTGGCGAGTGCCTTGCTTGTCGGTTTCGCCCACTACTTTGACGGGATAAAGGGCTTTACCCTTCTCGTATTCCTGCTGGTAGATCTTACCGTCACGGAACACTTGGGAAAGCATATGAGAGGAAAGGGCGTTGACACAACTCACACCTACGCCATGGAGACCACCGCTCACCTTGTAGGAACCTTTGTCGAACTTACCGCCGGCATGGAGCACGGTCATCACCACCTCAAGGGCCGACTTGTGCAGTTTCTTGTGCTCGTCGACGGGGATGCCTCGGCCGTTGTCCTGCACGGTGATGGAGTTGTCTTCATTGATGGTTACCTCGATGTGGGTGCAGTAGCCTGCCATCGCCTCATCGATGGAGTTGTCTACGGTTTCATTTACCAGGTGGTGAAGACCTTTCTCGCTGATATCGCCGATATACATGGCGGGGCGTTTCCTTACGGCCTCCAAGCCTTCAAGCACCTGGATGTTTTTCGCTGAATAATTACTCTCGTTTTGTGGTGTTTCTTTCATTTGTTCTTACTGGATAATGCCGCCAAAAGAGGATGGCGGACGGCCGTTAAGCCTGTTTTTTAATATAGGTGCAAAGTTACGAAAAATCCCCCAAAACGAGAAATAAAATGTGGTAAAAATGCCTAAAAAACATGCCGTTTTACAGGCTTTTCAAACACCTCTGCCGGCATCTGCTGAGAGTGGTGCCGACAGGGGTAAAAATGGGGTCGTGAAATGCCCAAAAATACCTTTCGTGACGATATGCAAAAAGGGCTGCAATCCATATTGCAGCCCTTCGTATGCTTGTCGCCAAGTGTTACGCCATCTTGTTGATTTGGCGTGAGAGGCTCGACTTCAGGTTTGCGGCCTTGTTCTTGTGGATGATGTTGGTCTTTGCCAATTTGTCCAGCATTTTCTGAACACTGGGATAAAGCTTCGCAGCCTCGTCCTTGTTGGTCATAGCGCGCAGTTTGCGAACAGCATTACGCATGGTCTTGGCGTAATACTTGTTGTGAAGTTGCTTCTTCTTGTCCTGGCGGATTCTTTTGAGTGATGATTTGTGATTTGCCATCTTTGTGAATATTTCGTATTTTTTAGTTGCTTAAGTAGTCCATAGCAGAGTCGAACTGCTCTTTAGAGAATGAAAATCTCTCGTCCTAACCGATAGACGAATGGACCGTAGACTTGTTTTGCGGATGCAAAGGTACTGCTTTTTCATATTCCCACCAAATTTTCTTCAAAGATTTTTTCATTTTTGTCTCATTTTGCAATAATTATGGGGGTTTTGTTTTGTTTTTACGGCATTTTCGTGTAATTTTACCACCATAATGATGACAAGAACGAGGGCTGTGGTATTGCGGACGGTGAGGTATGGGGATGCTTCACTCGTCGTTGATATGCTCACCCGACAGCATGGACGGGTGTCGTTCATGGTGAAGGTTTCCAAATCACCTCATGGAAAGATGCGCAAGCAACTGTTCCAGCCACTCAATATCGTGGAGATTGATTTCGATTTCCGGGAGAAGAGTTCGCTGCAGCGCCTGCGCGACATCCGCCTGGCAGCGCCGTTGGCCTCGCTCCACCTCGATCCCTATAAGTTGTCGATAGGGATGTTCCTGGCCGAATTCCTCACCCATGCCACGCGCGATGAGCATGAGACAGATCTGCTCTACCAGTTTGTGGAGTCGAGCATCCTCTGGCTCGATGAGGTGGAGCAGGGTTTCGCCAATTTCCACCTCGTGTTCATGATTCGCCTCACAAGGTTCATCGGTTTCTTCCCCAATGCCGAAGATGGGGAGCCTCAGGCTTACTTCGATTTGCTCAATGGCTGTTTCACACCGTCACCGCCTCCTCATGCCCATTTCTTGATGCCGGCAGAGGCAGGGAAGATAGGCTTGCTCATGCGCCTGAGTTACAAGACGATGCACCTTTGTGCGATGTCGCGCATGGAGCGCAACCGCTGCACAGAGGTGATATTGGAGTTCTACAGGCTCCATGTGCCGGGTTTTCCGGAGATGAAGTCGCTGGAAGTGCTGAGGCAACTGTTTGCCTGACCTTCTTTTGCCTTTTCCCAAAACAAAGACACAGAGATACAGAAATTATACTCTGTACCTCTGTGTCTCTATAATATAGGTAATGTTATTACGAGAGCAGGCGGCGTACGACGGTGGAGATGGCACGGCCGTCGGCCTTTCCTGCCATCTGTTTGCTGGCGATACCCATCACCTTGCCCATGTCCTTCATTCCCGAAGCACCAGTGGCGGCGATAATCTCTTGCACCTGGGCCTCAATCTCGGCTTCATCGAGTTGTTTGGGCAGGTAACTCTCGATGACGGCTACCTGTGCCAACTCGTTGTCGGCCAAGTCTTGGCGGTTCTGCTGGGCGAAGGTGGCTGCCGACTCCCGGCCTTGCTTGGCAAGTTTCTGTATGATCTTCAGGGCATCGGCATCATCGAGGGTGTCGTTGGCACCCGGTGCCGTCTTGGCCTCGAGAAACACCTTCTTGATATTGCGTAGGGTGTCGAGACGCACCCTGTCGCGGGCTTTCATCGCAGCCTTGATGTCTTCGCTGATTTGTTCGAAAAGTGTCATGACTTGATGGGTTTAGAACACGATTTTGCTGTTGCCCTCACCGCTCTCCTTGTTGTCGTTGTCGGCATTGCCGCCATCAGCAACCATGCGGATGTTGTTGAGCATCTGACTGGTGCGGCGGCAGGTGGGAGTGCTCTCCACAGCGAGGATGACATCTTCGTTGTCGAGGTCTTCCTGACTGAAGAGGAAAATCTGACTGCGGCGCTTGAGAGGTTTGTTCTCGTCTTGATAGTAAAGCGCTCTGCGCTCTGCCAACTCTGCCTCTTTCTCTGCCTGCTCCTGCTTGCGGCGCAAATCTTCAGCAGTGCTGTTCTTGTTGATGTGCTCGCTCATCATGTCAACATTCTCGATGCCGAAGCCAGTGGCGAGGATGGTGACCTTTACCTTCTTGCCCAGTTCCGGGTCGACGGCAAGACCCCATTTGATTTCGAAGTTGTCGCCGAACTTCGCCATGAAGTCGTTGACGTCGTTCATCTCCTCCATCATCAGACCGCTGGAGCCTTTCTCGTTGGAGAAGGTGATGCTCAGGAGAATCTTCTTCGAGTTGAATACGTCGTTGTTGTTGAGCAATGGTGAGTTGAGGGCATCGTCGATGGCTTTCTTCACACGGCCTTCTCCCTCGCCATAGCCGGTACTCATGATGGCTACACCACCGTCTTTGAGCACGGTCTTCACGTCGTTGAAGTCGAGGTTGATGAGACCATGCACGGTGATGATCTCGGAGATGCTGCGGGCAGCCACGCTCAGTGTGTCGTCGGCTTTGGCAAAGGCGTTGAGCACACCTAGTTCGGGATAGATTTCACGCAGGCGCTCGTTGTTGATGACGAGGAGGGCATCGACATGCTTCGACATCTCCTCCACGCCGTCGAGAGCCTGGTCAATCTTCTTCTTGCCTTCGAAACGGAAGGGGATGGTGACGATACCCACTGTGAGGATGCCCAGTTCTTTCGACACGCGGGCGATGACGGGAGCAGCACCGGTGCCGGTGCCACCACCCATGCCGGCGGTTATGAACGCCATCTTCGTGCCGTCGTCGAGCATGCGCTTCAGCGCGCCTTCACTCTCTTCGGCAGCGGCACGTGCGCGCTCGGGCTTGTTGCCTGCTCCCAGACCTTCAGTACCCAACTGCAGGTGTACGGGAACGGGGGAGTCGTTGAGCGCCTGACGGTCGGTGTTGCAGAGCACGAAGGTGACATCGTGGATGCCTTCCTTGTACATGTGGTTCACGGCGTTGCCTCCACCGCCACCCACACCGATGACTTTAATGATGCTGTTCTCTTTTGGCAGGTCTTCGAATTCGAGGCCTTGTGATTTATTGCGGTCGTTTGACATATTTGTATCGTTTTATTGGTGCGACTGTTTTGTTCTTTCCTCTTTGTGGCTTATTTCGTATCGTCGTCGGTGGTCTCCTCGGAGATGAGTTTCGAGAAGAAGTCCTTTCCCTGCTTCCTGATCTTGTCGAAGAAACTCTTGCCTTCGTCTTCTCTCTCTCTCTGTTGGCGGCGTTCGTCCTCAAGTTCGGCCTTGCGGCGTTCTTCCTCAAGTTTGCGGCGACGGTCTTCCTCGATGGCTTCCTTCTCCTTGGCGGTGAGCACCTGACCGGGCTTGGTCTCGCCAGGATTGCGGAAGGTCTTGCCAGCATCGGTGGCTGGGGTGGCGGCTGCTTGCTCACCGAAGAGGTCGGTCTTCGTGATGGGCTGGCCGGCACAGTTGAGGTCGCCTTTGGCGAGGAGTCCGAGAGCGGTGTTCATCATCCCGTTATGGGCGTTCACGTCCTTGTCGGTGGAGGTGACGTTCTGGGTAACGGTATTGGCGATGCGTATCTTGCCCACTTCGGTGATGTTGGTGAAGGCTTCCTTGATTTTCTTCATGTTCGAACCGCCACCGGTGAGCACGATGCCGCCCATGAGTTTGTTCTTATACTCACTGGGCACCTGATACCATACGTTCTGGATGATTTCGTTGACGCGGCCTTCAACGATGTCGACGAACTTCTGCTGTGCGACGGAACGCTCGTCGTCGATGCGGTATTTCTTGTCTTCCTCAATCTCGTTGGTGTCGGTGAAGGCCTGGGCGTAGTTGAGTTTCATGGTCTCGGCGTCCTTCTCCTCCACTTGCAGTTCGGTGGCAAGGTCCTTGGTGATGTTGTTGCTTCCCAGAGGGATAACAGCAAGGTGGCGGAGGATGTTCTTGTAGTAGACGGAGACGGTGGTGGTATCGGCACCGAGGTCTACGAGCAGGCTACCGGTGCGTTTCTCCACCTCAGTGAGCACACTGTGGGCCAGTGCGATGGGGGCGAGGTAAAGTTCTGCAATGGTGATATTGGCATTCTCGAAGCACTTGTTCAGGTTGCGGAAGAAGGCCTTGCGGCAGAGGATGTTGAGGAAGTTGCCCTCGAGTTTGTTGCACTGCACACCCACGGGTTCGGTGAGGAGTTGTGTGCCCACCTTGTATTCCTGTGTGGCAGCATCCAGGATCTCGAGGTCGGGATATTGCATGCTGCGGTTGTTGTCCATCAACTCGTTGATGATGTCTTGTGTTACCACGGAGTCTTCGGGCAATGTCTTTACGATGGTGTTCCTGATGCTGCGGATGGACTGTCCGCCCATGCCGACGTATACGCGTGAGATTTCAGATTTCAACATCGTCTTGAGTCTCTTGATGATGTTGGTAAGACAGATGCTGGTCTTGTCGATGTTGAAGACCACACCCTTGCGGATGCACGATGTGGCGTCCTCCCTCACAACGGCGAGCACCTGAATGCTGCCGTCCATGCTCTTCTTACCGGCGATGCCGGTGATTTTCGAAGAGCCCAATTCAATAGCTACTATGAATTCTTTTGCTGCCATATTGTTTGTTATATTTTGGATTTCTTATGGGTTTGTCGTTGATGGTTGTCATGTTTGCGGGGCTTTCTCGCCGGCCTCCGTCTCCTCGTGGTCGTCGTCTTTGCCCTTCTTGTTCTTCCTGCAGATAATCTGGTTGTCGAACTCGATGTCGATGTAGGAGTATTTGTTCCAACCTATCTCGTTGAGACCGTAGCGGTAGAACTTGTCGAGACGGGTCAGTTTGGTGTCGAGGAACTGGTTGATGTCGCGCTCGCGGCGAACCTTGTCCGACCGTTCCGGCAACTGTCCCAGGCACACCACGTGCCCTCCGATACGGGGCACTATTTCCAGGCTTTTGTCGGGAAGCACGTTGAGTTGCACAATCTGGTTGCGCCACAGTTCATGGTCGGAAATCCACTTTGCCACCACCTGGATGTAGTTCTGGGCATACCAATTGCTGATATTGCCGGTGGCGACAATGAGGTCGGAGGCGTAGGAGCCGTTGCTCATAATGCGCCCCTCGTCGTCGATGTAATAGTCTTCGCCATTGTCGGCCTTCACCCTGAGCATCGGCAGTTTCTGACTCACTGTGATGCCCACAAGACCATCCTGGGTCATGTAGCATTCTGCATCCTTGACGAGCATATGCTCTTCGAGGGTGCTCTCTATCTTGCGCAAGTCGGCCAGGTCGACGCTCTTCCCGTCGGGATAGAGGTGCTTGGCGGTGAGGATGTGTTTGATCTCGCCTGCGCTGAGAAAACCACTGGAGTCGCTGTCGGCCACGGTGATGCTCACCTTCTTGCACACCCGATTGGAGAGGTCGGGCTTGTTGAAGGAGGTCATGGCCATCACGATGTATGCTGCAAGCACCAGGTCGAGGGCCACAATAGCCGTTTTTTTCCAGTTCACGTACATGGTTCTCTCTTATTTCGCTTTGATGATGTCGGCCATCTGGTCGACGTAGTTGTCGAGGTCACCGGCACCCAGTACGAGCAGCACGTCGAAGTCGCGGCTGCGCACGTAGTCGAGCACGTCTTCCTTGTGTATCATCGTACGCTGGATACCAGGGCGGAGGTTGTCGTAGATGAGTTGCGACGTCACGCCGGGGATAGGGAGTTCACGGGCAGGGTAGATGTCGCAGAGCACCACCTCGTCGAGTTGACTCAGACTGTCGGCAAACTCCTTGTAGAAGTCGCGTGTGCGGGTGTAAAGGTGGGGCTGGAACATTGCCGTCACCTTGCGGTGGCGGTAGAGTTCGCGAATGCTTTTCGCGCTCTGGTAAATCTCCTGTGGGTGATGGGCGTAGTCGCTCAGCACCACGTGGCGGTCGTCTTTCAACTTGAAGTCGAAGCGACGGTCCACACCACTATAGGTGGCCATGGCGTCGCGCAGTTCGCTGGCAGTGCACCCGCAAAGTTGCGACATGGCCATGGCGGCCACGGCATTGTCGATGTTGATGGGTATGGGTTGCCCCAGACTCACATGGTCTACCCGCTCGATGGGTGAGATGAAGTCGAAGGTAATCTCACCGTTGTCGATGACGATGTTCTCGGCATGGAAGTCGCCCTCGTCGCGGCTGTAGTCGTATACCCTTACGCCTTCTCCCACCTGTGGCTGCATCTCCAGTCCGCGGTGGATGATGAGTGCGCCACCGGGCTGTATGAGCGTGGTGTAATGGCGGAAACTCTCCAGGTAGGCTTCTTTCGTGCCGTAGATGTCGAGATGGTCGGGGTCAGTAGAGGTAATGACGGTCATCCATGGACGGAGCCAGTGGAAGGAGCGGTCATACTCATCGGCCTCGATGACGACATAGTCGCTGTCGGAGAGGATATAGTTGGTGCCATAGTTCTTGGTGATGCCTCCGAGGAAGGCATTGCAGTCGTTACTGCTTTGGTGCATGATATGGGCGCACATCGACGAGGTGGTGGTCTTGCCGTGTGTGCCGGCTACGCACAGCCCCTTGTGGGAGCGTGTGAGGGTGCCGAGAACCTGGGCGCGTTTCTGCATCTCGAAGCCACCTTGCCTGAAATAGGCCATCTCGCTGTGGTCGTCGGGGATGGCTGGGGTGTAGACAACCAGCGTGGTATTGGCGTTGCGGCATTCATCGGGGATGAGTGCGGCGTTGTCGTCATAGTGGATGCGCATGCCTTCTTCCTCCAGACGGGCGGTAAGGGCCGACGGGGTCTTGTCGTAGCCCGCCACGAAGATGCCTTTGTGCAGGAAGTATCGGGCGATGGCACTCATGCCGATGCCACCGGCTCCCACGAAATATACCGATTTGATATCTGTTGCTTTCATCCCTTTACACTATTGAGAGAATTGTGTAGCCATTTCTATCACTTCGTCGGCGATAATGTTTGCCGAGTCGGGCAATGCCATCTTTTTCACGTTGGTGCCGAGGGCGAGCAGCCGCGACTCGTCGGTCACCGTGGCAAGGGCCAGCGAGATGAGTTTGGCGGGGGCCTCGGCGTCGCTCACCATGAGAGCGGCGTCTTTGTTGACCAGGGCCATGGCATTCTTCGTCTGGTGGTCTTCTGCCACATTGGGTGAAGGCACGAGAATCACGGGCTTGCCGATGAGGCAGAACTCCGAGATGCTGCTGGCGCCGGCGCGGCTCACCACAAGGTCGGCGGCGCGGTAGGCGGTGCCCATGTCGCTGATGAAGTCGGTGACCTTCAGCGTGGTGATGGGGTGGTGGGCAGCCAACTGTCGCTGGATGTCCTCGTGGTAGTACTTGCCGGTTTGCCACATTACCTGCACACCCGATTGCTCCAATTCATCGAGATGCTGGAGCACGCTCTCGTTCATGGTCCTGGCTCCCAGGCTGCCACCAACGATGAGGATGGTCTTCTTGTCGGGGTCGAGCCCCATGGCCTTGCAGGCCTCAGCACGGCTGAGCGGACTGTCGAGGAGCGACTGGCGCACGGGATTTCCCGTGAGCACCAGTTTGTCGGCGGGGAAGAACCGCTCCATGCCCTCGTAGGCCACGCAGATCTTGCGGGCTTTCTTGGCCAGCAACTTGTTGGTGACACCGGCATAGGAGTTCTGCTCCTGGATGAGGCACGGGATACCCATGTCGGCGCATTTGTTAAGTGTGGGACCGCTGGCATAGCCACCCACGCCCACTGCCACCATGGGGCGGAACTCGCGGATGATTTGCTTGGCCAGGCGTTGGCTCTTCCATATCTTGTAGAGCACTGCGACATTGCGCAGCAGGTGCTTGCGGTCGAAACCGCAAATAGGCAGACCCTTGATGTCATATCCTGCGGCGGGCACGCGCTGCATCTCCATGCGTCCTTCTGCCCCTACGAAGAGAATCTGGGCATCGGGCCGTTTCATCTTGATGGCATCAGCAATGGAGATGGCAGGGAAGATGTGTCCCCCTGTGCCTCCTCCGCTGATAATGACTCGTAATTCGCTCGTTTTCATTTGTTTTGGTGTTAGTGCAATACAAACATGGCACAGAATCAAGCATGCTTGCTGTGCCTTGTGTTAGTCCACTTCAACATTTCCATGCAAAGGTAAGGTTTTTTTTCGCTTTGCACAAATTTCGTTGAAAGATTTTAGGCCATTTTTTATTCTTTTTTTCTTCTGTTCAAGATTCGCGACACATGCGTCCTTCTAACTCCTTTTTACTCCACGTCATTCTCTTCAAAGAATGCGTTACACATGTCTCTTCAACTCCCTTTTTGTTCCTATTTCTCCACTGTTTTTTTCTTCGCCGAGATGCTCACGCTGAGTATTGCCCCGACGAACATGCAGTTGATGATGGTCGATGTACCGCCTTTGCTGATGAGTGGCAGCGGCTGGCCTGTCACCGGTGCCATGCCCACAGCCACCATCATGTTGAACATTGCCTGGCACACAAGCAGGAGTGCCAGACCCATCACCAGGAAGGCAGGGAAGTTGTTGACACAACGGTCGGCAATGCGGCCCGCCCTCCAGAGCAGGAAGATATATAGAAACATCACGAAGATGCCGCCAGCCAACCCAAGTTCCTCGATGATGATGGCGTAGATAAAGTCGGAGAAGGCTTGTGGCAGCAGGTCGCGCTCTTCGGAGTTGCCGGGACCTTTACCCACTATTTCCGACGAGGCGATGGCGATGTTGGCATGACCTATCTGTGAGTCGTTGTCGAGGTCGAATTCCTCGGGTGCCACTTCGTCGTTGCTGATGAACTTGAGCACGCGGCCTTTCCATGTGCCGGCACGGTGGAAAACCTTTTCTAACATCGAGGGCGACTCCTCGGCCTTTACCACCTGCTCGGTGAGGTTGTTCTTGTCGTTGGGCTTATCCTCGGTTTTGCCTATGAGCATGATGATAGCCAGACCGACAACGCCCACGAGGGCCACTCCGCCTACGAGTCTGCCTATCTTGTGGAGGGCCACTCCACCATAGAACATCATGCCCACTACCACGAAACCGATGAGGATGGCAGTGGAGAGGTTCTCAAACATGATGAGAATCGTGAGGGGCACCGATACGGTAAGCACATATTTGAACGTGTTTTCCTCGGTTCCCGTCTCTGTCTGCATGGCACTGAGAATCTGCGCCACGGAGAGCACGATGGTGCCCTTGGCGATTTCAGAGGGCTGAAACTGTATGCCGAAGAGGCTGATCCACCGTTGTGCGCCGTTGGTGGCCTGTCCTGCCACCAGCACCCATATCAGGGTGAAAGCCGACAGGATGAGGAGGAAGGGCGTGGCGACCTTGAAGTATTTGCAGTCGATGTTTTGCACGATGATCATCACGAAGATGCCAGCGAGAAGGATGCCCACGTGCTTGATCACGGGACCCCAGTAACTGCTCTTGTCGTAGGTGAGCGAACTGCTGGAACTGAACACTTCCATGATGCTGATGATGCAGAGGAAGAAGAAAATCATCCAGATCACCTTGTCGCCCTTGAAGATATTGCCGATGGATATTCTCATGTGTTGCGTAATGGTCTTATAGTATGGCTTGACAGCCGAAATCAATTCTCATTTTTCATCGGGCATGGCCCGGTTTTTCAGTCAGCATGTCACAGGTTCCTGACGAGGGTCTTGAACTGTTCGCCGCGGTCTTCCATGTTCTTGAAGAGGTCGAAACTGGCGCAGCAGGGACTGAGCAGCACGGTGTCGCCGGGCTCTGCCAGTTCGTAGCAGGCAGCCACGCAGTCGGCCATGCTGTGGGTGTCGCGCACGGTGATGCCCATGCCGTCGAAGAAGGCATGCAACTTGGCGTTGTCGGCACCGAGGTATACGAGCGCACGGCATTTCTCCTTCACCAGGTCCTTGATGGCGTTGTAGTCGTTGCCTTTGTCCTTGCCGCCGATGATGAGCACGGTGGGCGAGGTCATGCTTTCAAGCGCATACCAGCAGGCATCGACATTGGTGGCCTTGGAGTCGTTGACATAGGTCACGCCACGCACGGTGGCCACGCGTTCCAGACGGTGCTCCACACCGGGGAAGTCGCCGAGACTCTTGCGTATCATTTCCTTTTTCACGCCGGCGATGTTGGAGGCCAGTCCGGCGGCGAGAGAGTTGTAGATGTTGTGTCGGCCGGTAAGGCTCAACTCTTCTTGTTCCATGTTGAAGGGAGTGGGTTTCTCCAGGCAGTATTGCCCTTCCTCGATATAGCCGATGGCACCGTTGCCCTTCAGTTCGGAAAAGGGATACTGTATGGCCTTGATGTCGTATTTCTGCAACTCGCGCTTGATGATGGGGTCGTCGTTCCAGTAGATGAAACTGTCGTCGCTGGTCTGGTTTTGTATGATGCGCATCTTCGAGTCGACGTAGTTCTGCATGCAGTTGTCGTAACGGTCGAGGTGGTCGGGGGTGATGTTCAGCAGAATGGCGATGTCGGCGCGGAAGTCATACATGTTGTCAAGTTGAAACGAACTGAGTTCGATGATGTAGTATTCATGGGGATCCTCAGCCACTTGCAGCGCCAGGCTCCGCCCGATGTTGCCTGCCAGTCCGGCATCATAACCTGCCGACTTGAAGATATGGTATATCAGCGACGTGGTGGTGGTCTTGCCGTTGCTTCCTGTGATGCATATCATCTTGGAATTTGTGTAGCGACCGGCAAACTCTATCTCGCTGATGATGTGGATGCCCTTGCTTATGGCTTTCTCCACAATAGGGGCATTGTTGGGTATGCCGGGACTCTTGATAATCTCGTCGGCATTGAGGATTTTCTCCTCGGTGTGCTGGCCCTCTTCCCATGCTATGCCATGGCTGTCGAGCAGCAACTTGTATTTGTCCTTGATCAGCGACATGTCTGAGACAAACACGTCGAATCCTTCTTTCTTTGCCAATACGGCGGCGCCGGCTCCACTTTCAGCCGCGCCCAAAACAACAATTCTATTCATTTCCAATCAGTTATAATCAATCATTTTTATGGGAGCCATCTTGTCTTTCGCTATTCATATGTTCCTTCAACTCCCCTTGATATTCTAAATTGCGATGATGCAAGTGCAGACAGACGTCTGCTTTTAGTATGCCGAGTGTGAGCGTCTTCGGCACAGTACCAATCTTCAGTTACCTTATCTTCAGCGTAATGATGGTCAGTGCAGCCAGGATGATGGTGGTAATCCAGAACCTTACGGTGATTTTCGACTCATGAAACTGCCGCTGGGGCCAGCCTTTCAGGATATATCGGCTGGTGGGGTCGAGTTGGCTGTCGAGTTTCCTGAAGTTGTCGTGGATGGGGGCGGCACGGAAAATCCTCACCCTTTCGCCTTTGCGCTTGCGATACTTGAAGTATCCCGTCTGCACCATCACGCTCAGGCTTTCTACGAAGAAGATGCCACAGAGGATGGGCAACATCAGTTCCTTGTGGATGATGATGGCGCAAACGCCGATGATGCCGCCTGTCATGAGCGACCCCGTGTCGCCCATGAAGATTTGTGCGGGGTAGGCGTTATACCACAGGAATCCAGCCATGGCACCGATGAAGGCGCAGATAAACACCACCAGTTCCTGTGACCCGGGTATATACATGATGTCGAGGTATGCGGCATATTCGATGTGGCTGCTCACATAGGCGAAGATGCCGAGTGCCACGCCGATGATGGCGGAATTGCCGGCGCACATGCCGTCCATGCCGTCGTTGAGGTTGGCGCCGTTGCTCACCGCGGTAACCACCAGGATGGTCATGATGACGAAGAGCACCCATCCTGCCGCGGTTTTGTGCTCACCCATGAACCCCATGACCTCGGAGTAGTCGAGGTTGTGGTTCTTGATGAACGGCAGGGTGGTCTTGAGCGACTTCACCGGTTCGGATTTCAAGATGGTGGCATGCTCAGAACCCGCTTCGGCCTTCACGCTCTCATGGATCTTGGCGTCAGGACTGGCCCATAGCACGAGTCCTACGATGAGTCCTATGCTCAGTTGTCCCACAATCTTGTATTTTCCTTTCAGACCTTCCTTGTTCTTCTTGAAAATCTTGATGTAGTCGTCAAGGAAACCGAGGAATCCCAACCACACGGTGGTGACAATCATCAGGATAAGGTAGATGTTGCGCATTCGTCCGAAGAGCAATATCGGCACGAGGATAGACACCATGATGATGATGCCTCCCATGGTGGGCACTCCTTTCTTCTGCACGCCGAAGGGGTCGATGGAGGCGTCGCGTTGGGTTTCCGAGATATTGCGGCGTTTCATAAACTTGATGAACCTCTCGCCAAACCATGCCGAGATGAGCAGCGAGAGAATCAGTGCGAGCAGTGCCCTGAACGAGATGTAGTGCCACATATGGGCGCCAGGGATGTCAAACTGCTCGAGAAATCTGAAGATATAGTATAGCATTTCTTGTTGGTTTTATTTATGGTGTATGGTGTATGCCGTTCTCATGCCTGTTGGGTGGCGAAGATGCGCTCGAGTTCCTCGCGGTCGTCGAAATGGTGCTTCACGCCTTTTATCTCCTGGTAGTCTTCATGGCCTTTCCCCGCCACGAGTATCACGTCGCCTTTCTTCGCCAGCATGCAGGCGGTGCGGATGGCCTCGCGCCGGTCGACAATCGACAGCACTTTGTTCTTCTGCTGTGGAGTGAGGCCGGAAAGCATGTCGTCGATAATCGACTGGGGCTCTTCAAAACGGGGGTTGTCGCTCGTGATAATCACACGGTCGCTCTGGCGCACGGCCTCCTGGGCCATCAGCGGACGCTTGCCCTTGTCGCGGTTGCCTCCTGCACCACAGACGGTGATGACCTGTCCTTTGCCGTCGAGCACCTCATGGATGGCGTTGAGCACGTTCTCCAGCGCATCGGGCGTGTGGGCATAGTCTACAATGGCGGTGTAGCCTTCTGGCGAGTGTACGGGTTGCAGACGTCCACTCACACTCTTCAATGTGCTCATTATCAGAAGGATGTCTTCTGGGGCCTTGCCGAGCATCACTGCCGCGCCATAAACGGCGAGGAGGTTGCTCACGTTGAATTTCCCGATAAACTGCACGCCCACCTCGCGTCCGTCGACCTCGAGATACATCCCCTCAAAGTGACATTCCAACAGGCGCGCCCTGAAGTCGGCCATGCCCCTTGTGGAGTAGGTCTTCACGCGTGCCTTGGTGTTCTGCACCATCACCGCACCGTTCTTGTCGTCGGCGTTGGTGATGGCAAAGGCGCTCTTGGGCAGACTGTCGAAAAAGGCTTTCTTCGCGTCGCGGTAGTTCTCGAAAGTCTTGTGGTAGTCGAGATGGTCGCGGGTAAGGTTGGTGAAGATTCCTCCGGCGAAGAGCAGGCCTCCGATGCGGTGCTGGTGGATGGCATGACTGCTGCATTCCATGAACACATATTCGCATCCGGCTTCTACCATGCGGGCCAGCAACTTGTTGAGTTGGATGGGGTCGGGGGTGGTATGGCTGGCTGCCACTGGCTCTCCGTCGATGTAGTTGCACACCGTGGAGAGGAGTCCGCACTTGTGTCCGAAACGGCGGAACATATTATATAATAAGGTGGCAATGGTCGTCTTGCCGTTGGTGCCGGTCACTCCGACGAGTTGAAGGTGTCGTGAGGGGTCGCCAAAGAATTTCGTGGCGGCCTTGCCTACTGTCGCTTCTGTCGACGCCACCTCGACGAAGGTGACACCTGGCGCAGGCTGTTCGGGAAGCCGCTCGCACATCACGGCGGCGGCACCGGCGGCAATGGTCTTGGCGATGAACTGGTGTCCGTCAACCTGTGTGCCCTTGATGGCCACGAAGAGATGTCCCGGCGCCACTTGTCGTGAGTCGATGTCTATCCCGGTTATCTCGATGCCGGCATCTCCATGTATGCCTACGGTCTTGATGTCTTTGATGATGTCGCTTAATGTCATAATGTATGTATATAGCGTTATTGATATTGCATTGTAAGGGTGCACACGGAGCCGCGCACGACCTTCTCGCCGGGGGCAAGGCTCTGGCTTCTCACCTTACCGCGCCCCACTACCTTGGTCTTGATGCCACGGCGCTCCATCTGGTAGATGGCATCGCGGGCTCCCATCCCCCGTACGTTGGGCACGATGTTGTCCGATTCTTTTTCCTTCTGCTTGAGGATGTATTGTGTGCCACCGAGTGCCACCGAACCCCAGAACGACTGGTCGCTGTTGTTGTCGCCCCATTGGCGCTGAGTGTCGAATCCCAGGTGTCCCAATACCATGCTGGCGGCTTTCAGGTCGCCGCTCATGGCTTTCGGCCTCCGCTCCTGCAGGGAGTCGCGTGCGTTGGAGATGTCCATGTTGAGGTTGTGGGCCATCACGCCTTCCGAGATGTTGTGGAACACCCATCCGCTCATCGTACCTCCCGAAGCGGGGAGTCCTGCTTTCTGCAGGCAGACGATGCAACTGTAGCGCGGGGCATCGGCGGGGAAGTAGCCCACGAAACTCACGAGGTAGTGCATGACGCCCGACTTGTATCCTCCACGGCCCTTGGAGATTTGTGCTGTTCCGGTCTTTCCTGCCACGAGAAACGACTCCGACTTGGCTTTCTTTCCCGTGCCGTTTGTCACCACCTTGCACAGCAGGTCTTGTATCTGGGCGAGTGTGGAGGGCTTGCAAATTTGGTGGCGGAGCACCACAGGGGGATATTCGGCGATAACCTGACCCTCGCGGAGCACACGGGTGACGAAGCGTGGCTTCATCATCTTGCCGTTGTTGGCAATGGCGTTGTAGAAAGTCAGCGTAGAGATGGGCGGTACCTGGGTCTCATAGCCGATACTCATCCATGGCAGGGTGGTAAGACTCCAGTTGGTGTAATTGCCGTGGGAGTTTTTCTGAGGCTTCCTGATGCGTGGCGGGGTGGAACCGGTGATGGGCACTTGCAGGTCTTCGGCAATGCCTATGCGGTAGAGACCGTCGACATAGCGCTCGGGATTGCTCTTGTAGCATTCGTCGATGACCTTGCTGATGCCGATGTTGGAACTCACTTGCAGCGCACGTCCGAGCGAGATGGTGCCGTAGCCGCCAGAGGCACGGTTGTGGTCGTTCATCTGTGCGCCATGCATCATCATCTGGCCGTTGCCGGTGTTCACCCTGTGGGCGGTGTCTACCAACCCGTCGTCGAGGGCTACCATCACCGATGCCGTCTTGAACACCGACCCTGGCTCAAGTAGGTCGGAGACAGCATGGTTGCGGCGCTCACGATACTGGCCGTCGCCGCATTTCTCAAGGTTGACGATGGCTTTCACGTCGCCTGTGGCCACTTCCATCACGATGGCTACGCCAACGTCGCCATTGATCAGTTTCAGTTCCTCTTCCACCGCCTTCTCGGCAATGTCTTGCATCTGCACGTTGATGGTGGTCTGTATGTCGTCACCGTCGGTGGGTGGGATGTCGACGAAACTCAGAAACTTGTTCATCACCTTGCGTTTGTGGGTGATGCCGGTCTTGCCGCGGAGGATGGAGTCAAACGACAGTTCCAGTCCGAAACGGGCGGTGTCTTTGGCACCATACATGTCGCCGACGGTTCGTTGGGCAAGGGTGCCGAAGGGCCTGCGGCGGGCGTTGTTCTCTTCATAGTGGAATCCGCCACGCAACTTGGGCATGTTGAAGATGGGCAATTGCTTCACTTTCACGAAAGTGTTGTAGTCTACGCGCTTGGGCCAGATAGGCCAGTTCTGGCTCATCTTCGCATGGCCTTTCTCCAGGTCGGCCTTGAACTCCTCTGCCGACTTCTCCGGGAAAATCTCGTGCAGCCCCATGCAGATGCTGTCCACCTTCTCGCGCCATAGCGAGTCCTTCTTCTCTCCACCTACCTTGAAGTCCATGAACATCTTATATTCGGGCAGCGAACTGGCCATCAGTTCGCCGTCGTCGCTGAGGATGTTGCCACGGTTGGGCTTCACCACCAGACTGTCGAGTTTCTGCTTCTTCGCCACATCCATCCAGTAGTCGTGCTTGGCGGTCATGATATAGAGAGCCTTTACCAGTACCAAGACGCCTATCAGGGTGATGATGATGGCGATGAAGGAGTAGCGGGGTATCGTCTTGTTGTTGTCGAACTTGCTCATTTCTCGTTATCTTGGTGTCATGATGATATAGGGTGGTTGGTCGGCGGGGTGGATGGTGCTGTCGTTATTGGCACGCAGCAATTCCACCACATGGCTCTCCCGGCACCGCTCTGTGAGGATGCTGGAGAGCGACAGGGTCTTGTATTTCGAGGTCTTGAGTTCTTTGGTGAGACGGTCGATTTCTATCTGTTGCTTTTGGCAACTATACCTGTTCGAAATGTAGAACACGGCAAAGACGGTAATCAGCAGGAAGAGCCAAATCTGCTTGCGGATAGCCTGCGTGTTGAGAATGTCGCCGCCAAGAATGGTACGCAACGAGAAAGTGGAGGAGAAAGGCTGCTCGTCTTCGCGTGCTTTCTCCTTGATCACTTCCTTCAGGCTGGGATGGACTTGCTCTTTGGCTTCGCCTTGTTCTTCTTCTACTACAGGATTGTCTCCTTCTTCAGGCTCTAATGTCATCTCCTGTTCCTCTTCGGGGTCGATGTTTTCCTCTCTTCTCTTCATTTCCTCTCAATTCTTTTCTTCTCAGTTCATTTCCTCTCAATCCTTCTCTTCTCGGGTCATTTCTTCTCCGCAATCCTCAGTTTCGCGCTCCTGCTCCTCGGGTTGTCTTGCAGTTCTTCGGGACCGGCCACGATCACCTTGTTGTTGACCAGTGTGAAGGGAGTCTCCACACGGCCGAAGAAGTCTTGGGTCACCGTGCCACCCACATTGCCGCTCTTCATCATGTTCTTCACGATGCGGTCTTCCAGGCTGTGGTAGGTGATGACCACCAGTCTGCCACCGCTGCCCAGCAGCGTGGTGGCGGCAGAGAGCATCTCGGTGAGAGCCTCCATCTCGTGGTTCACCTCAATGCGGAGTGCCTGAAACAGTTTGGTGACTTCCTTCTTCTCTCGCTCTCGGGGGAAGAGGCGCCCAGTGAGATTGGCAAGAGCCTGGGTGGTGAGGATGGGGGCCTCGGCACGGGCCTTCACGATGGCTGCCGCCAGGCGGCGGGCGTTCTTCAACTCGCCATATAGGTAGAAGATGTCGGCCAACTGCTTTTCGCCGTAGGTGTTCACCACATCGGCGGCATTGAGGCGCGCGCTCTTGTTCATCCGCATGTCGAGGGGTGAGTCAAACCTGAACGAGAAACCGCGGCTCTCGTCGTCGAAATGATGGCTCGACACGCCAAGGTCGGCCAACAAACCGTCGATATGGTCGATGCCATAATAGCGCATCCAGTTGGCGAGGTAGCGGAAGTTGCTCCTTACGAAACAAAACCGCTTGTCGTCGGGGATGTGACTCTCGCTGTCGGCATCCTGGTCGAAGCCAAACAGGCGCCCGCCGTCGCCCAGCGACTGCAGTATCCGCTTGCTGTGGCCGCCGCCGCCGAATGTCACGTCGACATAGGTGCCATCCTGACGGATGTTGAGGCCGGCGATGCTCTCCTCCAACAATACGGGCACGTGGTAGGTCTCTTCCATCATCGTTCCTCCACCCTGTTGTCGTCAGTGGTGCGCATCAGGTGCTCCAGTTCTTGCCTGAACTCCTCCTGCGCCATAAACGGCTCTTTGGTATGCTCACTGCTCCATGCCTCGATATAGTCACCCATGCCGATGAAGCGGATGCCCTGGCTGATGCCGGCACTTTCAAGGAAGCGCTTTGGCATCAGTATGCGGCCCCCACTGTCCTGACTTACAATTTCTACATCGGAGAGCAACTGCCGGTAGACTTGCATATGGCGGGGATTCCACGGGTCGATGCGCTGTCTCACGCTGTCCATCAGCGCATTCCATGCTGCTTCAGGGTATATCGTGATGCAGGGCTGGAACACATCGCGGCGGAGCACGAGACAGGTCTCTCCGTCCACCTGCAGCACTTTCCTGAATGCTGCCGGCAGAAACACTCTCCCTTTCGAGTCGGTACGGGCTTCTATGTTTCCTAATAGTCGCACGAGGCTGAATTCTTTTTTTCGGCTTCAAAATTACATATTTTTCCCCACAATCCCCCACAATCCCCCACATTATTTTTAAAAAATATTTTTTCCTCCTCTTTTTTCGTTTTCTGAAGAGTGGTCGTGGTAATGCTTGTCCAAAAAATAAGAGTGTCTAAATGTAACTTATCTATCCCGAAAACTGAGAAAAAAGTTTGTTTTTTAGGGATAATGGAACATTTTTCATCAAAAAAGGAAGTTATTTGAAAAAGATGGATTATTTTTGCAGAATATTAGACTTTATTGCTAAATGGCCGAGATAATAGAGAAAACCATAGACATTGATGACATACTCAACAGCAAGATGGGCAAGAAGGCGGGCATGGTGCCCTCTTTCGTGCGCAGTTGGCTCAAGCACATCGTGCATCAGGACGAGGTGAACAGGTTTCTATGGGAGAGCCGCGACAAGAAAGGCGTGGAATGGCTTGAGGAATGTGTGAAATATCTCGACATGACCCTTGAAGTGGAGGGTGAGGAAAACTTCCCCGACAAGAACGACGGCCGGCTCTATACCTTCGTGAGCAACCATCCGCTCGGCGGGGAGGATGGCGTGGCGCTCGGTGCCATCATCGGGCGGCATTACGACGGGCGGTTCCGCTATCTCGTCAACGACCTGCTGATGAACCTCCCCGGCCTGGCACCGCTGTGCATTCCCATCAACAAGACGGGAAGTCAGAGCCGCAATTTCCCTGCGATGGTGAAGGCGGGCTTTGCCAGCGACAACCACATCCTGATGTTCCCCGCCGGACTCTGCTCTCGCAAGACCAATGGCGTGATACGCGACCTGGCTTGGAAGAAGACGTTCATCTCCAAGAGCATCGAGACCCAGCGCGATGTGGTGCCCATCCATTTCAGTGGCAGAAACTCGGAGCGGTTCTACCGCATCGCCAACATCTGCAAGCGACTCGGCCTGAAGTTCAATGTAGCCATGCTCTTCCTTGTCGATGAGATGTACAAGAACGCTCACCAGACCTTCAAGGTGAGCATCGGCAAGCCCATCAGTTGGCAGACTTTCGACAAATCGCGGACTCCGGCCCAGTGGGCACAATACGTGCAAGATCAAGTTTACAGCCTATAACATCATAGACCATCCTATCAATCCTATCTCCATGGAACAACCTATAATACCCCCCGTAGACAAGGAACTGTTGCTCAGTGAACTTACTCCAGACAAGCGTCTGAGGATGACCAACAAGAGCCATAATCAGATTTATATCGTCGACATCCACGACTCCCCCAACGTGGTGAGGGAGATCGGACGCCAGCGCGAAGAAGTGTTCAGGGCAGCGGGAGGAGGAACGGGCAAGGAACTCGACCTCGATGAGTTCGACCTGATGGACAACTGCTACAAGCAACTCCTGGTGTGGAATCCCGAGGAGCAGGAGATTATCGGTGGGTACCGCTACAAACTGGGCAACGAGGTGGACTTCGACAGCCAGGGACAGCCCATCCTCGCCACAAGCCACATGTTCCATTTCTCGGAGAAGTTTATCAAGGAGTATTTGCCACAGACCGTGGAACTGGCTCGGTCGTATGTCACCATACCTTATCAGAGCAGCAAGCGGGGATCCAAGAGCCTCTTCGCCCTCGACAACCTGTGGGATGGCCTTGGCGCGCTCACCGTCATCATGCCCAGCGTGAAGTATTTCTTCGGCAAAATGACGATGTATCCCTCGTATGTGAGGAAAGGACGCGATATGATTCTCTATTTCCTCAACAAGCATTTCGGCGACAAGGAGAACCTCATCATCCCCATGAACCCGTTGCAGATAGAGGCCGACCCGAAGGAACTGGCCAGCATCCTCTGCGAGGACTCTCTGAAGGAGGACTACAAGATTCTCAATGCCGAGATACGCAAACTGGGCATCAATATCCCGCCGCTCGTCAATGCATACATGGGACTGAGCCCCACGATGAAGATGTTTGGCACCGCCATCAACGACGGCTTCGGCGACGTGGAGGAGACAGGTATCCTCATCGCTGTCGATGAGATTCTTGAGGAGAAGCGTATCCGCCATATCGACACTTTCATCGCCGAGCATCCCGAGGTGATGAATATGCCTACGGGCGACGTGGGAAAGATCATGTCGAGCCACCTCAATCCAAAGGAATAATCCCCAAAACCAATTATCATGTTTTTCCAGAAGAAGGTTCTCTCGTGGCTGTTGCTGACGGCTACGACAGCATTTGCCATGTGCGGCATGAAAGGGTATGGCCAATCCCTTAATGCCCCTCTCGACCCTGAGAATCCTGTAGTGATGACCGGTGCCGGCTCCTTCTGCTACGACGGGAAGACCTATCGGCTCGACGACCATCACTTGCTCATAGACGCTACCCTCACCGACACCTTGTCGCCCTTTGCATGCCGGTCTTTTCAGGAGGCGGCGCTGCGATGGCACGACGGCACGGCCAACGAGCCCATGGTGGTATATGTGGCTCCCAACGTCTACTGGATTGATGACCCCGACGACCCTGCCGTGGCGGTGGGGAAGGATGGCCGTGAACCTTTCGGCATGACGGTGCGCTGCCAATACTTGCACATCATAGGACTTTCGCACGACCCGAGGAATGTGGTGCTTGCCTCGCAGAGAGGACAGACACAGGGGGCAGTGGGCAATTTCACCATGTTCGACTTCCATGGCGACGGACTGGAGGTGAGCAACCTTACCATGGGCAACTACTGCAACGTCGACCTCGACTATCCTCTCTCTCCTACATTGGGTAGGCGGAGGCGCAGCGATGCCATCACCCAGGCTCATGTGGCGTATTGTCACGGCGACCGTGTAGTGGCTCGCAACGTGAGGTTCATCAGCAGACTGAACATGAACCCACTCAATGGCGCCCACCGCATCTTATTCGACCATTGCCATTTTGAGTGCACCGATGATGCCTTGACGGGGAATGGGGTTTATGTGCATTGTGACTTTGAATTTTACGGACAAAAGCCTTTCTATACCACTTCACCGACGGGGGCGGTGATGCTCGACTGCGATTTCTATTTGATGGGCTACAACGATAGGTCGTATTTCTGCAAGGCTTCGGGTGCTCTCACCCTCGTCGACTGTCGCTTCCATACCCAAACGTCTGCTTATCTGGGATGGACGGCTTATCCAGCACCATGGCTGCGCTGCTATTACAGCAATGTGACGTTCAACGGGAAACCTTACCTCATCGAGCGCGACCATCCCGAGACATCTGTTTGCTTAGACGGAAAGTCAACGCTATTGGCCTATAAGACCGACAAAGGCTATAATGTCGACGGACTGTTGGCGGGCGACGACCAATGGCATCCGATGAGTCAGGCAGGGGCACGCCCGCTGCCCACAACGCTCTCCGTGGTGCCCCGCCAAGTCGACATGCGTGGTGGTGATGCGCCGATTGCGCTTTCTGCCACGGCGATGTGGCACGGGGGATATGGCGAAAATATCCATCCAAAGGTGGAGTGGCGAGTGGAAAAAGGATATGAAAAATATTTATGTATTTTGTCGGTTGAAGATGGTGGCTGTCGGATTGTTTCCGATTACGATGAGGATCTCCCACTTCGCTTCACCGTGGTGGCAACTACCCCCGACGGACTGGAGGGTGCCATGCAGGTCTACCTCGAAGGTAAGGCTTTGCCGTCGCCTACGCTGAAAAGAAAACCAAAAATAGTGGTGCGTGATGGCGTGGCGACCTTGCGCTACCAACTGTCGCCGGATGGTCATGCCGACGAGTCGGTGGTGACATGGCTCCTCGCCGATACCAACGACCCGCAGACGGCCATCCCTGTGGCTTCTTCTCACCGTTCACCGGAAAAGACTTATCGTCTGAAGGCGTCAGATGCAGGTAAATTCCTCTTCGCCTCCATCACCCCTGCTCATGCGCGGAGCGCAAAGGGCGAGATGCTGACGGTAGGTGGTGTGCGAGTGAAAACCGCGGGGCCTCTTCACTCCCTCGATACCGATTTCCATGACTTCCCCTGTCAGTGGCAGCCATTGGTGAAGGAGGGCTTCTGGACCGTCGATGGCTATAAACCTGCCGACACGGTGGAGTATCCTTGGTCGTTTGACCCCTCGCGACCGATGTGGGAATATGGCGAGGGCTTCAACGGGGCAGTGGGGTGGGGACTGCTGCAGGCTCAGCGTGGAGCGCGCCTCATGTTCACGCCTCCAGCCGCCGACTATGGCAGCATGAGGGTGGAACTGGATGCCGACCCCACCAAGACTGCCGGACAAGGATTTGGCAGCGCCACCGGGCAGTATATGGACGTAGGACTGAAATTCGATACGTCCACGCTCACAGGATATGCCCTCCGTATCATCCGCACCACAAAATATGCCAAAGCAGTGGATTTCCTCCTGGTGCGCTACGACCATGGCAAGGTACTTCCACTCACCAATGCCGTAAGTGCCGTATGCTACCGAACGGGTTGCCATATCGTGGTGAACTATTCCTCAGGCATGCTCACTGCCGATGTCTCTACCGATACGCCATTGGCCACACCCGCCGACCCTGCGCTCCAGACCTCTGTGCACCTCTCGGCCGCTGTTGGCCCGAATCCCTATGGCGGTTTTTGTTTGCAACATACGGGGTCGTGTGGCGAAAGCACCACCATGCTCCACCACCTGCGCCTGCAGTGGTAAAGACGTTTATTTCCTTTAATTCCCTAAAAAAGAGCAAATGCGATACTTAAACTTGTCTATTTGTATCATTTTTGTAATATTTTGTTCGTTTTTTGTCAGTTTTCTTGCATGATTGGTAATATTGTCTTATTTTTGTCCTGAGATTTTTATTGTGTTGGCATTTCGCTCGTTTTTAGAATGAAAGAATGAATGAAGACAGGTGAGCGAAAGTCCAACGATGTTTAACTAAAAAAACTACACGAAAAAATGAAAAATTTGTGGATCGGAATGCTGGCCCTCATGATGGCTTTCTGCCTGGGGTCTTGCAGAGAAAAGAGTGATCAACCCGCTCAGGGCGATGCTACAGAGCAAGTGGCAGAGACACCCAGCCTCGAGGACATCGTGGCAAAGGCAAAAGCCGAAAGTGCCAACTGGACCATCGACGATTGGAAGACCAACATCAAGGCTGCCATGACCGCTATCGCTCCTATGTTCAAGAAAATCGGCGAGATGCAAAAGCAAGTGGGCGACGACCCCGAAAAAGCCGCTGCTGCCCTTGGCGATCTGGCCAAACTGATGGAAGAGATGGAGCCCATGGACAAATTATTTGATCAATTCGACTCTATTGCTCAAACCAGTGAGATAGGAAAAGCCGTGATGGCCGACACCGTGTTCCAGAAACAAGTGGCGGAAGAACTCGGCATCGCCGACATCGACCTCTAAAGTCGTTGTTCAGCCAACCATACAAGCCCGCAGCCATGCGGGCTTTTTTGATGCCTTGACGGTAAAAGATTTTGCCAGAAAAAGCATTTTTATACCCCTATAGCAACTGAATAATTACTTCCCAACAGCACTTTTTGTATATCTGTGACAAAAAAAGTAATGTGACGCAAGGCAAACTAATATAGTGGGAATGTGCAAAATATGATGACGAAAGATGAATTGATTTAGTCTGTATTTTTCTTGGAAAAAACTTCTGTTTTCCCCTGATTTTTCGTAACTTTACACCTCTATTCAGAAATATCGTGACAGGCTTGCCGGCAACTGTCTTTCGAGAAAATGAAATGCGATAAAGTTCTGATTTACAACTGATAACATTATAGCAATTTAAACGTGCAAACACGCTTGAAAACAATAGGGAAAAATAGAGTTCGTAAATTGCCTCAATATTTGTGGAAAATCTTCTTTCCCATGGTGATATTGATGGGTGCGGTGTTGTTGGGAGCATGCCATGACGACCCTGAACATGAGCCTCCCTTGACACGCCACACCGTGATGCTGTTCATGCCATGGTCTAACAATATGGTTGATTTTTTCGAAGCCAACATCGAGGATTTCGAGAAATCCATCGCCGAAGGAATACTCCAGGGCGACAGAGTGGTGGTATGTCTTGCCACAGATGCCAAAACGGCCATTTTTATGGAACTAAAGAATGACAACGGCAAGGCCGTGCGCGACACATTCCAAGTGGTTGCCCATCCTAATTATACCCTCCGCGAAAACCTTAGCGACATGCTCGTCGAATTGAGAAACCATGCGCCGGCACAGCGCTATTCGCTCATTATCGGTGGACATGGCATGGCTTGGTTGCCTGCCGACACGGGGCAAAGCCATCTGCCGGTTTACCGTATGCCGTATGACAAGCCCATTACGAGATGGTTTGGCGGACTGGTGCCTGCCTTCCAGATAGAAATCCATACCCTTGCCGAAGCGATTGCCAGCACAGGGCTCCACATGGATTACATCCTCTTCGACGACTGCTACATGTCATCGGTAGAGGTGGCCTACGAGTTGCGCCAGGTCACCGATTACATCATTGCTTGTCCTTCGGAAATCATGGCCTATGGCTTCCCTTACTACCAGTGTGCCCGATACCTCGTGGGCAATGTGAATTACCAGAAACTGTGCGAGGCGTTCCTCGACTTCTATAGCGACTACTACCTTCCCTATGGCACCGTGGCCGTCACCGACTGCCGCCAACTACAGGCTTTGGCAGATGTGGTACGGACCATCAATATCAATTATCGCGATGCTGTATCGCCCAGCAAGAGCATCCAGTCGATGGACGGTTTCGACCCACCGCTCTTCTACGACATGGGCGACACCTTCGACCATATCTGTCCAGATAGCGTACTTCTGGCTCGTTTCCATGAGCAACTCTCCCTGGTTGTTCCTTACAAGGCGTGCACCAATTCTTATTATTCTACTTACATGGGAAGGATGGATATCCGCAGTTTCTCAGGCATCACCACCTCTGAAACCAGTACCAACCCCGATGCTGCCACGCTAAGCCAGACGAAATGGTATATGGCTACGCACTAAAATCAAAAAGCCCTCGCACACCATGTTAGCGCACGAGGGCCGAAAGGTTATGAGGTTCACACTTCAATCAGAAACGTTCCCTTATGGTTTTTTCAGGTGTTTCAATGTTGCATGACTTTTTTCATGAGAGTTTGGGCGGTCACTGTTTTCTTTCACACGCTTTCTTGTGCCATATTGAGTGCCATAAGGCCATGAGGTGGTCTCACTCATTCCGTCTTGGTCTGTGAAGAAACGGAAAGTCCCGACATCTACAAGTCTGCCATCAGGGTCGTCACCCTTTTCCGTCAAGATGAATCCACACGTTAGATCCTTGATGCCCGAGGCTGTCTTTGTTCCAGAGACAATGTAGGCTTCTTTGGTCCATATGCCATCGCTTTCTCCTTCCATGATGAAATAAATGGTGAAATTATTGCCTGTGCCACTGATGAAGGCACCGCTGCCTTTTGCCCATTCGATACCGTCACCCTGCACACGAACCATGTCTATCGTATTGTTGGCCATATCCTGATTGCTGTATTTCTGATATTCATAAGCATATTCACTGCCAATATAATCGAAACTCCGAGAAGAACCAATTAGGATTTGCGGACTCAGGAAATAAGCATCCTCGATATTGGGAGGATTCATGCCGTCATATATGGGAATGTATTCTTCGATTTCATCTCGTATCTCTTCTGGAATTACTGTGTGGATGCGGTCGTCTACATCCTCATCCTGTGTGTTGCCGATAACCAGCACGGAGCCAATCCGCTTCCATATCTGTTCGGCTGCTTCAGGACTGATGTCATCGTTGTCATAGTATAACTCCCATGAGCCATTCTCTCTTACAGCCAAGATGGTGAAATATCCGCCATAACTGAAGTTACACAGATAGATGTTGTCATCCCCATAGTCACGGAAATATGGGAACCATCCCCAATTGGCACCTTCAAAGACCGTCTCCTTCGAGAAATTGACATTGTCCATGGAGGAAGAATAGAAGTAGCCGTCCATTTCATAGTTGTAGCCACTTCCCTTTGGGTTGCAGAAGATTCCAATCATGTTTTTGTTGAAGTCAAGCAACATGCAAGGCTGCTGTCCTCCGTGATGGCTATCCTGTTTGTCCAAATAGATGTTGTTGTCCACAACATACGATTCGGTTTTCCCCTCCTTAATGATATCCAATATTAATTCAGAGCGGTAGCACTTCCAGCCGTCTGGATTCGTGCGGTAGTCGTTCTCGTCGAGTGTTTTCTTGTAGATGGAGAAGACGGTTTTGTTCACTGTCTTGGTGACCATCAGTTCACGGGTGTCTGCCTGTCCTGTCACCGTCACCAAAATAGAGGCTGTCTGTCCTGAAACCTTATCGGAAACAGTGATGGTTGCCACTCCTACATTCAGCGCATTCACAGATATTATGTTACCACTAATAAAGGCTGTGGCAATATGCTCATCACTGCACTCGATTATGTAGCTGCCGCTGCCAGAGGTAATGTCAATAGTAGTGGTTTGGCCGACATTTAAGGAAACAGAATTGGTGGAGATAGAGAGATTATCGAATCCTTTAATAGTAAAATGCTTTTCTTCCCCCCAGTTGTGATGAATACCGTCAAAAGTGAATGCTCGGTAATAATATGTTTCGCCTGGATCTGGGTTATTGAAAACTGCAGAAAAAGCCACTTGTTTATCTGTTGCTCCTTCTACATAATTTGGATTATCGGAAAAAAACTCTTGATATTGATAACTTTCAAGTTGGTCGACATTCTGCTCTTTACTAACTCTGAAACCAAAGTCTATACTTGTCGGATAATAAGAATAAGTTAGTCCCTCTAACTTTATTTCTTTATTTTTTTTATATTCTTCATTTACTTCTTGCTCTGGCTTTTCTGTTGTTTGAGTTTTTAAAATAAATAGACCTCTTTTTGAATCTGTTTGGAAGATGTCTATTAATGATGCTTCAAATTCTTGTTGATCTTTTTGATAATCGGGTATATGGTCAAAAGCAGTTTCATGAGAATATCCACTTAACATCCATTGGTAATAATTATATGCTGCATGACCAGATTCTTCACATGTATTATTGTATCCCATATAGATGTCAGCGCCCTTGTGAAAGAATATTTGAGCAACTGCATCACTACCTGGGAATTCTTTACCATCATGTCTTATCAGGGTACTATTACCCTCCAAGGAACTACAAGCTCCATTAAATACTATATGATAGCCATCACCGAACCCAAGACTGTTTTTACCTATACGTTTTTCATAGACTCCTATAAAAACACCAGAAGTGAAATAACCAGTTCTACAGTAACCAATAAATGCGTCATCTATGTCAGTTTTTAGAGGCTCTATTCCATATAATCCAAACTTATCCAAATGTTCATCTACCCAATTCCAAAACATTATTTGTGGAGTTGATACACCAAGATATTCACCTGTTAAAAAACCGTGTATATTTGAGTTTTCATTATAAAAGCCATGAGTGTCTAATATAACAATGTCATACTCGAACATTCGTCTACTATAAAAGTCGATATCTAAATCTCCACCTTCTTTACTTGGAATAAAAACTGCTTTAAACCCCATTTCATTAAATTGGTCCGTTAAGTGTTTCAAGCTGTTCATTTGTTCTTTAAACCTTGGGTCATCTATCATTTGAAATGCAATTGCGACTTTGATTTTTGAAACATCTTCCTGTAGATGTTGCATCTGGAGTTTTATAGTCTGATCTTCTATTTTTTTTGAATCACTTGTCAAAGATATATCACCATCTTCTGTCACAACAGGATACATGAAAACCATATCGTGCCAATCGCGAACTTTTATAATAATTTCTGTTCCTGAGCATAAAACATCCTCTACTCCCTCAATGTTTTTTATCTCGTTGAGATGTTCTTCCATTTCCTCAGCAGTAGAGCATTGTTCGTAAATTGGTGTTACAACGTTTCTTATTATTTCCACATAATTATTTATTTGCTCCTCATCCACTTTCTTAAATGTCATACTGTCAATGTCATCAATATAATAGGAATATGTAGTATCTGACATGACAATCTGCTGCATCTGATAGTCACTATGAAGATTGCCCTCCATGTCATATCTTGTCATGGTTATATTATTTACAAGGTGCATATAATGCCGCTCCGTGTGACCGTCTTTGAAATAGATTTTCAAATAGTTTTGCCCCATCATCGGCAAAGCCAAGAATGCCATGACCAATATAAGGATGCTTCTAATAATATTGTTTCTCATCGCTTCGTGATTTTATAGGTTATCTCGTTGACTTTCACCAAATACACTCCGGGGGGGAGGTCGGAGACGGACACGGTGGTCTTGTGCTGATTTCTGGCTTTCACCTTTTGAATGACCATGCCGGCAGAGGAATATATGGCAATCTCTGTTCCTTGGGTCAGTCCGGAGAAGGTGAGGGTCTCACCATCTTGTGAGAAATGTGATTTCATCCCTTCCAATGAGTCGATGCCTTCAGCAGACACATATGTGTATTTCACCACTTTTTCCAGCGGATAGGTGATGACGGTCTTTGTCGTGGTAATGGTAAGATTACCCTCAGAATAGGTGGTCACAGGTTGCTCATTCAGGTTGATGGAGACAACGTTTCCGTCCGACTGCCATATCTGCAGAATCATGTCATCTGATATGGCAGGGAGGGCAAGGACGAAAAGTGACAATAAAAGAAATACTTTCTTCATGATAGTAGGTTTGTTTGTCAATGATGTTGTGTTATACGTTCAGTGATACCCGTTTTGTTGGTGCTATAGAATAGAACTGTGCAACAAAACTGCTGTGTAAGAGGATGTGGCTAACAACGAGCCACACCCTCATAGATATAGAATCACTGTCAGAACTTATAGGCTATGCCTGTACAGATAACAAGTTGTCCGTTGTCCTTGAATTGATATTTCAATTCTCCGGTAATGGCGATGTTGTCCTTGAGATTGTATTGTGCGCCACCGCCCAGATTGAAGAAGATATCGCCGTCGGAGGTACTTTCGCTTTTTGCTGTCACACCACCTACGGTAATTTCCTGGGCATCAACTGAGGCACGCATATACCCAACGCCACCTAAAGGATAAATAGCCAACATGTCACCCACTTTGAACAGATAGTGTGCATTGGCCTGAACATCCCAGCATGTTACCCCATCCTTTTTCAGCCAGTAATTGGCTGCTGCCTCAAAGCGAATGGGGTCAGTCAGGTTGTACAGTCCCTTTACTCCTAAACCAATGTTTTTCGCATCAGTTCCATACGATACGTTCACGCCAACGGCCTTGTCGCCGGCATTTTGGGCAAATGCTCCGATACAGGTCATTGCCACGAACACTAATAATAATACTTTTTTCATAATTAGTAATTTGGTTAAACAATATGTTAATTAAAAAAACAATTCTCATGGTTTTTTTCTTGGTAATATATGTAAGGTCTACTCTTTGCCAAAATCCTTTTCATGGCTCATTGCTTTTTTCTTGCGACTGGTTGTTCATCAGTTGAAAATGATTGAGGTGCTTGCGCTCGTCGATGAAGTCCTCAAGTCCAAGGTCGTTGAGATAATCGTTGGAGATGAACGGATTGTCGTAGAGTTGATAAACCCTCCTGAGCAATGGGGTGTATTCACGTTTGATCTGGTGAAGTTCCTCGTCGTTGAAAAGATGTGAGGGATCGGTTAGCATACCCAGTTTTTTATGGAGGTGCTCAGCCTCTTTGGCACATTGTCTGGCATCGGCTTTCAGTTGTTTAGCGTATCTGAAGATAATGAAAGCACCGATTAGGACAAATATGATGACGGTCACTAACATGAACAAGAGTAGTTGTAGCATGGTGTGTATTTTTTTGAAGTTTCAACACTATGGGTGACATTTTAGTATCTCTCCGCGAGAGATACTAAAAACATGTAAAGAACCTTATGTACACCTACAAAAAAATGGAATGTCAAGACTTAAAAAAATATAACCTTATTAAATAATTAAGTAGACTTAGAAATATTGTTATACATATTCTATTTATTATTAATTTTTTAACTTCTATCGTATGAAACAAAAATTATTTAGTATGCTACTCTTGGGTGTCTTCCTGGCATCTGTGAGTTTGTTTACGTCTTGTAAAGACTACGATGATGACATCAGCGCCAACAGGGATGCTATCGCAGCCCTTCGTGTGCAGATGAGCGACGTCAAGTCTGCGCTTGAGAACGATCTCAATACGCAGAAGTCCACTTACGAGACGCAGATTGCTGCCCTTGAGGCACAATTGAAGTCTGCCATGGACAACAAGGCAGACAAAAGCGTAGTGGATGAGCTCCAGGCCAGTCTCAAGCAAATGAAAGAAGACTATGAGGCCAAGATGTCCGTCTTGGAAGCACAGTATGAGGCTGCCAACGAAGCACTCAAGAGACTCGATGAGAAAGCCGACCAGGCTACTGTCAACGGCGTAATTGCCGACCTGGCAGCCCTTACCGGCAAACTCGAGGATGAAACCAAGGCCCGTGAGGCTGTTGAGGCCAACCTCTTGATTCAGATGAATGCCCTTCAGGACTTCATGCAGAAGTACAACGACGCTAACCTTCAGGGTCAGATTGATGAACTGAAGAAAGCCATTGGTGAGATTGAGACCAACGTTGAAATCAATGTGATGAAGAGCCAGATGCAGGAATTGCAGCAGATGATTGCCAATGTCAATGTCAACCTCGACGCATTGAACGTACTGATTGAGCGCATGCTCAACAGCATCGCCTTGGTTCCCTATCTCTACATTGATGGTATTGAGGCTATTGAGTTCACTTCTCTCAAATACAAGGAGTGGAACAATATCGACCTTGACTATCCCAGCATTACCGGTGGAACAAACCTTATTAGCAATGAAGAAACAGATGCTACCTATCGTTTGAATCCCTCTACCGTGCAGCGTGATGGCATCAACGAGAAAGGCATCGACTTCGTTACCTATAAGGCTGAGACACGTGCCGGCAGGCCCGTCGAACCTTCTGTCGTTTCATTTGCAGGCATCAAGGAGTTCAAAAACGGCTACATGACCGTTAGACTGAGGAAGAACACCACACAGTCCTTGAATCTTAGCAACAACGAAATCTATATCGTATCGTTGAAAGTGCCCCGCAATGCAGATTCTTATGAAGCCGCTGACGTCTATTCAGAGAACACTCGTCTGGCAGAGAAAGACTACACTCCGAGAATTGCCAGCCTTCCGTTCTATGTTGATGGAAGAACTTATACTGCCTCTGAATACGGACAGACCATCACAAGACCCCACCATTATTCACCGAAATACAATGTAGGTACTACAGAAGTAGGTATATATGAAACTCGCGTAGACGGTAATCCGCTTGATGTTGTCTCAAAGATTATATACTACAAGGATAAGTTCGATTTGAATAGCATTGTCACAGGTTGTAAACTTGACGGTGGATACAATGGAACGTGCGTTCAGGAGATTACTAAGGACAAGTTGAAGGAATATGGTATTGTTCTCCGTTACGACATTCCTTCTCCTGCCTACACACAAGATGTAGACCATAAGACCAACCAGCAGGAATTTGCCGTGGTTACACAAAACGGTATTGTTTCTTCTAAAACTCCAGCAGGTGTGACAGACAATAAAGCCGTTGTCGGTAAAGAGCCTATCATTCGTGTTCAGATGGTTGATACTGTTCACAACAAAGTGGCAGATGTTCGTTACTTGAAAATTAAGTGGGCAGATGTTACTGAAGAAGATCCTGATAAACCAGATTGTATACTCGCAGATAAGAATTCCGAAACTGTCCTTAGCTGCAATAGCGCAATTGCTGAATTTACATGGCGTGAGTTTGTAAATGAAATCTATGCCAAGTTGGAAGACTCAACTGGTATGTCACAGTCTGATTTCGAGGAAATTTATGGTAGTTCACCTGAAATAACACTTAGTTTCGCAACCAATTGGAGTCCTGCCAGCGACACCTCAGCAGATGCTTCTGGCACTATAAGTTATACTTCTCAGCCATCTGCATTCCCTGTGTGGGAATCCACAAACAACGAGCATGGTGATGCCCTTATCGGCAAATGGACCCTTGCTCCCGAGGATATAGAGACCGTGTATTGCAACTCTGCTAATGACACGAAGACTTTCACGGCTAAGATTTTCTTCAGGTCACCCGATAGGAAAAAACATCCTAATGTTTGGTTCAACTGGAACTTTACAATCAAACTGCCTAAACTTCCTTCTATCAATGGCTTCTACGACCAGTACTGGCTTGACGGCAAGGTAGGTGAAGAGCATGACATCCTTCCTGTTCAGTTCAATACCCAGGGTCAACGTGACATGGTTGCACGTGGCATCAATTACTGTGTATTCAACAATAACCTGATGAATGCATTTACTTACAATATTGTAGGTGGCATGAAGCAGTTTATCGTGAAAGATGTGCCTACTTGTGGTACATGGGATCTGCAGTTCCGCTATGAGCAGACTTTGAACGGCTACCGTCCGAACTATACCACTTCAAGTCCTGGCGCATGGAAGAGCAAGGGACAGTGGACCAACATCAATTCTGAAGTTTGGAACAACTTCGTGGCTTACCAATTCATGCGTATACCTAACCCAAGTGGTAAGGTGTTGCAACTGGAATGGGATGATGACCATGTATCGTGGTGCAATAACCCACAGCATAAGACATGTAATCTGTACGCTGACCACATTGACTGGACACTTCCTGTTGCTCCAGAGCAAAATCTGCAAAAGGTTGCCTATGATGAGATTCTTAACCCATTGGCAAATACCGACTTTGTGGGTAAGGATGGAACCGTGGCTCCTGACCGCACTCATGAGAAACCGCTTAACTTCACCGTTTGGGCTGCATTGAATAATTGGAACTATATTCCTGTTTTGAATTACAAGGCCTACATGGTTGCTCCGCTGCGCATCAACTTCGCTCCGAATGAGGCAGAGTGGCAAGATGGTGAGGTTTCTGGTTCACCTGTAAGATGGTACGATATGTTTAGTTGCACTGACTTCCGTGGCTATCTCGTGGCCAATAAGCCTGATGGTACATATAGCGGAGAGCAGAAGGCATGGACACAGTCGTTGTGGAATTACTATGAGGTACAGAACCCGTCGTTCGACGTTCAAAATGCACTGTTTGCATTCGAAACGGTTAACGGAGACGTGAAGATCAACAACAACATTAAAGTTGAGGATGGTCAGGGTATGACATCACAACAGTTGTATGATTATACCAATGGTAACATCCAGATATCATTCGAGTACCAACCCAATGGTAATTATATTTACTTCTGGAATAATGGTGGATCCAACATCGAGTCTAAGGTGAAGGTTAGTATTCCTGTAGATTTGAAATATGGATTCGGATATATCAAGACCAGAATCGTTGGTTGGGTTTATCCTCACGGATGGAAGAACTAAGTAGTTACTTAATGTTTTTACTTTGTACTAATCAATTTTAAAACCTCGGGGGGTGCTCTGAATGCAAATGAGGGGCACCCCCTCTTTTCTAAAAATGAAAAAAATACTTTATATTATATTGGGCTTGATGGCCATCAGCATTGTTTCATGTCAGGATAGCAAGAAAAGCGAAAAAGACAAAATAATAGTACGCGACAATCCCCGGATGGATTATGGCATGGAACGTACACATCAAGATACTGTTGCATTAATGGATTTAGCCAAACAATACTTAGAGGCGTTGAAAACCAATAACATAGAAGGGGCACTTGACCAACTTTATGAGATTGAAAACGGAGAGGTAACCCCCTTGTCCTCTGAGCGAAGAAACGAATTGAGAAAAGCCATCAGTGCATTCCCAGTGGAAAGTTATTCCATTGATGCAGTCATCCTATACAGCGATAGCGATTCTGAAGTCAGGTACACTACGAAAATGTTCCCAGACAGTGTGAAAAGTGAGATGCCTGGCGAGACTAAAGGGTCGTTACATCCATTCCGTGTTGATAGCCAATGGTACCTGACCATTCAGCAACTCAAACACGAAAATTAATAATCAATAAACAAACTGGTATAAATATGAAACGTTATTTATATCCATTACTAACAGCATTATTTATCTTGCCTTTATCTATATATGCTGAAGATAAAGACTCGGATTATGTGCTGACCAATATTACCCCAGAGGAAAACAGTGTTTTAGACGGTTTTTCCAAGGGCGACTCCATCACTTTCAATACCAATTTTGATGCTATCTGTGGTGGTTTTTACGAGAGAATCGTTGACAATGAGAGCAAGACGGTTCTTTACAGTGCCTTCAATAGCGTAAAGAATGACAAAGGTGAATGGGTCTTGAAGTTTTACGAGGATGTGAAACTATTTCAAGGGCATACTTATTCCTTGGAAATAGAAGGCCATGAAGTGGCTGATTCCAAAAGTGGTATCGTGGGAAAAGTGTCTGTCAACTATGTAGGCAATACTATTGGTGATGACGACGACGAAGATGACAGTGGTTATGAGTATAGTGATGTAAAATACGTGTATATTTCTCCATTAGATGGGGATGAAATGGATAATCTGCGTCTGAACTTTTTAGTTGCAGAATATTCTGGCAATGTGAAGATTGACAGGGAGCGTAGTATTATCATAGATGAAGATGGTATCACTTATCCCTTCCAAAACTTCATACCCATTAATCAGAGAGAGGATATATGGCAGATGTTCATTCCTTTGGAAATACTTCAAAGAAGCACTTCACACTTCAAGGTGCATATCTACACAAGAGACTTACAAGACAGAGTTGTTAAAGGAAACAAGGGTAAAGGCGAAAACTCTTACTATGAGTTAACGTATCGTTGTTATTTTGGTTATCCCCAAATAGCAGTTTCTCCATCGGAGGGAAAACGCAACTATCTCAGCGATTTTACATTCTCTTGTGACGGCGGCATCGACATCAAAGATGATTTAAAAGAAATATACCTTTTGGGAGAAGACAAATCTACGATTATTCAAACCATCAAGGGCAGCGATCTGATGGTATCAGATAGTAACTCTAATGCATATTTTTATCAACTTGAAGACTCCATAAAGACAGAGGGGGTATATTATATGCATGTGCCGGAAGGATTTTTTGCCCTTGGTTATAAATCGTTGGACAACAGAGACACTTGGGTAAGATACGATATTGTGAACAAACAAGGTTTTTATGGCGTTACATTGGATCCTGCCGAAGGCAGTGAATTGACAAAGCTTTCCACAATAAGTATAACATTCGATGATTGGGACGTCGTAGTTCCTTATTACGGAAATCCGGAGAAAATCACGGTGACCAATGAGGCCGGTGAAATTGTAACTTATGGCTCTGCATCATTTGATGAGAACAGGAGCCAGAACAATATTTGTATCATCAAACTGAACACCACGATTAAAACTCCAGGAGAATATACACTCAATATTCCCGCAAATGCATTCTTCTTGGGGAGAAATGCTGAGTCGACGTCTATTCCTATGTATTTCGCTTACACCATTGTGGAACAACCTGATATGGCATTGAATGCAGAAATCTATACGGAAATGGACGAGGACCATGCTCTTCGATGTATTCATATGGCATTCAATGACTTCAATATCGTAACACTGAAACAAAATGACACGGAAGTGACGCTTGTAGACGCATCAGGACAAATGGTGGCAAAAGGAATTTTGGCATTGGCTTCTGGTAAAAGAAACCTTAAAGTGGATATTGAACCGGAATATCAAGTTACTGCCCCAGGCGACTACACATTGATTATTCCAAGTGGAGTGATCATGTTCAATTCAGTTGTATACAACAAGGAATTGCAACTTCTTGTACCCTTCGACCCCACTTCAGACATCCAATTGGCTGCTGCTGACAACGATAATCAGGAATGGGTAAAAGTCTATAACCTACAAGGCCAACTCGTCAGAGAAGGCAAAGCCTGCGAGGCATTCGTGGGACTAAAGGGATTATACATAGTGAATGGGAAGAAAATGTATATCAAATCAGCATTTAGTAAATAAAGTTTTAGTCTTCATTACATTTATAAAAACACATTTTTATTCTTTTTTTCACAAAACAGAAAAGTAATCCCGCCGGGCAGATTTGTAAGCGTACATCCTCTGCCCGGCATTTTAAAAAAACATGGTATGCTCAGAAAACTGTTCTCCATATTGGCCATACTTTTGGTGAGTGGACATTCACTCGCCAGCAACTTCGTCATTGGCAACATGTGCTTCGAAGTGCTCGATGAAAATGAGCATACAGCCAGCCTGGCAGTTTGTTGGGATAAGGGAGAAACGGTTGACATTCCTGGCTATGTGGAGTGGAAAGGACAACGCTATCGCGTAGTGGAAATCGCGACACTGGCCATGAGGAATTGCCCATCGATGAAAAATCTGAATATTCCGCAGACATGCGAAAAAATAAAGACTACTGCTCTGTATTATTCCTCAAAGTTGGAAGTTATCCACGTAGCCGAGGAAAATGCTATCTACAGTGATGTGGACGGCGTGCTTTTCAGTAAAGACCAACACACACTATACTTCTATCCCCAAGGACGGGTGAAAGAGACTTACTATGTACCCAATGGGGTGACAACTATTGCCGATTACGCTTTCTTCAAAAACGAAAGATTGAAGACGCTGCATTTCCCGAATTCTCTCATGTATATCGGACAGATGGCATGTGCGGGTTGCCACTCTTTGAATAATATTACTCTGCCTGAAAACATCGCGGAAGTGGGAAGTTACGCTTTCTACGACTGTGATAGCCTCATGAATGTGAAGGTAACAGGAACTACTCCATTTAAACTGGGCGAACACTCGTTCTCATATTTGACTTGTCTCAATGGCGAACTGCTTCTTAATGGCAGCGCTGGTCCTAAGATAGCAGAAGAGTTCCGGAAATATGGTTTCTTAAAAGTTGGTTTTTATTGATAATTCTAAAATTTGCGTGCAATAAAAGAGGTTATTTCCCGATGTAGTAATAAACATACTAGAATAAACCTCAAATTATTTACACAAACCAATTGTCATTATGAAATTAACTATCGAATTACAGATTCCTAATTCTTTTGTACCGGGACAAGAGATTACCATGCAGATTGACACTGAAAAATATCAGGTACATCACATCAATACACAGAAGAATCAACCTTTTGACAAGAGCGAAACTTGTATTTCTTTTCAGGGTTTTATGCAGGAAATCATTAAGGAGAAAATCATCAACGAGAACTTGAGGACAGCAGAGGCGTATCAAAGCGCTCTCAACAGTTTGAATAAATTTACAATGGGACAGACGATTCCCGTCTCTCAAATCGATGGCGGCTTCATGGAAAGGTATGAGACGTTTCTTAAGAAGCAGATGGTGTGCATGAACACCGTGTCTTTCTATATGCGCATCCTAAAGGCCGTTTACAAAAGGGCGGTGTGGCAGAAGATGACCGTCGACAACAGTCCATTCTGTAATGTATATACAGGAGTGGCCAAAACAAGAAAAAGGGCGTTGGACATCAGTTTAATCAAGCAAATACGAAGCCTCACACTGAATGACGAGGATGAGCGGCTGGCGAGAGATCTGTTCTTGTTTAGTTTCTATACAAGAGGCATGTCATTTGTCGATATGGCATATCTCAAGAAAAATGACATCAAGAATGGAGTGCTCAAATATGTGAGAAGAAAAACAGGACGGACGATAACGGTGAAATGGGAGCAACCTATGCAGGAAATCGTCAACAACCACCAATCGTATAATAACATCTATCTTTTGCCAATTATCAAACGGGAAGGGCGCAATGAGCGCAGTCAATATCGATATGTGCAATACAAAGTGAACAATAACCTCAGCGCCTTGGGAGAAAGATTGGCATTGCCCAGCAAACTCACCATGTATGTGGCTCGCCATTCTTGGGCTAGCATCGCCAAATCAGCAGACGTGCCACTGAGTGTTATCTGCGAGGCAATGGGGCATAGTTCAGAAAAAATGACCTACATCTACTTGAAATCACTGGATGATTATAAAATTGATCTTGAAAATGAGAGAATCATCAATTTGTTGCAAGATTGATTCAAGTCATAATCTTATGTGGTGTAATGTCAAATATGTAAATTTTGTAAATTGTGAAAATATTTTACATATGTATATGCAAAATGTAAAGAAATAATTAAATAATTAAGTTTAACAAATATATGCGTAGGAAAATGGAATCAAAACAGACAACAAGAAGGGAATACTTGGAAATTGTTGATTATCAGGGCGAATTTAAAATTCTTTAGCCCGCTTATCATCTATACTATATTGTTTTTAGTATCTCTCGCGGAGAGAGACTATGTTTTGGGGACAAAGATAGAAGATTTTTTTTATTTCTGCAAGAAAAATGAACTTTTTTTAATAAAAAGGCAAAAAAACTCCGATTCCCTACACAATAGGCAGTGATATGCCGTTGATTTTTTGGTAAATGTCGAGGGCGTAGACGTCGGTCATGCCGCTGATGTAATCGATGACTGCCATGATACGGGTCTCCAGGTCGTCGGAGTCGATGTCGTACTGGCTGCTCACGCGGCGCAAGAGTTGCTGCGAGTAGAACCGTGTGGGAGCAATGGCGGCGAGGGTCATCTGCTCCATGATGGTCTCGATAATCTTGTAGCCGGAGAGTTCCACGTCGATGACGGGCTTGCTGTTGTATATCTTACGGCGCGACACCTTGGTGCAGTTGCGATAGGCGTTGGCCACGTCGGTAGACACATGGTCGATGAGTGCCCCTTCAAAATTGCCGCAGAGGATGAGGTCCTCGTGGGATACGAAAGCCTCAACGCACTCCCTCACCAACAGCCCTATCACGCACGAACGCAAGTATACCACCTCCTCGTTCTCGTCGGTGATGCCTTCGTCAACCACCCGTTGGCGGATGTTTGCCTTCGTCGTGTCATCGAAGAATCCCAAAAGCAACTGCGCTGTCTCTTCATACGAGAGAATCTTCAGTTTGTGCGCATCCTCGATGTCCATAATCTCGTAGCAGATGTCGTCGGCGGCCTCAACGAGATACACCAGGGGGTGGCGCGCATAGCGCAATGGCTCACCCTCGGCCGAGAGCCGTAGCATGCCGAGGTCGTCGGCGATGCGGCGGAAGTATTCCTCCTCGCTGTTGAAGAAGCCAAACTTCCCCTTCTTCCCTGAGACGAGCGATGAGAAGGGATATTTCACGATGGAGGCAAGGGTGGCGTAGGTGAGCACGAACCCTCCTTCGCGGCGCCCCTTGAAACGGTGGGTGAGCAAACGGAAGGCGTTGGCATTGCCCTCGAAATGGGTAATGTCGCTCCAGAATATGTCGCTCACCTGATGGCGCAGCGTGGTGCCGGGACCCTCAGTGAAGAATGTCTGGATGGCCCGCTCCCCGGAGTGACCGAAGGGTGGGTTGCCCATGTCGTGTGCCAGACAGGCGGCAGCCACAATGGTGCCCATCTCACCCACCAGCGTCGACGACAGTTCGGGATGCCGTGTGAGGAGTGCGTGTGCCACATCGTTGCCCAATGACATGCCTACCGCCGATACTTCCAGGCTGTGGGTGAGGCGGTTGTGCACGAAGACACTCCCCGGGAGGGGAAACACCTGGGTTTTATTCTGTAATCTACGGAAAGGTGCCGAGAAGACCAACCTGTCGCTGTCGCGCTTGAATTCGGAACGGTCGTCATGACGGGTAGCATGGCGCTCCTCTTGTCCGAAGCGCTTGTTGGAAATAAGGCTCTGCCAGTTCATCTTCTTCTCCATGGGTGGTTTTTTTGTATTCGCAAAAGTAATCTAAAATATTCTAAAAACATGCTTTTTCAAATGAAAAATGGCATTTTGTGGATAGAAATACTTAATTTTGCATTTCAATATCATCACAACCCTACAAGATGGCGACGATAAAAGTAATCAACAAAGGACGGCACCCGTTGCCACAATACGCCACGCCACAGAGCGCGGGCATGGACCTGCGTGCCAATATCGACAACCCTGTCACACTGCGGCCCATGGAGCGCCGGCTCATCCCCACAGGACTCTACATCGCCCTGCCCCCTGGCTATGAGGCACAGGTGAGGCCAAGGAGCGGACTCGCCCTGAAACATGGAGTGACCGTGCTCAACACCCCCGGGACCATCGATGCCGACTACCGTGGCGAGGTGATGGTGCTGCTGGTGAACCTCTCTGACACCGACTTCGTCGTGGCCGATGGGGAGCGGGTGGCACAGATGGTGGTCGCCCGCCACGAACAAGGAGAATGGGTGGAGGTGGAAGAACTCGACACTACCGAACGTGGTGCCGGCGGTTATGGACATACTGGAGTGAAATAATGAAGACCCACGGCTTTGGCCATATATCCCTGCGGCTGCTCATCGTGGTGATGACGCTTGCCACTTGTCTTACGGCTGCCGCGCGCAAGAAAAAGCGCGTGGTCAGCACGCAACCTGTGCCCGTCTATCAGGTAAGCGACAACGATGCCAAGCGCTACAAGTATTTCTATCTTGAAGCCTCGCGCCAACAGCAGCAGGGCAACGATGCCGCCGCTTTCGACTTGCTCAGACATTGCGTGGACATCAACCCCAATGCCCCAGAAGCCTATTTCACCCTCTCGGCCTACTATGCAGCCATGAACAACGATTCGGCGATGGTCTCATGCATCAAGAAGGCAGCAGAACTCAGCCCGTTCAACGAGACCTACCTCGAACGCCTCGGACAAGTGTATATTCGCCTAGGCAACTATAGCGACGCCACGTCGGTATACGAAACCCTCTCACGCAGCAATTCCAGCCGCACCGATGTGCTCTCACTGCTCCTGCAACTCTACCAGCAGGAACCGAGATACGACAAGATGATAGAAATCCTGGAGCGTCTGGAAACTATCGAGGGCGTATCGGAGGATATCACCCTTACCAAGATGAGGGTCTACAGCATGCAGGGCAACAAGAAAAAGGAATATAACGAACTGAAAGAACTTGCCCGCCAGCACCCCAGCGACTACAAGTACAGGGTGATGATGGGCAACTGGCTCCTGAAGAACGGCAAGGAGAAGGAGGCGCTCGCTGAACTGCACGGCGTGCTCAAGAAAGAGCCCGACAACGAGTTGGCACAGATGTCGCTCTACGACTATTACAAGGAGAAAGACGACTCCATCGCCATGCAGCATGCCAAGGCCCTGCTCTTCAACCCTAAGGCCGACATCGACAGCAAAGGTATTATCCTCAGGCAAATCATTGCCGACAGCGAGGATCATGGCGGCGACAGCATCCCCGTGCTCGCCCTATTCGACCAAGTGCTGCAAATGCCACAGCCCACAGCCGACATCGCAGAACTCAAGGCCGCTTACATGTCGCTGAAGGAGATGCCCGACTCTCTCATCAACCTCGCCTTGCTCCGTGTGCTCGAGATAGAGCCCGACAATGCCTCCGCACGCATACAACTCTTGCAAAATATATGGAAGACAGGCGACTACGACCGCATCATCAGCCTTTGCAAGCCTGCACTGGAGTATAACCCCGACAACATGGCGTTCTACTACTTCAGCGGAATGGCCTACTCGCAGAAAGACGAAATCGACAAGTCGATAGATGCCTTCCGCCGGGGAGTGAGTCAGATTACCAGCGACAGCAACCGCGACCTCGTGTCCGACTTCTATGCCATCATGGGCGACATGCTCCATGAAAAGGGGCTCTACGAGGAGGCCTTCGCCGCATACGACAGTTGCCTGCAATGGAAGCCCAACAACATCGGGTGCCTCAACAACTACGCCTATTACCTGAGTGTGCTCAATCAGGACCTTGCCAAGGCAGAGCAGATGAGTTATCGCACGGTGAAGGCAGAACCGCAGAACTCCACTTACCTCGACACCTACGCATGGATACTCTTCCGGCAGGAGCGTTACGAGGAGGCGAAAATTTACATCGACCAGGCGCTTGCCAACGACAGTACCGTAAGCGCTGTCATCATAGAGCATGCTGGCGATATCTACATGATGACCGATAATCCCGACAAAGCCCTGGAATACTGGCAGAGGGCACTTGAGAGCGACAGCGAGAATGCTTTGCTCCAGCGGAAAATCAAGTTGAAGAAGTATATCGAAGATACTTCGGAATGAGATGTGATACTTAAGTATTATTATAAAATAGGTATGAAATATAGTAAAAAGATAGCCATTGTGGCATGGGTAGCACTGCCACTGCTGATGGGAGCCTGTGGCTCCAGGAAAGCGGTGACCGACAATCCCGTCACGCCACAGCAAGGCACTGCCACCACTGCGACCACCACACCGACTGCACCCGCCACTCCCACAGTGCCGGCTGCCGACAAGGCCGCTCATCTGGCTCTCGTGAGAAAAGTCATCGACAATGCCGCCAAGGCACAGAATATCGTGAGTTCCATCGACTTCAACATCAAGTCGGGGAAGAAGGATATCACCGTAGACGGGAAAATATGCATGCGCCGCGATGAGGTGATACGCATACAACTTTCACCCATGGGACTCGTAGAGGTGGGACGGTTGGAGTTCACACGCGACTCCGTGCTTATCATGGACCGCATGCACAAGCAATATCTCAAGAGCAGTTACGACCAGGTGAGTTTCCTCAAGAACAACGGTATCGACTTCTACGCCTTGCAGTCGCTCTTCTGGAACCAACTCTTTGAGCCGGGGACGAGAACCGTGACCTCAGGGCAGGCTGAGGCTTTCGAGGTAGAAGGCAATGACATCTCACTCGCCAGAGGCAAGATGAAGTATACGTGGAGCACCAACGACGAAGGTCTTATCTCGCAGACCACTGCCAGTTATGACAGCAGCAGCAAGGGCACCTCGTCGCTCCAGTGGAAATACAGCGACTTCAAGCCGTTTGTCAGCAAAATGTTTCCCACCAACCAGTCCTTCTCCATCCAGACCAGTGCCACGGGAAGCCAAAAGAAGATTGATGTGACCATCGATATGAAGAAACTGAAGACCGACAGCGATTGGGAGGCTACTACTAAGGTGCCTGCCAAATACACCCCTGTGAACCTGAAAGACGTTATCAACAAAATACTGAAACTGTAATGAGAAAATATATACTCCTGCTGATGATGCTGATGGCAACAATGCCGCAATATGCCCAGACGCGGCATCGCTCAGGCTCACGTCACCAACGAACCACCGTCAGCCAACAACGCAAGGGTGGGAAGAGAGGCACCCAGACCACTTCCACGCAGAAGGGCGGAAAGGGCAAGGCTACCTACACCACATCAGAGATTCGTGGCTTGCAGAGTCAGCGAAAGCAGATAGAACAAGACATCCGTGCCCAGCAGAACAGGTTGCAGGCCAATAAAGCCGATGTGGAGACCCGTCTGGGCAATCTCCTCGTCATCAATGGCGAGATAGATGCCAAGCAGAAAGACATTGATGGCTTCGAACTGGAAATACAGAAACTTGATGGCAATATCGGCATGTTGCAGTCGCAGATGTCGACCTTGCAAACGCAACTCAAGGACCGGCAGGAAAAGTTCAAGAAGTCGGTGAAGTATATGGCGCAGCACCGCACCATACAAGACAAACTGATGTTTATCTTCAGCGCAAAGAGTCTCACACAGGCTTACCGCCGACTGCGATTCGTGCAGGAATATGCCGCTTACCAGCGTGCGCAGGGCGAACAAATCAAGGCCAAGCAGGAGGAAATCAGACAGAAAGACCAACAACTGAAGAAAGCCCGCTCACAGAAAGACCAGTTGCTCAGCAAGGGCAAGGCTGCCAAGGCTGAACTGCAGGAGAAACACAATGAGCAGCAGCGTGTGGTGGCACAGTTGCAGAGTGAGCAGAAGACCATCCAGGTCATCATAGCCGACCAAGAACGGAAGAATGCGCAAATCAATGCCGAAATCGACCGCCTCGTCGCTGTAGAGGTGGAGAAGGCCAGGGCAAGGGCTGCTGCTGAGGCAGCACGCAAGGCTGAAGCCGAGGCCGCCAAGAAACGCGCCGAGGATGCCGCCCGCCGCAAGGCTGCTGCCGAGGCTGCGAAACGCGAGGAGGAGCGCCGTATAGCCGCCGCCAAGGCCGAGGAGGCTCGTGCCAAGGCTGCTGCCGAGGCTGCCCGCCGCAAGGCTGCTGAAGAGGCCGCCCGCCGCGAGGAGGCTCGCCGCATTGCTGCCGCCAAGGCCGAGGAGGCCCGTGCTAAGGCAGAGGCAGAGGCGAAGGCCAAAGAGAAGCGTAAGGCCGAGGAGGCTGCCCGCAAAGCCGAGGCTGAGGCTCGTGCCGCCGAGGAGGCTGCCCGCAGGAGTGCTGAGGAGAAGGCGCGTACGGAGCAGGCTGCCCGTGAGGCGGAGTCGGCACGACTGGCTGCCGAGCGCAAGGCCGAGGCTGATGCTGCCCGCCGTAGGGCGGAGGAGGCTGCCGCTGCCCGTGAGGAGGAGCGGATGGAGACTATGTCGGCTGTCGACCGCCAGATCAGTGGCAGTTTTGAGAGCAACCGTGGACGTCTGCCCATGCCGGTGACAGGTAAATACAAGATTGTGAGCCATTTTGGCCAATATGATGTGGAGGGCCTGAAAAACGTGCGCCTCGACAACAAGGGTATCAATATCCTCTGCGACCCAGGTGCCAGTGCCCGCTCCATCTTCGATGGTGAGGTGAGTGCTGTGGTGCAGGTGGCAGGGCAAATCGTGGTGATGGTGCGCCATGGCGACTACATCTCGGTGTATTGCAACCTTCGCAACGTACATGTGCGGAAAGGACAGCGTGTCAGCACCCGTCAGTCGCTGGGAACAGTTGGCCAAGACAATATCCTCCAGTTCCAGTTGCGCAAGGAAACGGCAAAACTCAACCCCGAGCAATGGCTGGGGAGATGATAGTTATTGAGCGAAAGTGATACTTGAGAAGATTCTTTTTAAAACTTCAACCCATCAAGTAGTTGAAGATATTTCGTAATGGCGTCGGCGATTTCGTCGACGCCAATGTATTCATCGGCAGAATGTGAACGCGACGACTCTCCCGGTCCTAACTTCAGCGAGGGGAAGGGCATCAGGGCCTGGTCGCTCAGTGTGGGGGAGCCAAACGGCACCATGCCCATCTCCAGGCATCTTGCCACAACAGGGTGGTCGAGGGCGATGCCCGATGACCTCAGGCGGAAGGAGCGCGCCTTCACCTCACTCTTCACATGGGCACGGATGATGTCGAAAACCTCTTCGTTGGTGTAGTATTCGTTGGTGCGGATGTCGATGATGGCCTCGCAGGTGTCGGGAATCACATTGTGCTGCGTACCGCTGTGAACTACGGTGACATTCATCAGCGTAGGACCCAATAGGTCGCTCACGCGGTCAAAACGGTAGTCGCGAAGCCACAACAGGTCGTCGAGCATCTTGTAGATGGCGTTCTCACCCTCACCACGGGCGGCATGGCCACTGCGGCCATGCGAGGTCATGTCTATCACCATCAGCCCTTTCTCTGCCACGGCGGGCTCCATGCCTGTGGGCTCTCCAACGATAGCCAAATGGATGGCAGGCAACTTGGCCAGCACACTGCTCAGTCCGTTGGCACCCGACACTTCTTCCTCGGCAGAGGCAAGGAAGATGAGGTTGTAGCACTGAGGGGTGCGGCTCAGTAACCTGAACACCTGGAGCAACGCCACGAGACCACCGCCACAGTCATTGCTTCCCAAGCCATAAAGACGGCCGTTCTCGAGAGAGGGGGTGAAGGGGTCGCGGGTCCATGATGCTACTGGGCGCACCGTGTCGAGATGGGCATTGAGCAGTAGGGTGGGGCGTTGGCTGTCGTAGCCTTCTGCCACTGCCCAGATGTTGTTGCTACTGCGCATCTGACAGAGGTGCCATGCCTGCATGGCGTCTTCCAGCAGGTCGGCTGCTGCTCCCTCCTCACGGCTTATGGAGGGGGTGGCGATGAGGCGGCTCAAAAGCGCCACCGCATCGGCGGTATATTGTTGGGAAATGGTTGTGTCGATGTCCATCTTTCTTTTATCGCGTTTTGTGGTGATATCGTATGATTTGCAAATTTCGACATTTTTCCTCAGATACCCAAAGAAAATCGTGGTGAATATAGGATGCGCCTATCATATAACAAAGTTGTTGGAGTAAACGCGGGCGTAGCCCGCACAAACAATCGCAACAAGAACCAAAATTGGATAGTTTTTCGCATTGAGGTGAGCGGAGCGAACACAAACAATCGCAACAAGAACCAAAATTAGATGGTTTTTCGCATTGAGGTGAGCGGAGCGAACACAAACAATCGCAACTTTGTTGCGTAAGGAATCTCCCTGCGACCTACCTTCGGGAGCAGAACCTTAATTGTCGTGCAAGCCGAATGCAAACGAAAGTTTACTTTCAGTTTGCTGAGGCGCAGCCGCGGTTGAGCCCCCGCCCTGGAGAGGGCGGGGGACGGGGGGTGGGTCGAGGCCTCTCCTTAGGACAAGGAGAGGTGGGAGTGGTTGTGACCCCCAAGCCGAAGGCTTGGCATAATTGTTATTCGGGGCTTTCACTATTTGCCACTGCGTGGCGAATATAGGATGCGCCTCAACAAAGAAAACAAAAAAACTTCGTCTTTTGTTTTGCTTTGTCTTCGGCTTTCACTATATTTGCAGAATTAAATTGTAGACTATGCAGACAAATTGTCATCTTTCGGTGCTTATCCACGAGCAAGCCAAGAAATACGGCTCCAAGCCCGCACTCACCTTCCGTGACTTCGGAAGCCTGAACTGGAGGTCGGTGACATGGAACTATTTCTCAGCAATAGTGAAACAAGTGTCGAACGCCTTGCTCAACCTGGGAGTGAAGGTGCAGGAGAACGTCGGAGTATTCTCGCAGAATGCCGTGCAGTATCTCTACACCGACTTCGGCGCCTTTGGCATCAGGGCCGTTACCGTGCCCTTCTATGCCACCAGCAGCGAGGAGCAGATACGCTTCATGATACACGATGCGGAAATAAGAATCCTTTTCGTGGGCGAGCAGGAACAATACGACAAGGCACATAGGATACTGCCGTCGTGCCCCACTCTCGAACGAATCATTGTCTTCGACTCGAGCGTGAGGATGGTGCCCGGCGACCCCAACGCTATATATTTCGATGACTTCCTGAAACTCGGCGAGAACTACCCCCGGCAAACGGAGGTGGAGAAACTCTACGCAGAAGCATCTTACGACGACATCTGCAACATCCTCTATACCAGTGGAACCACAGGCGACAGCAAGGGCGTGATACTTACCCACGGACAATATCATGCTGCCTTTGAAGCCAACCACAGGAGTGTGCCGGTGACGGAAAACGACGTCATCATGAACTTTCTTCCCTATACTCATGTCTTCGAAAGGGGATGGGCTATCCTCTGTCTCACAGAGGGCGCTCGCCTCATCATCAATACTTATCCCAAGGAGATACAGCAGTCGTTGCGTGAGACTCATCCCACGTGCATGAGTTCCGTGCCGCGATTCTGGGAGAAGGTGTATGTGGGCGTGAAGGCGAAAATCGACAATGCCGGCAAGGCAAAGAAGATGCTCTTCAAGAAAGCCCTCGACGTAGGGCGCCGCCACAACATCGAATACCTGAGTCACGGGCGTCGGCCTCCGGTGCACCTGAAAGCCGAGTATACATTCTACAACAAGTTGCTCTTCAGCATCATCCGCAAGCAACTCGGCCTTGAGAATGCCCACTTCTTCCCCACTGCAGGGGCCACGGTATCGCCTGAGGTAGAGGAATTCATCCATTCCATCGGCATCAACATGATGGTGGGCTACGGGCTCACAGAGAGTCTTGCCACGGTGTCGAACGACCACCTGGGTGAGCCCTATACCATCGGGTCGGTAGGAAGACCCATCTTCAGCATCGAGGTGAAGATAGGCGAGAACGACGAGATATTGCTCAAGGGCCCCACCATCACACCGGGATACTATAAGCGTGACGACCTTACCAAGGCATCGTTCGACGAAGACGGTTTCTTCCACACTGGTGACGCTGGGTATATGCGCGACGGTGAGTTGTTCCTCAAAGACCGCATCAAAGACCTCTTCAAGACCTCGAACGGCAAGTATATCGCGCCACAACTCATCGAGTCGAAACTTCTTGTCGACAAGTATGTGGAGCAGATTGCTGTCATTGCCGACCAGCGGAAATTTGTCTCGGCACTCATCGTGCCTGCCTTCGAACTCCTTGAGGAGTATGCCGCCAACATGGGCATCAAGGCCGACAGCCGTGAGCAACTTTGTGCCGACCCACGCATCGTGAGGATGATGGAGGAGCGCATGGAGACCCTGCAGCAGGGTCTGGCAAGTTATGAGCGCATCAAGCGCTTCAAACTGCTTGCCGAGCCTTTCAGCATGGAGAATGGTGAACTCACCAACACCCTGAAAATCAGGCGCAACGTGCTCGCCAAGAACTATGCTGCCGAGATTGATGAAATGTACAAGGAAGAAGTATGATTACCAGCGACCAACTGAAGGATGTGCTCGCGCGTGTCGACGCCCTGCACAGATATCTCGATATCGACAAGAAGAAAATAGAATTCGAAGAGGAGGACTTGCGCACCCAAGCCCCTGATTTCTGGGATGACCCTCAACGTGCCCAGGAACAGATGAAAAAGGTAAAGGGCATCAAGAAATGGATTGATGGCTACAAAGACGTGCGCGACAAAGCAGATGAATTGCAACTTGCTTTCGATTTCTACCACGACGACATGGTGACCGAACAGGAGGTCGACGATGACTATGCACAGGCCATCAAGGCCATAGAAGACCTGGAACTGCGCAACATGCTCCGCCAAAAGGAAGACCCCATGGACTGCGTGATGAAAATCAACAGTGGTGCCGGGGGTACCGAGAGCCAGGACTGGGCTCAGATGCTCATGCGTATGTATATGCGATGGGCAGAGGCTCATGGACATAAAGTCACCATCAGCAACCTGCAGGAAGGCGACGAGGCGGGCATCAAGAGCGTGACCATGGAGATAGAAGGGGGCGACAGCGCCTATGGATACCTGAAGAGTGAGAATGGGGTGCACCGGTTGGTGCGTGTGTCGCCCTTCAACGCACAGGGCAAGCGTATGACGAGTTTTGCCAGTGTCTTCGTGTCACCGCTCGTCGACGACACCATAGAGGTGTATATCGACCCGTCGAAGGTGTCGTGGGACCTCTTCCGCAGTGGTGGCGCCGGTGGACAGAACGTGAACAAGGTGGAGACTGGCGTGCGCCTGCGCTACCAGTATGTAGACCCCGACACCGGCGAGGAAGAGGAAATCCTCATCGAGAATACCGAGACCCGCAAGCAACTCGAGAACCGCAACAACGCCATGCGACTGCTCAAGTCGCAACTCTACGACCGCGCCATGAAGAAGCGGTTGGAGGCCCAGGCGAAAATCGAGGCGGGAAAGAAAAAGATTGAGTGGGGCAGCCAGATCAGGAGTTATGTCTTCGACGACCGTAGGGTGAAAGACCACCGCACCAATTACCAGACCACTGATGTCGATGGGGTGATGGATGGCAAAATCGACGGGTTCATCAAGGCCTATCTCATGGAGTTTCCCGTCAATGACGAACAATAACTCAACAATAACCTTATAAAACTGATTACTTATGAGTAGTACGAACGCCAAGAAAAAGCGCGCTGAGCGCGCTGAACGTCAGGAAAAACAAGCACAATTCGTGGTTCGTTGCATCTTTGCAGCACTCATCCTGCTTGCCATTTGTTATGCTTTCTTTGCCATGAGTACATAGCCTATGAGTGGAATGGAAATCGAACGCAAGTTCCTGGTGCATAAAGACCGCGACTACAAGGGGCAGGCTTTTGCGAGCAGCCGCATCAAACAAGGGTATATCGCGGCAACAGGGGCTACGGTAAGGGTGAGACAGCGCGACGATAAAGGCTATCTTACCATCAAGGGTCCATCGCTCGACGGTGGACTTTCAAGATATGAGTTTGAGAAGGAAATTTCCCTGGAGGAAGCCTCACACCTCTTCCAACTCTGTGAGCCAGGGGTCATCGACAAGACGCGCTACCTGGTGCGCAGCGGTGACCACGTCTTCGAGGTCGACGAGTTCTATGGCGACAATGAGGGCTTGGTAATGGCAGAGGTGGAGTTGGGCAGTCCCGACGAGGAGTTTGTCTGTCCCGATTTCATTGGTATGGAGGTGACTGGCGACCGCCGGTTCACCAACAGAAGTTTGCGCAAGTATCCGTTTAGCCTTTTGAAAGGAACCTTGCCGCCAGAATACCGATGACCAGTGCCAGGGTGGCCCCGGTGGCGTTGGCGGCGAAGTCAAGCCACTCGCCACTCCTCCGGCCTCCGGTGCAATGGGCTTGTAGCAGTTCTATCAGTCCGCTCATCAGTATCGGCCCAGCCCATGCCCATATCAGTGTCTTGAGCCAGTTCACCTTCTCATGGCGGCGAAGATATTCCCACCATATCACCGAACAGGTGCCCAGATACATGACCATGTGGGTCCATTTGTCGATGAACGCCACATTGTCGAGGGGTGTTGGTGGTGGGGAGAGCCAGAAACAGAGAAACCATATCACTACGATAAGGAATGTGGAAAGGGGATAGTGGGTAATCAGATGCCAGGAATATCTCATGTGTGATGGTGTTTTTGTGGCAAATTTACTCACTTTTTTGTATTTCTGAGGTGATGGCGGGAAAGATTTTGTCTTTTAGACACTTTTCATGCCTTATTCGTTGAAAACAAGAAACGACATGTCGAAGACAACCGAACGTGCCAGTTTTGGAAGCAAACTGGGTATCATCCTGGCCACGGCAGGGTCTGCCGTAGGTCTGGGCAATGTGTGGCGCTTCCCTTATATGGCAGGCGAAAACGGTGGAGCGGTGTTCATCATTGTGTATGTGGTGTGCGTGCTTCTCCTCGGTATTCCATGTATGGTGAGCGAGTTCATCATCGGCCGCCACGGCGCTGCCAACACAGCCCGCGCCTATAGCCACCTGGCTGAAGGCAAGGCTTGGAAATACGTGGGATATCTTGGCGTGCTCACCGGATTCCTCATCACGGGCTATTATGCCGTAGTGTCGGGCTGGTGCCTGCAGTATGTCTATGGCGCTGTCGTGGGCGGCATCAACGGTGATGCGGAATATGTGAAGCAGTATTTCCAGGAGTTTTCCTCCCATCCTGTGAAACCCATCTTGTGGGCGGCTATCTTCCTTGTCATCACCCACATGGTGGTGGTCAGAGGAGTGCGCAATGGCATCGAGCGGATGTCGAAACTCATGATGCCCGTGCTGTTCATCCTCCTCCTTGTCATTGTAGTGGCTTCTTGCATGTTGCCGGGGGCGGGAAAGGGCATAGCCTTCCTCTTCAAGCCCGATTTCACGAAGGTAGACAGTGGCGTGTTCCTCGGTGCCCTTGGACAGTCGTTCTACTCGCTGAGCATCGCTATGGGATGTATTTGTACGTATGCCTCCTATTTCACACGCCATACCGACCTGCTCAAGTCGGCGGTGCAGATTAGCATCATCGACTGTATGGTGGCAGTGCTTGCCGGATTGATGATTTTCCCGGCGGCATTCTCGGTGGGCATCAGTCCCGACTCGGGGGCATCGCTGGTGTTCATTACCCTGCCCAACGTGTTCCACCAGGCATTCTCTACGATGCCGGTGGTGGGCTATGTGGTGGCAGTACTCTTCTACTTGCTGCTGGCAGTGGCAGCCCTCACCTCGCTCATCTCCCTGCACGAGGTGAGTACGGCGTTCCTGCAAGAGGAATGTCGCATCACCAGGCCGCGGGCGGCCACGTATATCACCGTGACATGCATTGTGATAGGTGCTTTCTGTTCGCTCTCGCTGGGCGCATGCGATGCGCTGACGCTCTTCGGCATGCCCTTGTTCGACCTCTTCGACTTCGTGACCGGGCAATTGTTCCTGCCCATTGGCGGGTTCCTCACTTGTCTCTTCTTAGGATGGGTGGTGCCACGCAAACTGGTGCACGACGAGTTCACCAACTGGGGTACGCTCCGTGGAACGTTTTTTGGCGTGTATCTCTTCCTCGTGCGCTTCGTCTGTCCGGTGAGCATTTTGCTCATCTTCCTGCACCAGTTGGAAGTCATTTGAAATACAGACGCTTATGGCAGGGAATAGCAGAGGCAGTTTCGGTAGCAAGTTGGGCATCATTCTGGCCACGGCAGGGTCGGCTGTGGGTCTGGGCAATATCTGGCGGTTCCCCTACATGACGGGAATGAATGGTGGCGCAGCCTTTATCCTCCTCTATCTGTTCTTTGTGCTGATGCTTGGCGTGCCGGGCATGGTGGCGGAGTTTGTCGTAGGACGCTCCTCGGGCTCCAATGCCGCAAGGGCTTACCGCCAGTTGGCTGGCAGGACACCGTTTCGTGTCATCGGCTACCTGGGGGTATTCACTTCGATGATTATCCTGGGCTTTTATGCCGTGGTGGCGGGGTGGTGCCTGCAATTCCTCTTCGCCTCGGTGGCAGGACAGGTGATGGGCGACGCCGACTATGTGCTCCAGTATTTCAAGTCTTTTTCCTCCGACCCATGGAAACCTACGCTGTGGGCGGTAGGATTCATATTATTGACACACTTGGTCGTAGTGAGGGGGATTCGCAACGGCATAGAAAAGGCCTCCAAACTCTTCATGCCTACCCTCCTCGTGCTCCTCGTGCTGATTATCGTGGCATCGTGTATGTTGCCGGGAGCGGGAAAGGGGGTGTCGTTCCTCTTTCATCCCGACTTTTCCAAAATCAACCGCGGCACCTTCTTCGATGCCCTCGGACAGGCTTTCTTCTCCCTTAGCCTGGGAACGGCTTGCCTGTGCACCTATGCCTCCTATTTCTCCAAAAACACCAATCTGGTGGGGTCGGCTGTGCAGATAGCCCTCCTCGACACCCTCGTGGCGGTGCTCGCCGGACTGATGATTTTCCCAGCGGCGTTTTCCGTGGGTGTGAGTCCTGATTCTGGTCCATCGCTCATCTTCATCACCTTGCCCAACGTGTTCCACCAGGCTTTTGGCGGGATGCCGGTGGTAGGTTATGTCATCTCTGTCTTCTTCTATGCTCTCCTGTCCTTGGCTGCCCTCACCTCTACCATTTCCATGCACGAGATAGGCACGGCTTTCTTCTATGAGGAATTCCATGTCTCACGGGGAAAAGGGGCACTGGTAGTCACCGTGGCATGTTGTGTGGTCAGCGTGTTCTGCTCGTTGTCGTGTGGCGTGCTGGGCGACGTGAAGGTCATGGGACTTAACCTGCTCGACTTCTGCGATGCACTCACGGCGAAGGTGTTGTTGCCACTGGGGTCGCTGCTCACATGTCTCTTCGTGGGGTGGTATGTGCCAAAGCAGTTGGTGCACGACGAGTATACCAACCATTCCACGGTGACGAAGGCCTCTTTTGGGGTGTTCCTCTTCTTTGTGCGCTTTGTATGTCCGTTGTGCATCATGGCTATCTTCTTGCATCAACTTGGAGTGATTTGAAAAGCGTCTAGACCATGTCTTTGAAGGAGTTTTTCTATTTTCAGAAGTCTGACAGGAGAGTGATAGTGGTGGCATTGTGTGTCATCGTCGCCGCCTTGCTGGTCATCTTCTTCTTGGGTAGAAACACCACCACTGGCTCGTCGGATAACTCCCGTCTTTCTGAAAATACAGATAACACCGGATCGCCTGATTCTCCCGGTTCTACCGATGGCCAGTCTGCCCTCGTCGCGCCAGAGCGCTTTGTCTTCGACCCCAATACCGCCGACAGCAGCCAACTCCTGCGGTTGGGCCTGCAGCCCTGGCAGGTGCGCAACATCCTGAAATACAGGGCAAAGGGTGGGGTATATCGCGAGCCTACTGACTTCGCCCGCGTCTATGGTCTTACGGTGAAGCAATACCGTGAGTTGGAACCTTATATCCGCATCTCGCCCGACTATCGTCCAGCCTCCGAGGTATATGGGCGCGGCAGCCGGTCATACCATGCGCCACGTTATGGAAACAGTGCCTCCTCTTCACGCGGTTCGAGAGACTGGGGAGCGCCCGACAATGCCGGAGAGGGTGGCGTGGCTGCCTCATCGCCAACCTATGCGCGCGACACGGTGCGATACCCTATAAAACTGAAGGTGGGCGAGCATGTGTCACTCAACGCGGCAGATACCACGATGCTGAAGAAGGTACCGGGGATAGGCAGTTACTATGCCCGCAGAATCGTGGCTTATCGCGACCGCCTGGGTGGGTTCGCCGACGTGGGTCAGTTGCTCGAGATAGAGGGCTTCCCCGAAGAGTCGCTGCCGTTTTTCGACGTGGGTGGCGGACCTCTCCGTCGTCTGAATCTCAACAAGATGTCGCTCAATCAGTTGCGCAACCATCCCTATATCAATTTCTATCAGGCTAAAGCCATCACCGAATACCGTCGCCTGAAGGGACCTCTCCATAGCCTCACCGACCTCTCCCTCTTGCCAGAATTCCCTGCCAGGGAGTTGGAGCGCCTTACGCCTTACGTGGAGTTTTAGTCACCATAGCGAATGTTTTCATCACTCACCAATGATTCTATAAAATGGAAATCATAAGAGCCACAACGACAGCCGAGCAGGCAGGTGCCTACTATGTGCGCATACAGGCCATGGCAAGGAAGCACCACATTCCACTCCAGGTGGAGTTTGACGAGCACGACACGCCTGAAACGATGTATATCGTAGCGGTCGACGACTACCTGCCCGTCGCCACCTGCCGCCTCTATCCCATTGATGACAGCAGCATGATGCTCGGACGTATCGTGGTGCTGCCCGAATACCGTCGCCAGGGTGTTGGAACCCAGGTGGTCAGGGCGGCGGAAGAATGGGCGCGCCAACTGGGCTATGCCACTGCCGTGGTCGAGAGTCGTGAGAACAAAACCCACTTCTATGAGACCATGGGCTATGTGGCGGATGATTCCAAGGCCATCGTCGGTGATACCTTCACCTGCTATAGGATGATGAAGAAATTGTGAAATCGTGTGAATGACGGCGATTCCGCTGGCTGATGAACTTTGCGAAAAAACTTGAGTCCTATTTCATTTGGTTTTTCCCTCAAGTTGTCCTAACTTTGCAGCCGTAATGAAGAAGTTTCAGCGATATACATACGTTTTGGTGCTTTTGTTCTTCTCTTTGACGATAACTGCTTCTGATGGAGATTTCGAGACTCTCTTGCAGCAGTTTGAGAAGACAGGGAAAGCACAGGAAGCAAACAGATTGTTCAAATGGCTTGGCAACCAGGAGTTTACCGACTCTTTGGTACAGTTTGACAGTGCCATGCCCACCGACTCCCTGCGGCAGCAGGTGTGGTATTGGGCGGCAGAGTATTTCTACGACCAGCAACAATACCAGAAGGCGGTGGAGTATGGCGAAAAAGCATTGCCCTTGATGAAGGGAAAGGGTGGGGAGTCTGACTGCCTCAATCTCCTGGCTATAGTCTTCATACGACTCGCCGATTACAACTCCGCGGCAAAATATGCTAAACTATGCTATGCCATCGACGAGAAGAGTGGCGACCCCGACATGATGTCGTCGAGCCTCAACACGCTCGCTGCCATCTACATGAGTGCCAACCAGCCCGAAGAAGCCGAGAAATATATCCTCAAGGGACTGGAAATGGCACGCAAGGCCAATAACCCCTCGCGGCAGGCGGTGCTTCTGGGCATGGCCTCAGAGGTGTATCATGCCCTGGGTGACGACAAGAAGGCGCTGCCCTTTGCAGAGCAGTCGTATGAGTTGGAGAAGCAACTGGGACATGGCGACAAGGCCGTGCTGCGCCTCTCGCAGAAGGCTTCGGCACTGATAGGCCTGCACGATTACAAGCAGGCCGAGGAGGTGCTGTCGGGGGTCATCCCCGCTCTGCGCCAACTTGGCGACCTGCATTCGCTTGCCATCGCCGACAACAAGATGGGCATGGCGCTGCTCTGCCAGAAACGTGAGGAGGAGGCGGTGCCGTATTACAGGGAGGCAGCCCTTCTCCTGCAGAAGATGGGCGACAAAGCCAATGAGATGCATTCCAGAAGAGGACTTTATGAGAGTTTGTGGAACAGTCAGCCCGACAGTGCGAAGGTGGAACTCGACCGATTCAACGACCTCAAGGACTCGCTCTATACCAATGCATCTGCCGAGAGCCTGGCACGCTACAATGCGGAGTTCGGCAACGACTGGCTGAAGAAAGAGAACGAGGCAGAGCGTGCTGCCAAACGATGGTCAATCATCACGGGTGTCGTCATCGCCATCGCCTTGCTGCTCCTGGCGATAGGGGTATGGTGGGTGATGTCGCGACGCCATAAGCGGCAGAGAAGGCTGAACGAGGAACTGACTGCCGACATCAACGCCTTGCGCGAGAAATACCGGCAACTGTCCATCGACTACGACCAGATGTTGGAAAACCGTGAGGGTGACAACGAAAAGGAGACCCTGAACGAGGCCGACAAGGAGTTCCTCAACAAGACCATCAACACTGTCAACTGCATGATGCTCAATGGCCAGGTGGATGCCGAGGGCGTGGCCCAACAGATGGGTATGAGCCTCTATCAGTTCCGGCAACGGCTCACCAGTGTGGCTGGTGAGAAACCGCAGGACTTCATTACCCAACTCCGCATGAAACGGGCACAACACCTGCTCGACAACCATCCCGAACTCAACATCACCGAGATTGCTGTGCTCTGTGCCTACAACGATGCCCCCAACTTCTCCAGGGCTTTCAAGAAATATTTCGGTATCACTCCCTCACAGTACCTCGAAAAGGCAAAAGCAGGGCGTGCCCAACAATAGCATTTGTTAAAGAAAATACAAAGGACAGCCATCTTTCTACGGCTGTCCTTTGTGTTTACACGTCATGTGTTTCGGAATGAGGGCTCCTGTTTGTATAATCCCCAATCGCCGAGTTTCTTCGCAATCCCATAGCCCATAGTGAAGGCTTTTCTGTCATTCTAATGATTCTGGATAAAAGAAAAATCTTAAATTCTACAAATTGAGGTAAAAAAACACAAATAAAACGATGATATTTTCACATTTTATCACTATTTTTGCCGTATCTTTCAAAAATTTATCGAAACTACTTTGAAAAGTAAGCGTCTCCGCGATTACGCATTGATTTTCATTGTTTGATTTTCTATCTTTGCGGCATTGTTCATCATCATTATTTATTATGCCAACAACAATGCCA
>OMZE01000016.1 GCA_900315455.1 uncultured Prevotellaceae bacterium | reverse complement strand
CAGCGATTGCAAGAATCTGCAAAAATACGTGTTAACGAAAGTGAATATACAAAGAACTGGAAAAACGTCTTTGCAGATGTTTGTATATTTTATTTTTGACGGCAACTTCATTTGCAGATTTTTGTATATTTTCCGTTCCTCCTCCGTCCCTCCGCATAGTATCTGCCCCCTTGATTAGAGGTATATACGCTGATTATCAACGACTTATATTTGCAGATTTTACATTCTGCGTCGGAAAGTAGATTCTGCGTGGGAAAGTAGATTCTGCGTGGGGAAGTAGGTTTAGTTTATCCCTCTTTATTTATAAAGCGGAGTAAACTAAACTGCTTTCATAATAATACTCTTATTGCGATGTTGGAAGTCACATTCTTTTATATAAGCAATAAGGAAGATATTTGTTTATTATCGCTAACACATGCCATCGTTTGGTTACGTAGGCTTGGGATTTCTTCTTACGAATGGCTGAAATGATTTGACTGGTTACCTTCTCAACAGGCATTACCCAAAACAATCCTTCTCCTTTTGCCAATGAGGTATCGACGAGACCAGGACGAATATCTGTAACAATTATATGCCCTCCGTTTTTGAAAGCCTTCTTACGTAGGGCTTCCATATAGTTGATTTGATAGGCTTTAGTTGCACTATAGGCAGGTGCCATAGGTTCACCCCGCAGGCCACCTGCAGAAGTAATGGCAACAAGATGACCGCAGCCTTGTCGTTCGAAAATGTGGTAGAGCATGTCAATGACAAATGTCCAACCTACAACATTAGTATCAATAGTTGGACTCTCCACGTCATAGTTAAGAGTGGCGTTAATCTCACCAGTACCAGCACACGCGATAGCAAGATCAATGTATTCCATCTCTTTGTGAAGCGCATTGATGGCTTGCTCAATCTCTTCCAAGTTAGTAATGTCTGCTTTAGTAGGAATGGTCTTGGATGGATATTTCTGATACAATTCGTCAAGCAAATGTGCTCGTCGGCCAATAATGCCGATTCTATTGTTCTCATTTGCATATTTCTCGAAAAGAGCTTTACCAATACCCGAGGTGGCTCCGATGATAACGATATTCATATTGTGCTTTTTGTGTACAAAAGTAATAGTTTATTTGTAAGCCTAAGCACAATTGAAAGTAAAAGAAACGTCATTAGGGCAAACTCTCAAAACATTTTGAGAATTTACAGCCCAAAAGTTATCTCTCTGCGTATGTTGCTGATAGTTGTTGGTGTAACTTTTAGATAAGAGGCTATGTCTTTTAGGTTAATACTTTGCACTATTTCAGGACAACGAAAGAGTAAACGCTTATAACGTTCTCTGGTTGTTATTCGGTACGTATCAAGGTATTGTGTATATATCTGAGAAAAGAGGTGGTCGGTTATGGATAGTTTTAAATCTCTCATATCATCGGAATCTAACAGTTTACGTAATTCTTCACCTGCTAATTGATAGACCTTACATGGAGTTCCTGCGACAATAGCCACTTCTGACGTTTTACCTGAAAGACAGTTTGGGTAATCACCCACGAACTCACCCTCAAATGCAAAGCCTGTGATATATTCTTTTCCTTCTGAGAAATTATGTACTTTGTAGTTGAAATATCCACATTCAACATAAGCAATATAATGAGACTCTTCACCTACTTTGACAAAATAATCGCCTTTAGCGTATTGTGTCACTCGTCCGTGATGAACACAATGCTCTCTCAGCACTGAGAGGTCAAGACCATTGATGTATGTATTGAAATCTATCATACAAATTACTCTCTTTTCCCCTCCATCTTATCAATAAACGTCTCATAAATGAGAGGATAAGCATCACTCGCATTAAAAGTAATGCCTGGGCGCAAGAGAGATTGCATATCGTTGGTAAACTCTGGATCTGCCATCTTCTCTTGCATGTTATTTACGAACTGCTTATAGGACGGAGCCTTATCAACGACGAACTCCATATATTTCTTGTAGCAATGAAGGACTTTATCAACATCTACGTCCTTTCGTCGTAAGGCAATATAAAGGTCAAAGAGGTCACGACCTTTCTTACGCTGGTAAAGAGCACGAAGTATGGTACCCAGCAATTCTTCGAAATAATAGGTCGTCAGTTCGGCTTCGCCAGTGAACCATGAATTCTCCACTTTGAATGGAATCTTTGTCAGTCCAAGTACGTTGAAATGCTCAAAGCAATTGATTTCAACTTTCAGACGTATCTGTACCGTAGGCGGTATTTCAGACTCCACACGGAACAGCATAGTATTATTATATCTTTTCTGCTTAGTTACTCTATCTGGCAGCCAATCAAGAACTTCACCTAATCGATACATGATTGGTTTGATCGGTCCTGGGGCAATCTGAACCAAATCAATGTCCTCACTATATCGTGGCTGGGGTGAGAGATACACTTTATGCAAAGCTGTTCCTCCTCGGAATGCCAACTGCGAAGCAAGGAACTCATCGCTAAAGATGGAAACCAAGGCACGACATATAATCAGATCTTGTTCAATCTGTGCATTATCTATCCATGGGGCATGCTCGCTCCACTGTTGTATCGCTGCTCTGTTTATCATATATCGTCTGTTTCTATTTCTACGTTAATATTAATCTTCCATCGACTATCTCTGACTGATGAATTATCTTTTGCCGATGTACTCAGTGGCTTATACACCATACCGGCTGATGAAGCACGAAGCTGCTCATATAACTTATTCGCAGTTTCCTTATCATCTATGATGTTTTCAAGGATATATCCAAGACGTTGCCACGTCACAGTCTTTACAAAAGGTATCAGAGCTGGTAATTGGTTGTCGATATCAATCTGTTCTGTCAGTTCTTCAAGTATGGTAGCAACGCGAGACAATCCACCAACATGTTGCTGGTTCTGTACAAGGTCAGCTGCCGTCAAAAGAGAATTTGAAATTCGAATTGTCCCGGTTTCCGTATTCTTTATAATAAGAGCTTCTTCGGGCAACTTATCACGATAAAACCAGTCGGTCGTTACGTTTCGAGTTGTCACTAACTGACGTCTTGGATATGTTGTCATCACAGAGAACTGCTGTGGTCGTTGATGTGCCACACCAAGTAATTCAGCCGCACTGAGCATACATACATAATATGGCTTGCCAAGATAAGTCATCAACTGGTCTATATAATAGGTTGCAGGTACAGAACCACGAAGAACGTAATGAATAGGAATAATCACATAGAAGCCTCTATACACATTGGCTATAGTCTTATTTGAACATAGCCTGTTGAGTTCATTCTTCATTATCTGTTCTGAAGAGTACATTCCCGACTCTCTCACATCCTCTATCGAGAATGTAGGATACCCATGAATAGCCCTGTCCTTTATCCACTTTTGAAGAGTCATAATGAAACCTTTTGTTGCAAAAGTAATAAAAATATTATTACCTAATATATATTTCGCTAAAAACCTTCATCTTTATGGCATATTATTTATTTAAGATTACACTTCCTAGTCGATATTTATCCAAATGCTGCTTATCCAATAAATCATCGAGTGTCTCCAAACTATTAAGTACTATTATCGTAGATATGCACACCTTAGTTACATATTTCAGAAAAATCCTTGAGATATGCATACATTTTGCAGGAAATCATGTAAACGAGAAGGGAGATATACCCCGTCGTGGCGCAGTCCCCACGTTGTCCGACTTGGAGGTAATAACACTATCACAGCGGAGGCATGACTCATGGGAAAACGAGACCATTTGAATCTAAAATGTCAAAAAACCGCTATTTTCAGCGGAAATATAAAGAAAAACATATATTTCCGCTGATTATAGAGTATTTTTTGCTATATTTGCAGCGAAATTCAACAAAATGTATATTGCACTATGATCATAGGACGCGAAAAGGAACAACATGAATTGCTGGAGCTGCTTGAAAAGGAGGAATCGCAGTTTTGTGCCGTCTATGGCAGACGGCGCGTGGGCAAGACGTATCTCATTAGAGAAACTTTCAACTACCAGTTCTGTTTTCAGCATACAGGCGTCGCCAAAGGAACGCTTCGTCAACAACTGACGGCATTCCGCAACTCCCTAGTGGGGGCAGGCATGACGAAGTGCGCCATCCCCAAAACGTGGATTGAGGCCTTCGAGTTGCTGAAGCAACTCATAAAAAACGCTCCGACTGGTAAGAAAATTCTTTTCATCGACGAACTTCCGTGGATGGACACACCCAAAGGAAACCTTATCGGTGCCCTGGAGAACTTCTGGAACGGATGGGCTACAGCACGACGGGAAAAGGACATCGTACTCATTGTATGCGGCAGTGCCACCTCATGGATCAGCAAGAAACTTTTGAAAGACAAGGGCGGCCTTCGCGGAAGGCTGACCAACCGTATAAAACTCGTTCCCTTCACCCTCCGCGAGTGTGAACTCTTTGCCAAAAGTGCCAATCTTACCTTTGGCAGGAAAGACGTCCTGGAACTCTACATGATTCTTGGCGGCATACCCTACTACTGGAGTTTCCTGAAGAAAGGGTTAAGCGTTGCGCAAAATGTAGACCAGTTGTTCTTCACGGAAACAGCCCAACTGCGTGATGAGTTCGAGGCACTATATGCCATTCTATTCAAACGCCCAGAGAATTACCTCAAGGTGATCGAATGTCTGAGCGATGGCCGAAAGACTGGAATGACCAGGGAAGACATACTACGTGAAAGCAAACTCTCTGACGGTGGCACTTTTTCCACCATATTGGAAGAGTTGGAGGAGTGTGGCTTCATCCGCCGCTTTGCTTCTGCTGATACAGCAGAAACGAACGCGTTGTATCAGTTGATAGACAACTATACGCTCTTCCATTACCTCTGCATCAAGAAAAATGCCTTCAGTGATGAGCATTATTGGTCGAACACCTTCACGTCCACATCCCATAATGCCTGGAAGGGGCACGCCTTTGAACGGGTATGCGTTCAGCACATTCCGCAAATTAAGTCTGCACTTGGCATTGCCGGTATCCAGACAAACGTGTGTTCGTGGTTCTCACGTGGTACTGAAGAAAGACGCGGAGCACAGATTGATCTTGTTATACAACGTGCAGATGGATTTTCAGACATATGTGAAATGAAGCATTCTACCAATGTCTTCACCATCGACAGGGATTACGCAAAGAACCTTCAAAACAAGATTGAAGCATACCAGGAACTATCAAAAGACAAGCGCACGTTACACCTTGTCATGGTTACAACGAATGGTGTTGCCCACAACAACAACTATAACATGATACAGAATGAAGTGACTATGGATGACCTGTTTACGAAATGAACCACTTATAAGAATCCCCCACGAAATAACAACCAATGAGATTCTCCGAGATACGTTTACGCAATTCTCGGAAATATCTTCTCGGTTATTAATGTGGATAAGCCAAGGGTGTAAAAAGCCCACTTTTTTCGCCACAATATATAGAGCATAAAATCTCAGAACAACTGAGCAGATTTAATCATCTCACGTTAAAAACAAGCACAAATAGGAAAAACGCCCATATTGTGTATGGAGAAAGTTATACTAACAAACAAGACAATGAGAATACAATACATGAGCGACCTGCACATGGAGTTTGCAGAGAACAGCAGGTATATCAAGCACTGCGACTTTCCCGTCACGGGAGAGGTGCTCGTGTTGGCCGGAGATACGTTCTATCTGAAGAACAAGGTTCCGCCTTTGGGGGATTTCTGGAGTTGGGCCTCGGAAAACTACAGGCAGGTGCTGGTTGTCCCCGGCAACCACGACTACTACGGTCATTACGACGTGATGGAGCGTGGGATGCAATGGTCGTGGATGCTCAAGGAGAATGTGGGGTATTACCAAAACCAGGTCGTAAGGATTGACGATGTGGACTTCATACTCAGCACCCTGTGGTCGCATATCCCGCCAGAGGATGAGTATGCCGTCTCGCATGGATTGAACGACTTCTATCAGACCGAATACGACGGACATCGGCTGATGGTGGCGGACTACAACGAGATGCACCGCTTCTGTCTGGACTTCATCCAAAAAAGTGTCTCGGAGAGCACGGCGAGGAAGATTGTTGTTGTAACCCATCACCTGCCTACGTTGCAGGTGGTGACACCACAGCACAAAGGCTCGCCCATCAACAGCGCCTTTACCACCGAGTTAGGGGACTTCATCGCCGACAGCCGTATCGACTGCTGGATTTACGGGCACTCACACACCAACATCGACACTCAGATTGGTGGCACGAAAATCGTATGCAACCAACTGGGCTATGTCTTCCAACAAGAGCACTTGCACAATTGGTTCAGCCATGTCAAGATGATTGATGTTTAAATAGTAGAATGACAGATTTCGTCAAATATAAAAAACCAGAAAGAAAACTCCAAAATTTGCAGATTATTTACATTTTTAGGAGTTTTCTTTCGGATTTATCGAAGATGAATACAAATGTACTAATTTTTTACTTACAGACATTTTTTGAAAGTTTTTTTACCGCCACAAAAAGCGAGGAATCTGCTAAATCCGTAAAAGGGGTTGATTTATCAGTAAAACAGTTAGGCAGTTGTCGGTATTTTCTCCATATCTTTGCAACATCAAATCAAAAAGATTATTTATATCAGCAAGATTGCAAGATAATGAAACAGGTAGTGATAATGGCAGCAATGATGGCACTGTCGGCTTGCTCGACAGAGGCACAAAATGAGGGGATTGTGCTCATCGAGGGTGGCACGTTCCAGATGGGAAGCCCGACCACAGAGCCGGAGCGTGATGCTGATGAGACACTGCATGAAGTGACGGTGGCGGACTTCATGATGTCACCGACGGAGGTATCGCAGCAGGAGTACGAGGCGGTGATGGGCAACAATCCCAGCGAGCGCAAGGGCAGCAGCCTGCCCGTGGAGAACGTGACGTGGTACGATGCCATCGCCTACTGCAATGCACTGAGCCAGCGCGAGGGACTCTCACCATGCTACGAAGTCAATGGTACCACCATCACATGGCGCCTCGATACCAACGGCTACCGTCTGCCCACAGAGGCTGAATGGGAATATGCTGCACGTGGCGGCAAACAGACGCCATTCAACTTCGGCGACTACGTACATGACTCGGATGCCAACTGCTACAATGCTTACGGCTATAACAATGATGCCAGCGGACATTGGGTAAACGGCTACCTGCAGCATACGGTAGAAGTGAACGAATATCCCGCCAATGCCTTCGGGCTACGCAACATGCACGGGAACGTGGCAGAATGGACGTGGGACTGGTATGCGGAATACGGCACCACCCCGGAGGAGGGACGCTACAAAGTGGTGCGCGGTGGCGGCTGGAACGATTTCCCCAAACACATCCGTTCGGCCTACCGCAGTGCCTTCCCTGCCGATGTGCCGCTCTATGCCACCGGCTTCCGTGTGGTACGCAGTGCCACGGCAGCCACGGGCGAGTTGAAAAGCATCAGTGTGGCCAAGGCCAACAATCCTGGTGGCAAGGTGCTCATCGTCTACTTCTCACAGACAGGCAATACCGACGGCTTAGCGCAGATTATCCACGAGATGACAGGCTACGACATCTTCCGCATAGAAAGAGCGATGCCTTATTCTGCCACCTACAATTCGCAGGGCCTCTATGCCGAGGCGCTCACAGAATACCGCGAGCAGGCCGTGCCCGAACTGAAAGCCTACGTTCCCAATCTGGCTGACTACGATGTCATTCTGTTGGGCTACTGCAACTGGTGGGCCTCCATTCCCGCCCCCGTCCGCTCGTTCCTGAAGCACGATGATTTCAGCGGCAAAACCATCGTTCCTTTCTGCTCAATGGGAGGCGGGCGCTTCGGTCAGACCATCAGTGCCATTGCCAAGTTGACTCCCGGGAGCGTCATTCTCAAAGGTCTCGATGTGACCTATTCTTCCTACGACCGCGACAAGATAGGAACATGGCTCGATGCCATCACAGCGTATCAGCAGACCGCCGGCATCCGCACGATGAAACCCGAAAATGCCAGCAGCAATGTGTTCTATTCACTCAATGGCCAGAAGATGACAGCACCACAGAAGGGCATCTATATCGTCAACGGAGAAAAACGAATCATAGAATAAATTTAAGGTTATAATCGACAAATGGATAAACGAATTATTATACTGTTCGCCCTTGTAATCTCCATCACGGCAGCAGCCCAAGAAACGATATTCCCTACGCAGTTCAAGGCTCCTGCCGAGTTCAATACAGGTAACGTGCACATCTCCGTGCTCAGCCGCAGCGAACGGCAGATGACGACCAATTTCCTTTTCGAGAAAGGAAGCCGCAACTCTTGGCACTACCACCCGAATGCCACTCAGGTGCTAATGGTGCTCAGTGGCGAGGCCTACTATCAAGAAGAAGGCAAACCCAAGCAACTGCTCCGCAAAGGCGACGTGGTGACCACGGCTCCCAACGTGCGCCACTGGAACGGGGCAACACCCTGGAGTGATGCCGAGTGTATGACCGTGAGCGATATTGCTCCCGGTGAACAACATGCCGTACAATTGCGTCAGGTAACCGATGAGGAGTTTTCGACTCCGATTACATACGATAATATGATAGTCCGTATTGCCGAGATAGAGGTCTACCCTCAGTACCTAAAGGAATACCTGGAATACGCCAACGAGGTGGACCGTCTGAGCGTGGAGCGCGAGCCTGGAGTGGTTTGTCTCTTCCCCATGCAGAGTGCCGAGGACTCCACAAAGATTCGCATCCTCGAGATCTATGCCTCAGAGGAAGCCTATCAGAATCACCTGAAGACCGACCATTTCCAGAAATACAAGCAGGGCACACTACACATGGTGAAAGACCTGAAACTGCCCTCGATGAAACCACTCGACCCTGAGACGATGAAACAGATTTTCAAAAAGCAAAGATAGTCGAAGGAAATAAACTGCTTACCAATGCACGCAGTCTTGAAGGCCTTGAGAAAGGTACATATATCATTAACGGAGAGAAAAGAATCATAGAATGATAGACTTTACTCAAAATAACATAGCAATGAAAAAGAACATCGGACAGAAACTGGCACTCTATCCCACGCCAGCCACAGTTGTAGGAACTGTTGGAGAAGAGGGAAAGGTAAACTGGCTGCTCGTGGCCCATGTAGGTATTGTCAGCCATTCCAAACTGTTGTTGAGCATTCATTCCGCACATCACAGTATAAAGGCTATCGACGCGACGAAACGGCTCTCCATCAACATCATTGACGAGGCTTTCGTTGCTGCAGCCGACTATACTGGCACCGTCAGCGGAGCCAAAACCGACAAGTCGGCCATCTTCCCTTATCATCTGGGTGAGGCAAGTATGCCCATTATTGAGCAGTCTCCGCTGGTGATGGAGTGTGAAGTTATCGACACTTACGAAATAGACGGTTTCAAGAACTACATCTGCACCATCCTCAACACTTACATCGAGGAAGACATGCTTGACGAGAAAGACAAGCCCGACTATGCGAAACTGAAGCCAGTGCTCTTTGAGATGCCTACCTACAAGTATCTGCGTACTGGTGATGTCATTGGTGACTGCGTGAAGATGGGTAAGGCGTATGGAGAAACATTGAAATAAAACATTTATTATGAAGAAGATAGTTTTGATGCTTACGGCACTGTTGACAATCAGTCTGAGTGCCTGTTCACAAAAGAAAGCAGATACGAAAATGAAACAGAAAGTACTAGTAGCCTATTTTTCAGCAACGGGTACAACCAAGGGCGTTGCCCAACAACTGGCAGAGGTCGCGGGTGCTGACCTCCATGAGATTCAACCAGAGAATCCCTATACGGATGCAGACCTTGACTGGCGCAACAAACAGAGCCGTAGCAGCGTGGAGATGCAGGATAAGAATTCCCGTCCTGCTATTACTGGCAAACTCACAAACATGAAGGATTATGAGGTCGTCTATGTAGGCTTCCCCATCTGGTGGTACACCTGCCCGACGATAATCAACACCTTTATGGAGTCATATGACTTTCAGGGCAAGACCGTCATCCCCTTCGCCACCTCTGGCGGCAGCAGTATCGGGAAAGCCTGCGAAGACCTGAAAACCACTTATCCCAATATCAACTGGAAAGAAGGCAAATTACTTAACCGCTCATCGAATGACGACTTGAGGAAGTGGGTGGAGAGAAACATGTAGAAACTTTCATCATGGATAGGCGAGAGTTTTTCAAGACATCAGTAATGGCAGCAAAGGGTTCCCTATTGCTGCCATTACTGAGTGAAGTTTCCCATCTTCTTATGTTGAATAACGAACACGAATATACCGAATCACACGAATCAAAAGTTCTTTCAAAAGTCGCAAGCGACTGAACGAATCTCACGAATATTTTTACCCCTCCTGGAAAAAGGAAGTTTACTCTTCCTTGAATTACTTCGTATTTCAAGAAATCCGATAGCCACCCCGTGACCATAATTGAATGGTTTTACCCCCCTATATCACTCATAGTATTCAATTTCCAGTTCTTCATTGACGCTGAAGTCGTCATGGAAATCATCATCATAGATATAAACAAGACGAAGTCCCCGGTACATTGCCGGAACCTTCAACTTATCGAGCAGGTACCATCGAGGCCGCCCGAAGTCATACGATGAACGGTCGAGAATCAGCCGATTGCTCGTCCAATCAAACTGATAATAACCGCCACCGATACATTGGTCACCAGGCTTCAGCAAATCCTTATGCTGGTTGACCATGCCCAGACGGAAATAGCCGTCCATGGTGATAATGAATTTGGGGAGAGTCATTTCACTACCCAATCAAAGTTGACATTCCCGGCACCAATCTCAAAATGGTATTTGGCAATGCCCAAATCCATCTTTGTATAGCCAATCATAGAGAAGCCTTTCCTGGCACGAACCTTGTGGCGGTTGTTCTCCTCGCCGAGATACTCAAAGGAGAACTTTTGTTGATTCACAGCGGTAGGGGCAAGCAAGGCTGCCTCAACGCCTTTTTTAAACCATTCCGGAGTGATGGCTGTGGCATTCTTGGATGAGCCAAGCGTACTTACGGCCGAGCGGCTCACTTGCTCAACGGTCTTGATTTTATGACTGGTTCCCTGTGTCTCACCATAACCTATGGCAATATAGCAGGCAATCTTCTCATCTTCGCCAAGCACATACGTACCTGGCACCTTCGAGTAACTGAGTCCTACCCAGCATGTGTTTAAGCCAAGGGTCTGAGCCAACAGAACCAGATGCTCACCATAATAGCCCACACGTTCATCAAGGTCATCCGCTTTTTTCCCAGCCATGACAATGTAGTTGTTGGCATTACGAAACTTACCGTATTTGGCCATTGTTCCTTGGAATGCCTTTGGCTCATTGCATATCAACTGAATGTGGAGTTGCCCTTCATGATTCAATTCCTCAATCTTATCTTCCAACAGTTTGACGATGTCCTCGCTCAATGGCTGGTCTTTGTATGCCCTCACACTATGCCGGGCTTCTATGGCTTCTTGTATTGTCATATTTAGATGATATATTATTTGTTTTCTATGTTACTTTCTGCGTCATGCCACTTACCTTTTCCTGTATTTAGCCTTTACAATCTCGTATGAGTTCTGCGTTAGTTGCTGAAGCAGATCATCAGGCGCCGTATGGGGATTGATTCCTATCCAGTGTTTGGGCGATTCGTTGTGTGGATGGCCTATACAGTCATACTGTTCCTTCAAGATTTCGATGCGTTCTGGCTGGCATTTAAGTGTAATCACACTGAAGTTGTCGCAATCAAAGAACGAAAACATGTGGCCGTGAACATAGAAGACCAATACTCCGCTGGCATATTTGAAAGCGGTGAAAGGAAGTTTCTCTTCCACATCATCGCCCAGTGACAGGCAAAACATACGATAGTCTTCTATATTCATATATTCAGAGTATCTCCCTCTTTGGTTTTCTCCAAAGAGGGAATGATATTTACGCTTGCAAAAGTAGTCAAAATATAACAATTATCGCGAATCCATCAGCATATTATTTGAGTGAACATATTTCTTTAAAGATGAAAGCCATAAATACGCAGCCCTAGAATATTGCCACGGTTAGCAAACGCCCAAAGAAAAAAGGCCGGCATTCACAGTAACGTAGGCAATCGATGGTTTTGTTTATTCCTTCTCGCTAAATTTTTCACCCACGAAACCATTGCCTACTTCCCCCGACATCAGGTCGAAGTGAATGAATTTGGGCGGTGTGGGTTCAAGGTCGTAATAATCAATCTCAGCGATTGGCAGGCAGAAATACTCCAACTGGTCGTAACTCGAATAGAGGCGTTGCAGCACGGCGTTGTGGCAGTATATCCACCGTTTCGTGTCCTCCTCAACATTGAAGTTTACCATACCCATACAGCGTACAGAGACATTGCCCTCGTATGCCAATAACTCTACGTTGGGATTCTGGCGTAGTTCATGATAGACAGCCTTCTTAGCAGAAGTGGCAAAATACAACACATGCCCCTCCTGCTTCATTACCTGAAAGATGCGTAACTTAGGAAGATTGCCCTCGCACGTGGCAAGAGCAATCTCCTTGTGGTCTTTAAGAAACTGAATTGCTTTCTCAAACATCGTTGTTTACCATTTCAATTCATCCTGCAGAATGTTGCCATCCGTCATGGGGCTGTCGGACTCGGTAAAGGCATTTGCCTTATACTGGATGCAGAGCATCGTCAGGTTTTCCTTGCCAGTGTTCTTCAGCGCACGTTTGCCGTCGGGAGCCACACGGATAATAGTACCCTCGCTAACGGGGAAAATCTCACCGTCTACCTGATAGTGGCCTTCACCCTTCAGGATGATATACAATTCCTCATGAGTCTTGTGAGTGTGCAGGAAGCCACTGTCTTGACCAGGAACGAGAGTCTGAAACGACAGTTCACTGCCTGTTGCGCCTACCGCCTGACCAGCGAACACCTTACCCTGGATGGTCACAGGTCCCATCGGCAACTCATGCTCGATGATTTCATTTACCTTACCTACACTCACTGCCTTGAAGTTTTTGCCTTCTTTAATTGTCTCAATCTGTTTCATTGTTCTTATTACTTTTAAATGGTTAATACTATCTGTTTTATGTCTGCAATTCTGTACATACTAACAGTAGTGTCAGCGTGCCTGCTCTATGCCAAGGCGGTGCCAGAATCGCAGTGTGACTCTCAATCACACTGCAAAAGTACGGCAACTTTTTCATTGCCACAAGAAGGCACTTGGAAGTAACATAGTTACCAAAAAGTAGGAATTGCGCAGGAATGGGACTTTTGCACAAACACCTTTAACTCACATTAACAAATGTTATTTGGTAATTTAGTAACTAAAGGTTACTTTTGCACAAAACAAACGGTTATGGCAGATATTAAGGCAGAGTACTTAGCCTGTCCCATCAGGCACGTTGTCAGTCGCTTCGGCGACAAGTGGTCATTACTCGTCCTCTTCCTATTGAACAGGAGCGAGTCGGGTGTTATGCGTTTCAACGAGATACGGCGATTGATGACAGACTGCTCTCAGAAGATGCTCTCACAGACGCTGAAGAATTTAGAACAGAGCCATCTGGTGCATCGTGAGGTTTTCGCAGAAGTACCTCCCCGCGTAGAGTATTCACTCACGGAGACCGGCCGTTCACTGATGCCTGCACTCACCGCCCTGATAGACTGGGGCAAGGAACATTTCAACGAAGTAGTGACGGATTAGATGCCTCTGACGTTTAGAAAATGGAGGTTATCAATGAATACAGGTAACTGCCGAAACTAATGAGTACCCATATCATGAATGCGATGAGCAGAAGAAGGATGATGAGGACGATGGCCGATTGCCAGGCTCGCTGATTCACTTGCTTGATGACTGTCTCGTCGCCGTCGACAAACCCTTGAATCATCTGCATGTTTTGGATATTGGCACGATGGAAGATATCAATGATGTCACCAACGAAAAAAGGTATCATACCCATCAGCACATCGCGTAGTGCATTATTGAGGACAGCCAGTGTCAGGGGAATGCTCTTGATGACCCTTGACGAGAAATAGACAAACGGCACCACGCAAAGTAATGCAATGGCATCGCCCCAGCCAGGAATGATACCTATGATTGCATCCAGATAGTAGCGGTCCATATAGCGTGTCAGACCATTCATCGTCTGATAGGCTTTATTGTCCATCAGTCGTTTGCGCTGCAGTTCCCTCTTCTTGTCTTTATTCATAGTGTAAGCCACCTCAAACAATCAGAAAAGCCACTGATAATCAGAGGCTTTTCTAATCATACCTATTGCAAGGCATTAAGTTTTTTCATTTATTCCAAAGGTATAAATTGGTGTACAGGCCAAATGCTCTTATCTTGTAAGTTCAAAGCCTACACGTGCGCCATTGGCGCTCTTGGCGAGCCTGCTCACTGCCTGAACAGCAGCGGTGTTGCTGACTTTACCTTCTTTCTGAAGGATGTTTACCATTTGATTGGCGTCGAACATCAGTCCCATACCATTTTGGGTCTTCATCACATTGCCCTTAATGGTCTCAGTAGCAGTCTTGAGGGTGATTTCACCATTCTGGGCGTTATAGGTATAGGTTCCGCTGAATGGAATACCGTTCACCTTGGCAGAGAACTTGTTACCCTCAAGAAAAGAGAACGAAGTGTTGTTACGATTGATACCGATATTGCTGTAGTTGCTTGCCAGCGATGATGCCATACTGGCAATTGTAGCAGCGCCTCCAGCCTTGGTCAGGGTCTGTTCGGTTGTAAAGGCAGCACTTGGAGCACTGTAGTTCCAGTTGCCAAGAAGGCTCGACTGGTCAAATGTCATTCCGCCAAACAACACGTTTGTCAATACACTGCCCAGCACACTGCCCAGCACGCTGCCGGTTGAGCCAGTGGGAGATGTTGTTCCGAGTCCCGTTGTCAAGCAACTCGACAGCATCAGTGTCGTGGCTGCAAGAAGTGTCAAGAATGTTTTCTTCATAATGCTTTAGATATAAAATAGTTAATGATTTTCCACGGCAAAATAATAGAAAAAAAATGAAATCTCCAAAGAATCTTCCATTAATCTTCTCAAGAACGAACCATTTCATCAACCATCCATTTACAAATTGACGGCAGCAACAATTTCAGTTATTGCAAATTCTGCTGTTTTTGAATCATCAGCCTTCAGATGATATGAAAAAAACGAGACCATTTGCATTTAAAATACAAGTAAACCAATATTTTCAGCGACAACATTAAAAAAAAACGCATATTTTTACTTATTTATAGCGTGTTTTTTGCTAATTTTGGTCGCCCGAAACTATTACTACCAAAGAATCTGGACGAAATAGCCATGGACATTCTGTTCTCCGACAATCAATCACATTACAAATAACGATATGACAAAGAAGATGGTAATCTTGATGATGCTCGTCATTGCAGCAGTGTCGGCATCGGCACAGACGAAGCAACAGTTGTTTGACTTTGGATGGCAGTTTACACATAACGGGAAGACCGTAACGGTAGACTTGCCCCACGACTGGGACATCTACGAGGGTCCTGTCTCTGGAAAAGGCATTACGGGCACTGGCGGAGGCTGGTTCCAAGCCGGCAAGGGAGAGTATCGCAAGACCTTCAAATCGCCTGATGCCGAAATCACCAAACTCCACTTCGAAGGTGTCTATCAAAAGGCAGAGGTCTATGTGAACGGCCAAAAGGCAGGACAGCATCACTATGGCTACACACCATTCACCGTTGACGTAACGCCTTATCTGTATAAAGACAAACGGCTCAACGAGGTGACGGTGAAAGTCGACAATTCCGAACAGCCTAACTGTAGGTGGTATTCCGGCTCCGGTATCTACCGTCATGTATGGTTGGAGACCATGCCAGCACTGCACATTGCCGAGAATGGCGTTTTCGTCACCACGCCAGAAGTGTCGGAACAGCAGGCCCGGGTACAGGTAGAGGTGACCATTGCCAATGAGTCGCAGGTCGACCGCAATGCTACCGTTGTGGTGGGCGCTGCTCAATTGATGGTGGCAGTGGCCGCTGGCCAGACCAAGAACGTAAGTACAACGCTGACGGTCAATCATCCACGTCTGTGGTCGCCTGAAAATCCAGCACTCAGCGAAATCAACGTGCAGTTGAAGGAGAATGGCCAAACCATTGACAACGCCACCGCGACATACGGCATCCGTTCGTTCTCATTTGATGCAGAGCGCGGCTTCATTCTTAATGGCAAGCCGGTGCTCATCAATGGAGCCTGCATACATCATGATGACGGTGTGTTGGGTGCCCGGGCTTTCGACGATGCAGAAATCCGCAAGGTACGTCAGATGAAGCAGGCAGGTTTCAACCTCATCCGCACCTCGCACAATCCCTCAACCCGCGCCTTCCTCGATGCCTGCGATTCCATCGGCATGCTCGTTATCGACGAAGCCTTCGACGGCTGGCGCACACAGAAGAATCCTTACGACTATTCTACCGTCATCGACTCTTGCTTCCACGATGATATCCACGCCATGGTGCTGCGCGACCGCAACCATCCGAGCATCATCTCATGGAGCATCGGCAATGAGGTCATCGAGCGCAAGGACATCCGCGTGGTCTATACCGCCCGGCAGATGAAGGCCGCCATCCTTGAGAAGGATGCCACACGCCCCGTCACCGAAGCCCTCTGTGCCTGGGACCGCGACTGGGAAATCTACGACCCGCACGCCGAGGTGCTCGACGTGGTGGGCTACAACTACATGATTTTCAAGCACGCCAGCGACCACCAGCGCGACCCCAAGCGTGTTATCTGGCAGACGGAGAGTTATCCTCGCGATGCGTTCAGAAACTGGGCCGTGGTAAACGACTTCCCCTATGTCGTAGGCGACATCGTATGGACCGGACTCGACTATCTGGGTGAGAGTGGCATTGGCCGCACCTATTATAAAGGTGAACGCGAGGGAGAGTCGTGGATTGAGGGCGGACAACCAGAATGGCATGGTGCTCCGTGTGGCGATGTCGACATCACTGGTTGGCGCAAGCCCATCAGCCATTATCGTGAGATGCTGTGGGATAAAGACACGCCACTCTACATGGCCGTAAAGGAACCCGATGGATACCACGGAGAAATCCACACCACGATGTGGAGTGTATGGCCCACATGGGAATCATGGACATGGCCAGGCTGGGAGGGCAAGCCTGTAGAGGTTGAGGTATACACCCATCAGCCCGAGGTAAAACTATATCTCGACAACCAACTCATCGGCACGAAACAGGTGAGCCGAAATACCGAGTTCAAGGCCGTATTCTCCGTGCCCTATAAGGCTGGTACCCTCCGCGCTGAAGCAGGCGGTAAGAGCGTGACACTGAAAACTGCCGGCGAACCTGCCCGTTTGCGCCTTACCCCCGACCGCACCGTGATGACTGCCGACGGCCAGTCGCTCATCTTCGTCGTTGCCGAGGTGGTAGACAAGGACGGCACACCTGTTCCCGAAGCCGCCATTCCCTGCGAAGCCACGATAAAGGGAGTTGGCACTTTGTTAGCCTTCGCCTCAGCCGACCTGAAGGACACAGAGCCATACACCTCACCACGCGCCAAGACGTGGAAGGGCCGCGCCATGCTCGTCATCCGCAGCACACAGAAGAAAGGCTCTGTGAGCGTGACGATTAAGAGTTCACTGCCTACCGCCACCCTATCACTGAAGGCCAAATAAGGCAAGTTTTTCTTTCGTTATTCGCATCCTATTTGTTACCTTTGCCATCATGAAACGATGGAGAACATTGGCGATACTACTCTGTGGGGTTACTACACTCTATGCCCAAACCGACAATGTCGCACGCGAAGACACACTCGAAGGAGTGACCGTGATGTCGCGGACGGCTCAGCGCAGGCTGAACGAAGTGCAGGTGGGCGTGGAGCGCATTGACCTTGGCACAATGAGCAAGACGCCCTCTCTTTTGGGCGAACGCGACATCATCAGGTCGCTCCAACTGCTGCCAGGGGTAAAGAATGAAAGCGAGGCATCGAGTGGCTATCAGGTGCGTGGCGGCACATCAGCACAAAACCTCATCCTGCTTGACGGGGCTACTATCTACAACGCAGGCCATCTCATGGGGTTGCTTTCCACATTCAATGACAATGCGCTCAACAATGCCGCGCTCTACAAGGGTCTTGTGCCAGCCAATTACGGGGGCGCCACATCCTCGGTTTTCGATGTCAGCACGCGAGTGGGCGACATGAACAAATACCATTTTAGTGCTTCTGTCGGACTTCTCTCTGCCAACGTGGCAGCAGAGGGCCCTATCCAGCAGGACAAGTCGTCGTTTCTCTTTGCCGGACGAAGGTCGTATCTCGACCTTTTCCTCAAGGCATCGAAGAAGTATAAAGACAACACCCTCAATTTCTATGACGCCAACCTGCAACTGACTTTCCGCCTGTCGCCCCGTGACAGGCTGTCGCTCACTTTCTTCAGGGCAAGAGACAATATGGGTCTTGAGGACCTCATGGACATGAAATGGAGCAACACCACCGCCAATGCCAGTTGGCTTCACAACGCCAACAGCCATCTCTATGCACATACCCAACTCACCTACAGCGACTTCACCGATGATGTAGGCATCGACATGATGAATATCTACTACACGATGAAGGGATATATCCGACATCTCACCCTCCATCACGACCAGACGTGGATGCCCACCAAGAAACTCACGCTGAGGTACGGGCTGGAATCAACATACCTTCAACTGCAGTCGGCCGAGTGGGACATCAACTTACTTCATCAGCGAGAGAAGCGCGACGGATGGAGCAATGCGCTGTGGCTGAGCCAGGAATTGTCGGTGAACGACAGGTTCAACCTGTCGGCTGGAGTAAGACTTCGTCTTCATTCCGTACTTGGTGGAGCGCCATATTATGAGATTGACACAGAAGGAAGAATCACCCAAACTACCACTCCAGAGAAATGGCACACCGTGAAAACCTACTTCAACCTTGAACCCCGCGTGAGTGCCAATTTCAAACTATCGTCCCACCATAGTCTCAAGGTGGGCTATAGCCGCAGCACCCAGGATATCCATGCCATCAGGGCAGGTTCGATGTCGATGCCTTTCGACCGTTACGCCATGACCAGCAACCTGCTCAAGCCCGAACTGGCCGATCAGGTGGCGATGGGTTGGACGGGTATCACCCGTCAGAGTGATTATGATTTTAGTGCCGAGGTTTACTACAAGTGGGTGAAAAACATCTACGACTACCGCGATGGCAAATCCTTCTATTCGGAGATTGAGATAGAACGACTGCTATTGGGTGGAAAGGGACGAGCCTACGGCCTGGAACTCTGCGCTCACAAGAATAGCGGCAAACTCACGGGATGGGCGAGTTACACGCTGTCGTGGTCAGAGAACAAGATAGAAGGTATCAACAACGGTGAGTGGTACACCGCCTCCAATGACCGGCGCCACGACATCAGCATCATCGGCATCTACAGGGCAAACGACCATTGGGAATTCTCGGCGATGTGGCATTACAACACCGGACAGGCACTCACTGCTCCCAGTGCCAAATATGAGATTGACGGACGCACATTCTACTATTATGCCGAGCGCAATGGTTACCGTGCCCCTGCCAGCCATCGTCTCGACCTTGGTGCCTCCTATACCAAGAAGAAGCAACGGGCCACTCATATATGGACATTTGGCATCTACAATGTCTACAACCGTTACAATCCGTTCGTCATCACATTCAAGAACGACGACGACAAGCCATCCGGCACTACAGCCAAACTCACTGCCATGTTCGGCATCGTGCCTTCCGTTTCATTCACTGTGAAGTTCTGACCATGAGAAAGTTGCTTACCATATTCGCATTATTGCTTCTCCTCGTTTCATGTGAGAAGGAAATCGACATCAATTACCATGAGATTGACACCATGGTGGTTATAGAGGGACGGGTGACCAATGAGGGCACAGAGGTGTCGGTGCGGCGCTCCCGCTCTGTCAACGATTCTGTGAAAAGCCTTTCTCTACCAGGTGCCAGCATCACCGTTTTTGATAATGACACAGCGCATCTTCTTGTGTATGACCCATCGGATGGGTGCTATCGGTCGGACATGAAAGGCATTCCCGGCCACAACTATCGCATGGCAGTGGATTTTGAGGGCAACCACTACGAGGCTGTTTCCACCATGCCTGCACCACCTACAATCATCTCCACCGATTTCTACTGGCTGAAGATGCTCGACGAACGACTGTTGGTGGATGTATTGTGGGCTACCGACCCAGATCCGGAGCAGCGCAACTATTTTCTCTATCGGATTGACCGCCACTCATCCAACCCGCATATCACTCCAAAGATGCAAAGCAGGGCATATCGTTGGAATGTCTTCGACGACCGTGGAAATCCACCAGGACGAGTGTTTCGCGACATCCACTGTATGATGGAGAAAACGGCTATCGAGGACAAAGAAGACGACTGGGACAAGATACTTTATGATGGCGACACCATCACCCTTCAACTCATGTCCATCGATTTGCCTGCCTATGACTATTTCAGGACCCTGATTTCCGGTCAGAGTGCAGGTGCCAACCCTGTAAGCAATATCTCCGGCGGATGCCTGGGCTATTTCATGGCGAGTGGCATCACTCACGCCGACACCGTGGTCTTGCGCCTCAACGAGGTGACAGACTATGTGGTGCCATAATATATGATATCGCCGGATACTATAATAGCGGATAAAAATCCATATCCTTGCGACGTTTTTCCATATTGAAAATACAAAAACATTTTATCTTTGCACCAAGATAATTAAATATAGACTTATGCAAGAATCCAACAAAGGCTTTCTCTATTTTATCTGCCTGGTATCGGCGATGGGTGGATTGCTCTTCGGCTACGACTGGGTAGTGATTGGCGGTGCCAAACCGTTTTATGAGTTGTATTTCAGCATCAGCGAATCTCCTTTAATGCAAGGAGTTGCCATGACTACGGCCCTGGTGGGGTGCTTGGTTGGAGCAATGATGGCAGGAGCAGCAGCCGACAAATACGGTCGCAAACCATTGCTGATGGTGTCGGCAGTGCTTTTTACCGTATCTGCCATTGCCACAGGTTTGTTCAACGACTTCGTATTGTTCAATTTTGCCCGTTTCGTGGGTGGGGTGGGCATCGGAGTCGCCTCTGCCCTATCACCGATGTACATCGCCGAAGTGAGTCCGGCCAACATCCGCGGACGAATGGTGAGCCTCAACCAGATGACTATCGTATTGGGCATCCTGAGCGCCCAGATTGTAAACATGCTGTTGGCAAGAGACACCATGGTGGCAGAAAGTCAGGCATGGAACATCGCCTGGGGATGGAGATGGATGTTCTGGGCTGAGACCTTGCCTGCCGCACTGTTCCTGATAATGAGTTTCTTCATACCCGAGAGTCCCGTTTACCTGAAGTTGAAAGCAGCGCCCCACCCCGACGGCAAGAAAACAGAGGCCGGCCTGCGCGAACTCTTCGCGCACAAATATGCCAAGGTTCTGCTGCTCGGATTGGTGATTGCCGTGTTTCAGCAGTGGTGCGGCACGAATGTCATCTTCAACTACGCCCAGGAGATTTTCGTGGGTGCGGGGTTCAATGTCGACGGTATGTTCATCAACATCGTAATTACAGGCATTGCCAATGTGCTGTTCACCATCGTGGCACTCTATACGATAGAGAAATGGGGGCGCCGCACACTGATTTTGATAGGAGCCGGCGGACTGGGACTGATTTACATCACCCTCGGCACTTGCTATTTCATGGGCATGACGGGTATGCTGATGGTGGGGCTCGTGGTGGCTGCCATCTCGGTATATGCCATGACCCTTGGTCCTGTGACCTGGACGCTGCTCGCAGAAATCTTCCCCCACCGGGTGCGTGGCATCGCCATGGCTACATGCACCTTTGCCCTATGGGTGGGTTGCTGCACGCTGACCTTCTCTTTCCCGTCGATGAATGCCGCCCTTGGCAGCAGCGGCACATTCTGGATTTACAGTGGCATATGCATTTGTGCCTTCATCTTCCTCTACCGCAACTGTCCTGAAACCAAAGGAAAGAGCCTGGAAGAACTGGAAAAGGAATTGGTGAAATAAGTGAGAAAAATGAGGCTTGACAACGCAGTATCCATTATTCCTACAAAAAAAATAAACAATTTTCAATCTTCAATATAAGCAATCATGGTAAAAGCATGGAGAGAACTGGTGACCATCCCCACCTATGAAGTGGGAAAGCCAGAGAAGAACCCGATGTTTCTTGAAAAACGTGTCTATCAAGGCAGCAGCGGTGTGGTATATCCCTATCCTGTGATTGAGTCGATAAGCAACGAGAAAGTAGACAAGGAATATCATGCTATCTGGTTGGAGAACGAGTATATCAAAGTGATGATTCTGCCTGAGTTAGGAGGCCGTGTGCAGATGGCTTACGACAAAATCAAGCAACGCCACTTTGTGTATTACAACCATGTTGTCAAGCCTGCACTTGTGGGACTTGCAGGTCCGTGGATTTCGGGCGGCATAGAGTTCAACTGGCCTCAGCACCACCGCCCTTCCACCTATATGCCCGTCGACTCGAAGATTGTGGAAAATGACGACGGTTCCGTGACCGTCTGGGTGAACGAGATGGAGCGGATGTTTCATCAGAAAGGTGCTGCCGGTTTCACCCTTCGTCCCGGATGTGCATATCTCGAGATTCAGGGCCGTGTATCCAACCGCACGCCCCTACCCCAGACCTTCCTCTGGTGGGCCAACCCTGCCGTAGAGGTGAACGATGATTACCAAAGTGTTTTTCCACCCGATGTAAACGCAGTGTTCGACCATGGCAAGCGCGCCGTATCGTCGTTTCCCATCGCCACAGGCACTTATTACAAGATGGACTACTCTTCAGGCGTCGACATCTCCAATTACAAGAATATCTATGTGCCGACGAGTTATATGGCCGTGAACTCGAAATACGACTTCGAAGGAGGTTATGAGAACGACACCAAGGGAGGCATGCTGCATGTAGCCAGCCACCATTTCTCACCCGGAAAGAAACAATGGACTTGGGGCAACGGTGACTTCGGCCGCGCCTGGGACCGCAACCTCACCGATGAAGTGGTTGAAACAGAGAACAACTCCACCTCTGCCAACGAAACCGGTGACTATCAATTCTCCAATCTCCAATCTCAGATAAGAACCGGCTTTCGCCCCTATATCGAACTGATGGCAGGTGTCTATACGGAGAACCAGCCCGACTTCTCTTGGCTCATGCCCTATGAGGAGAAGCAATTCGTGCAGTATTTCATGCCCTACCGAGAACTCGGCATCGTGAAACAAGCCTCCAAGGACTATGTGCTGAATATTGAACAGACAGAGAAAGGTGTGCGTTTCAAGGTGCTCTCCACATCGAAGAAAACCGTCACAGTAAGTCTGGCCAACAAGAACAGAGAGAAATATTACGAAAAAACGCATACCCTCTCGCCAGAGACTATCCTTGATGAGACTGTAGATGTGGGCGAATGCTCCCTCAATGACCTCGTCTTACGTGTGGGCAATCTTTGTTGGATGGCCGAAGACGACGAGATACGCAGCATACCCGATGCCGCCGAGGCAGCCTTGTCGCCCACCGACACCAAGACCAACGACCAACTCTATCTCACCGGTCTGCATCTGGAGCAGTACCGTCATGCCACATGGTCGGCCCTCGATTACTATGAGGAGGCTCTGCGTCGCGACCCCAACGACGTGCGCTGCCTCAACCAGACTGGCCTATGGTACTTGCGCCGTGGTCGTTTCAAGAAAGCCGAGACCTATCTGCGCCGTGCCGTGAAAATCTGGCAGAAACGCAACCCCAATCCCTATGACGGGGAATCCATCTTCTACCTCGCCCTCTCGCTGAAATACCAATTCTGCTTAAAGGAAGCCTACGAACTCTTCTGGAAGTCGTCATGGAACAAAGCCTGGGCCGATGCCGCGTATTTCGAAGCCGCGTGCATCAGCACATGGTTGGGGCATTACGATGACGCCCTCGATGAACTCGACCGCTGCCTCATCTTCAACAGTTGCAACCACAAGGCCCGTGCCCTGAAGGCCGCTGTGTTGCGAAAACAACAAGAGGGCAAACAGAAGGGAAGCCTCCAGATGGGCAGTTCGCAGGAACTTAACCAGCGTCTTCACCTCATCAAAGAGTCGTTGAAACTCGACCAGTTCAACTATGGCATCCGCTACGAACAATATCTGTTGACCAAAGACAAAGAAGTGCTCAATGAGATGGTGGAAATCATGCACGGCAATGTATACAATTACCATGAACTGGCCCTCGACTATGCACAGGCCGGCCTATGGCAAGAAGCAGAGGCAGTGCTCACCATCCCTACCATAACCAAAGCCCTGAAAAAAGCCTCTCCGCTTACATCCTATTATTTGGGCTATTTCAAGAGCGGTCAGGCATGCTTCGAAGAGGAGAAAACATGCTATGAGCAAGCCGAGCAAACCGACAGTTATTGCTGTTTTCCCAATCGGCTGGAAGACGTGATAGTGCTCAACATGGCTAAGTTGGCAAACCCGAAGGGAGCCAAAGCCCCCTACTACCTTGGCTGCCTCTACTATGCCGCACGCCAGTACGACCTTGCCATCGAGAACTGGGAACTCTCCGCCCAACTCGACCCGTCGTTCCCCACCGTATGGCGCAACCTTGCCTTGGCACGTTTCAATCAGCAGCGCAGCGAGAGCAATAGTGAATGCACCAATTGCCAAGTCACGATGGAGACAGACGGAGTCGACAAACAAGACCGCAAGCAAGAAGCCCTCGAATACATGGAGCGCGCTTTCCAACTCGACAAGAACGATGAACGCGTGCTCATGGAACTCGACCAACTCTACAAACGTCTGCACCATCCACATCAGCAACGCCTCGCCTTCTTACAAAAATACCCGCACCTGATACAGCGCCGTGACGACCTTGTGTTGGAAGAAATCACCCTGCTCAACCAGACCGGCAGATACGAGGAAGCCATGCAGAAACTCGACGCACACATCTTCCATCCCTGGGAAGGCGGCGAAGGCAAGGTGCCAGCACAATATCAGATTTGCCGGGTGGAACTAGCCAAGCAAGCCATCGCAGCAAAAGAATACGACAAGGCCATCAGTCTGCTCAATGAGTGTCTCGAATATCCCCATCATCTTGGTGAAGGCAAACTTTATGGGGCACAGGAGAACGATTTCCACTATCTGTTAGGCATCGCATACGAAGCCACGGGGAAAGCAGACAAGGCCATGGAGTGCTGGGAGGAAGCCACGAAAGGTCCCCAGGAGCCAGCCGCAGCCATGTACTACAACGATGCCAAGCCCGACAAGATTTTCTATCAAGGCATGGCGCTCCTCAAACTCGGCCGCGAAGGTGAGGCTCGTGGAAGATTCTACAAACTCATCAACTTCGGCAAACAACACCTGTTTGAGAAACAAGTGATGGACTATTTCGCCGTTTCGCTGCCCGATATGCTCATCTGGGATGATTCCTTAGACACGAAAAACATCATCCACTGCAAGTATATGCTCGCTCTCGGTTACTACGGCATGGGCGACAAAGCACATGCCCTGCGCTACCTCACCGAAGTGGAAGCACTCGACAACAACCATCAAGGCATACAGCAGTTGCATTCGTTCATCGACTTGGCATTATAAGTCAACAAACTGACATGTGCCGTTCGCATGACACCGTGCCAGTGTTTTCTTGACCAAAGAGAAAGCACTGGCATTGGCATCTTATTTGGAAAAAAAGGACCGATAGCAGAAGATTCTATCCAAACATCAGAAACTATTGCCCAAAAATCACTATCTTTGCAATCTCTACGCATTGAATCAACCAAAACAAAAACCATCATACTATGAAGAGAATACTTCTGGGCCTTTTCGCCCTGCTCACCATCACGCTCTCCTGTCATGCACAAAACCGTCATTCCTTCGGTGTGGGTGAAAACACCTTCCTGCTCGACGGCCAACCCTTCGTGGTGAAAGCAGCCGAACTGCACTATCCACGCATACCCCAGCCCTATTGGGAACACCGCATCAAGATGTGCCGGGCTTTGGGCATGAACACGGTGTGCCTCTATGTGTTTTGGAACATCCATGAACAACGCGAAGGAGAATTTGACTTTTCCGGACAAAACGACGTGGCTGCCTTCTGCCGTCTCTGCCAGAAAAACGGCATGTACGTCATTGTGCGTCCCGGACCATACGTCTGTGCCGAATGGGAAATGGGCGGACTGCCTTGGTGGCTGTTGAAGAAAAAAGACATCCGCCTGCGTGAGCAAGACCCCTATTTCATCGAGAGGGTGAAACTTTTCGAAAAGAAAGTGGGTGAACAACTTGCTGGACTTTCCATCCAAAATGGCGGGCCCATCATCATGGTGCAGGTAGAGAACGAATATGGTTCATATGGTGAAGACAAGCCCTACGTAAGCGAGATACGCGACTGTCTGCGCAGCATCTACGGCAACGAGATGCTCCTGTTTCAGTGCGACTGGGCATCCAACTTCACCAAGAACGGTCTTGATGACCTCACATGGACGATGAACTTCGGCACGGGAGCCAATATCGACAGCCAGTTCAAACGATTGGGAGAACTGCGCCCCACGGCGCCTAAGATGTGTTCAGAATTCTGGAGCGGCTGGTTCGACAAATGGGGAGCCCAACATGAGACCCGCCCCGCCGAAGACATGGTGGCAGGCATCGATGAGATGCTCTCAAAAGGCATTTCCTTCTCGCTATACATGACCCATGGTGGCACATCGTTCGGTCATTGGGCTGGCGCCAACAGTCCGGGATTCGCTCCCGACGTCACTTCTTACGACTACGATGCACCTATCAACGAATGGGGACTTGCCACACCCAAGTTCTGGGAACTGCGAGAGACGATGCAGAAATACAACAAGGGTAAACTCCCTGCAGTGCCCAAGGCTCCTATGCCTATAGTGACCGTGCCCAAATTTGAATTAAAGGAGTATGCGCTTCTTAATCATGTCATCGACAAGCACCAAACAGGCAGTCTGATGACGTTTGAAGATATGGATATGGGATGGGGGTCGATGATATACGTCACTGTCATGCCCGATATTCCTGTACAAAGCGTGCTCTCAGGAGAGTTTCACGATTATGCCCAGGTTTTCATCGACGGCAAATTCATCGGAAAGATTGACCGTGTGAAGAACGAGCAAAGCCTCACGCTCCCCCCCGTCAGGAAAGGAGCATTGCTCACCATTATGGTAGAAGGTATGGGAAGAATCAACTTCGGCCGCGCTATCAAGGACTACAAGGGTATTGTTGGCGATGTGACTTTCTCTGCTGAAGTGAATGGAATAGAAATGACATGGAAGCCCAAGGTTTGGAACAACATCACGATTCCCGATGACTACCAAACGGCATCAAGGGCTTTTGACAATCAGCAGAGAAGTCTCACCGATTCGCAGAGAAGTCTTGAAGAAATTTCAAGGCAGAACGCAGACAATGCTGACATGGATACCTGGTTGGTAAAGGCTAATGAATATATCCAGTCGTTTGGTGATAACATGACAGGCAAGCCAGGCTATTACCGAGGGTATTTTACGTTGAACAAGGTAGGCGACACATTCCTAAACTTTGAGACATGGGGCAAAGGGCAAGTGTGGGTCAATGGCCATGCCATGGGACGCTTCTGGCGCATCGGACCTCAGCAGACACTCTATGTTCCGGGCTGTTGGCTCAAGAAAGGCCGCAACGAGGTCATCGTGCTCGATATTGCAGGTCCGAAGGAAACCGTAGTTTGGGGACAAGACAAACCCGAACTCAACAAGTTGCAGTTGGAGAAGACCAACAAGCACAACAATCCTGGCGACCGCCCCGACCTCAACTCCCTTACACCCACCGCCGAGGGACAGTTTGAAGCAGGCAACGGCTGGCAGAAAGTGAGTTTCGGTTCGCCTGCCAGTGGCCGTTATCTCGTCGTGGAATGTTTGTCTACCCACAAACCCGGCGACGTGACAAGTATCGCCGAACTATATGCTATCGGCAGCGATGGCCGCAGGATGAGCCGTGAGCCTTGGACGGTGAAATATGCCGACAGCGAGGATGTAGAAAAAGGCAATCATACGGCCGACAAGGTGTTCGACCTGCAAGAGAGCACCTATTGGAGCACCGAAAAAAATAGCAACAGTCCGCACGTGCTGGTTATCGACCTTGGAGCAGAACAGACCGTTACGGGTATAGAGTACCTTCCCCGTGCCGAGCAAGGCACTCCAGGCAGTGTGAAAGACTATCGGGTGTATCTCATCCGATAAGTCTTCCACCTATTCGCTTTTGCCTACGTCAATCGCTTTGAATATGATTCAGGTGCCCACATTCAATAATGCCAAGGAGTATTAGAATAAATAGCAACCAAGACCCGATGGGAAGAGCCATTGCCGACTACTGGAAAAACAAGGCGGCAGATAGGCTCAGGGTGTTCTCCCCGATGTTCGAGGAGGACGAGATTCCCTTACCAACTCTGTTCCGCAAATACGACGAGATGCCGGAGATAGAGCGAAAGGCTATCGACATGGCTAAAGGCAGGGTGCTCGACGTAGGAGCGGGAGCCGGTTGCCATTCGCTGGTATTGCAAGAGCGTGGCATCAACGTGACAGCCATCGACATCTCTCCCCTATCTGTGGAAACCATGCTCCAGCGAGGTATCACCAACGTGCTTCAACATGACTTCTTCACGTTTCAGGGCACATACGACACCATCCTCATGCTGATGAACGGCATCGGCATTATAGGAACGCTGTCACGTATGCCGGAATTCTTCCAACACCTCAACCATATCCTGGCACCTGAGGGCCAACTGCTATGCGACTCCTCCGACATCAGATACTTGTTCGAGGATGAGGATGGCTGCTTCGACTATCCCGGCAACGGCTATTATGGCGAACAGGTTTTCCACATGCAGTACAAGGACATCATCGGCAAACCATTCCCCTGGCTCTATATTGACAGAAACACCTTGCAGAAGGAAGCCCTAAAGAATGGCTTTAGGGCAGAGATCGTTGCTGAAGGTGAGCACTACGATTATCTGGCAAGAATCACCCGAATCTGATACGACTACTACCACCGCACAGCCTCAGAGTTTCTTCCACAGCCACAACACCGTTATCGCACCAACGACACAGAACACGAAATTGGTAAGATAACCCTTTCCAAGCAGTTCTATATCCAGCAAGTGGCTGATGAAAGTTCCGACATAACTGCCGATGATACCTATAAAAAGGTTCATGCAACATCCTTTGCCCTCACCGCTCATAAGACGGTTGGCTATGTAGCCAATTAAAATGCCCGTGAGTATCGGCCATGCCGTAAAGTCTGCAATATGATCAAACATAACTTACTGTGGTTTTGGTTGCGAAAATGGGATAACCGTAAAGATTTCATCTGCAAAGTAACAACCTTTTCTGTATTTATGTTAGGAAAATGCGACAATAATCGAGATTGTAATGTTTTTTTAACAATTCAGCGGCAAGCGGGTGGAACGAAAGTGGGCATTGACGCCTCATCCAATCAAGGTACATTTGGGGTTTTCGAATAAAAACATTAAATTTGCATCCGAATAAAAATGTGATCACTTGCTATACCATTATTGAAAACAACCCCTAAGGATTAATATGGAAAAGAGGTTTTGTATGAGAGGCAGAGTCGTGACGGCACTGCTTGCACTAGTCATAAATGCCAACTTATGGGCTCAAGACAACCTAGAGCAAATCTTGCAGCAGTTCGACAAACATGCGGATGTTGCTGTTGCCAACCAGTTCTTCAATGAACTGGCGAAAGCAGAATTTACCGATGAAACGATTTCTTTTGGCGCAGAGACCCCTGCCGACTCCCTGAAGCAACAGGTTTGGTACTGGGCTGCAGAATGGCTCTATGACCAGCAGCAATACGAACAGGCAGAACAGTATGCACTGAAAGCACTGCAGAAATACCATCCCTCCAATCCGGAGAAGACCGACTGCCTGAACACACTGGGCTGCATCTATGTCAGATTAAGCGACTTCAAGAAGGCAGCCCATTATGCCCGGCAAAGTGTGGACATGGAGATGAAGGGAGGCGACCACGACCGCATATCGTCGAGTTTGAACACCTTGGCGGGTATCTATATGGCAGGCTATCAAGCCAAGGAGGCCGAACAGATTATCCTGCAGGCCTTGGACCATGCCAACAAAGTGGACAACCCTGGGCGCAAAGCCATCATCCTGGGTATGGCATCAGAGATTTACCATACCTTGGGCGACGATGCCAAAGCCTTAACCTATGCAGAACAGGCCATTGAGATAGAGAAACGATTGGGGCGACAACCCAAACTGACCATCCGTCTGTCTCAGAAAGGTTCCACTCTATTAGGGCTTCACCGCTACAAGGAGGCAGAGGAAATCTTCCGACAGATTATCCCCGAATTGAAAGAGATGGGCGATGCCCATTCCTATGCCATTGCCCTCAACCGATTGGGCATGTCGTTGCTCTGCCAGGAGCGAAAGTCTGAAGCCATACCTTATTTTAAGGAAGCAGCAGCACTGTTTTCCAAGATGGGTGACTTGTATAATGAGATTCATTCCCACCGCGGTCTGTATGAGAGTTATTGGACAATCAACCCCGACTCCGCAAAAATAGAACTCGACTATTTCGACCTCTTGAAAGATTCGCTCTATATGCACTCCACCGCCGAAGCGCTGTCGCGTTACAATGCCGAGTTTGGCAATGAACAGTTGCAGAAAGAGAACGAGGAGGTGAAAAAAGCCCACCAGCGTACCATCATTTTAGCCGCCCTCATCATCCTCCTCATGGCACTTGGTGCATGGTTTATCATCCAAAGAATCCGCCGCAACCACCAACGGGTGATGCAAGAACTCATTCGTGAGGTAGAACAATTGAGAAGCGACAAGCAGGAAACGAAACAAACAACCAAAGAACAGACAGATGAAAACCTCACTGACGAGAGTAATGAGGAAGACCGCCAATTCCTCATGCAAGTCATCGAAGCGGTAAACTTAGCCATGCCTTCCGGCAATTTCGGTGTAGAGACAATCGCCTCGGAACTGAACATGAGCGTGCAGACCTTCCGACGCCGGCTGATGGCTGCCGCCGGCGAGTCGCCCAAGTCTTACATTTCCGCTATCCAAATGGAAAGGGCTGTCACCTTACTTACTGACAGCCGCGACATGCCTATCTCCAAGGTTGCCAACCTATGTGGCTTTGAAGAAACCAGTAGTTTCGGGCATACCTTCAAACGGATTTACGGATGCTCTCCTTCCCGTTACCGAGAAGAAAACAAATGAAAAAGGCATAGAAAAGCAGGCTTAAGCCTGCTTTTCTGCATTTTGGAAGAAAATAACAAATCTTCCCCACCATTTTGGAAGATTTTATCAACCGCCTTCAACAGTTTTCACCCTACCTTTGCATCGACTTCAATACTTCATCCGCAAGTAATGAAAATGAGGTGCGAAGAGGTTTCAATACATAGAAAAAATGACAGAAAAGCAGATAGCAGCCCGGAAACTCGCTTCAGACTACAGCCGTTACCTCCTCAAGCAAGAGGAACTGGTGGAACGGATTATTGACCGCAAGTGGCGGGAACTGTCGCCATATATAGAAAAACTCATCGACCAGAAGGTGAAAGAACGAATGAATTATCTTCAACATCAATAACAATTCTTTAAAAACAACACCATTATGAAAAAAACCGTATTTATCATCGCCCTCGCGGCATCTGGGCTCTTTGTAGCATCGTGTGGCAGCAAAAGCGCAGAACCTGCAGCAGGAGAAGAACAAACAGAACAGGTGGCCGAAGAGGTTGCTGCCGAAGAGACTGCTGCTGAAGAGGCTGAACAACCTGCATCTCTTGCCGACATCGTGGCAGATGCCAAGACCAATGGCGCCAATTGGAGCGCCGACGAGTGGAAAACTCAGTTCAAGAAAGCCTTGGAGGCTTACAAGCCTTTCGCCGTGGCTATGAATGAGGCCCAGCCAGCACAACTGGAAGAAATCACCAAGCAGTATGCCGACTTCCCCACATTAATTAAGGAGTTTGCTGGATTGGCCCAAAAAGCCGATGGTGGCAAGGACATCACCGACGAGTGGATTCAGGCCACCATGCAGGAACTTGGCATACCACAACTGTAGAATAAAAACATGCTCAACTGGAGAAGAAAAGGATGTATGGTCGGCTGACGGTCTTTCTGTCCTTTTTTACAACCTATATTGAGCGAACACGACACTACAATATTATTAACCATAAAAAACAAAAGAAGACAATGAAAAAGATTTATCAAATTGCAATCGTAACCGTAGCAGCCATTGCTTTTGCAGCATGTGGCAGCAAGGCATCAGGCAACGGAGAGACAGCCGACAGCACGGCTACCGAACAAACGGCAGAAGCCACCGATGAAGTGAAAGAAGGAAGCATGGGTCCGTGCACCGTATCATGCGAGAAGTTCAGCATCGACATCCCTGAGGGATGGGTAGTGCGTTCCATCGAAGACAATGTAATCAGCGCAGGCCAGGAATATAAAGAGGGTCTCGAATTCGTATACGACGACCAGGCCAACTATGCACAGGAGCGCCAGATCAAGATGGAAAAAAGCGGCATGGAAGACCTCGGCGAAAAGACCCTCGGCGACAACACTTATGCCACATACCTTTGGAAACAAGACTCGGGCGATGTTTTCTCGGCTATCCTGAAAATTGGCGATGGTGAGAATGGTGTCATCAAGGTGAACACAACCAATGTGAAGACAGCCGACAACGAGACCGTATTAAACGTGCTTGGCTCACTGAAGATGAAATAAGCCACAATACATCCCCCATTAGTATTTGTTATCATCAACAATCTCCACGCCCTCGATTTTGAGGATGTGGAGATTGTTTGTAAAATATCACCATTTGCCAACGAACACACGGGGAGAGACATTCAGCATCAGCCATCCCCATTTCAACTGGTGCTTACCAGTACTGCGCTTAAGCGCCTCCATCGTTTCGGTGCCCTTCATGAATGAGAATCCCATACTGAGCCTGACGTCCTTCATCAATTGATAACTGGCACTAAATTCCAACTCATACCCCAGCGTCTTGTCCAATTTCTTGAGTTTTGTGGCCGTGGCAAGATAATGATAAGAGAAATCGCAGGAGAGTCCCTTAAAGGGGGAGTATCTCGCCCCAGCAAACAAGTTCTGAAGTCCGGGAGAGAAAGTGCCATAGTATGCAGTGACATAGAAAAAGTCCATGGCGCCATAAAACTTATGCGTAGACCCGAAGGTAGACGTGAATGCCGACATCTTGGAGTGCCTGATCAGGCCAAGACCTCCACCTTCGGGTACAACAAACTCCTTGTCACCACTCAGGTAGTCATAGCCAGCATAACCCGTCAATTGAAAGTTGAAGCGATAGGTGGCTTTCACACTAGCCATCCATGCATCGATAGGTAGGTCGACTGTAGAAGTGTAATCAAGAGAAGCCTTACCCATCTGATGGTAATAGGCAGCCTCTAATATCAAGTTCCTAGGGTGGAAACTCACATATCCGCCCAACAATTGCTGGTAGATAGTGGAGTATTCCTCAGGCGTGCCGGCCTGCATACCGATGTTCATGAACAAGACCGAGATGCCTAAGGGTGTTTTGGGCAAATCATAGTGATACCATGCCGTCTGCATGGTCTTGTATATCTGGGAGCCTTCTTGATAAAACGTGCCGCCATTGACATTCTTCGAATTCTGGTTATATGCCGCCACGGCATGAAACTTGTGTCCATGATTCTCATATCCCAGTTTCAACGCATCGTGGTATAATGCCGCCATCGCCCAGTCGTTGTTGCCGAGTATGCGCTCATCGTCATAAATGAGTTCCTGACGCCCGATACGGGCAAACAATCCGTTGTTGGCTTTCAATTGTCCCCATGCCTCATAAAAATTGAATTTGCCTCCACCTTCAGCACCCCATACACCTTGATGCTGTGCTGTCACTTTGAGCGAAAGGTTGTCTCTTTCATATCCCACCGACAGCCTGGTACGGTTGAAAATAAAGCCCGACTTGTTATCATCTTTCTCTTCTGTAGAACTGGGCAGACCACCACGTCTTACTTCCCCACGCGACATCAACTGTGCGTCGATGGTCAACTGGTTAGGCTTCTCGTCTGCTTTTTCATCCTGTGCCCATAAGGCCGTGAAAACCACCAACAATGATGCCAACAGCAAAAATCTTTTAGTATGGTATCGCATATGTGTAATTTTTGGCAAATATATGAAAATAATCAAATATATAATAAAAAAATGTGAATTATGTTTTTAGGATTGTCAAAATCTTACGAATTCTTTTGCCGTCCTTTCACTTCTTTGTATCTTTGTGTTTTATATAGTCTAATGTCTTAAACAATAAACCAGAAAAGCGCTATTTGTCTACATGAGTTCATATTTGAAGAAAATCAGCAGTTTTCTGAGCAATCATAAAGGGCTTGTCCTCATTGTGACAGCCGCATTGCTCCTGCAACTGGTATCTGCCGTTCAGTTCTTCTACACACACAAGATGTTGGAAACCGAATTGGGCAAGCGGGCGGAGAGTGAATTGAGAATGAAGGCCATCATCATCAAGGGAATGCTCAACACGATGGAAAACACATTGAAGGAGCATCTCTGGGATGTGAAGCACCACCTCAACCAGCCTGACTCCATGTTTGAAGTGACCCAACGCATCATTATGAACAACCCCGAAGTGGTGGGTAGTTTTCTGGCATTCACGCCCGACTATTATCCTGAGAAAGGCAGGTTGTTTGAGCCATATGCCTATAAGGACGATGACGGTATTCATGTCAAGGAACTGGTAAGCGAAGGACACGACTACGATAAGAATCCTTCCTTCCAGAGGATACAGCAAGGAGGTAAGCCATCATGGAGCGACCCCTATGTTTTTGAGGAAGACGGCAAGGAAAAGCAACTGGTTACCTATTCTTACCCACTTTACGACGACAAGGGTCGCCAAGCCACGATATGCGGTATAGACATCTCGCTAGAATGGCTGGGCGACACCCTGAATGCCAACCACATCTACCCATCATCCTTCAACCTGCTCCTTACAGAGTCGGGCGAACTGGCATCACGCCCATCGTCGGACCAAGTAGATTCAGACGACGTAGACTACATAGTGAGGCTTATCAACGACAGCACCGTGAGCCGCAGCAAAAGCGAGAGCGGCCACAGCACGGTTATCCGCTTCGAAGACAAGAATGGCAATAACGCCAGTGTATATTTTGCCAACATGAAGAACAAGCCCCACTGGCAGGTAGCCGTGGTGTGTTACGACAAGGAGGTGTATGGAAGGTTGCGCCTCATGGGAATCAACATGATAGTCCTCATGCTTCTTGTACTTGGCATTTTGGGCATTATCTTCCGTCGATTTCTCCTCAACGAGCGCCGTCTTTCCAAAGCAAGGGAAGAAAAAGGACGTATCGACAACGAGTTACGCATAGCGACAGCCATACAGAATGCCATGCTGGCACATGAAGAGGGATTGGCCAGCCGTCCCGACATCACTGTCAGTGCCTCGCTGAAGCCAGCAAGAGAGGTGGGCGGCGACCTCTACGACTACTTCATACGCGACGAGAAACTCTTCTTCTGTATCGGCGACGTGGCAGGGAAAGGCATACCCTCAGCATTGATTATGGCGATGACACAGGCGCTCTTCCGCGCCGTGGCTGACAAAGAAAACAACCCCGCTCATATCGTGCAAGCCATCAACACCAGTGGCTGCCGCAACAATAAAGAAAATATATTTGCCACACTCTTCATCGGTGTGCTCGACCTCCCCACCGGACGATTGCGCTACTGCAACGCCGGCCACGACATTCCCGTTGTCATCGATGGCGAAGGCGTAACACCACTGCCCGTAAAGTCCAACCTGCCCGTAGGACTCTTCAATGATTTCCATTTCGAGTTGCAGGAGGCTACCATTGCCAAAGACGCCACGCTCTTCCTCTATACCGACGGTCTCTCGGAAGCCAGAAACAACAGCCACAAACAGTTCAGCGAAAAACGTATCATGAAAGTGCTTGACCTTTCTCGCCATGACTCACCAAAAGATGTCATACAAAAAATGGCCCAAGAGGTGCGCCAGTTTGTCGGCGAAGAAGAGCAAAGCGACGACCTTACCATGTTGGCATTCAGGTATTCACCTATTACCGACGACTACATACAACATGGGGAAGTGACATTGAAAAACGATGTCAGCCAACTCGATAACCTCCACAACTTCCTGAAGTCTGTGGCAGAAAAGATTCACATGGATACCTCAACGACACGCAACATCCGACTGGCGGTGGAAGAAGCGGTGGTCAACATCATGGACTATGCCTACCCCGCCGGCACAGAAGGCATCATCAAAGTAAAGGCCATGTCGAACACAAAATGTCTGAAACTCGTCATCACCGACTATGGCGCTGCATTCAATCCCACGGAGGCGGCAAGAGCCGACACCTCGCTCTCGGCAGAAGACCGCCCCATCGGCGGACTGGGCATCTTCCTCGTGCGCGAACTCATGGACTCCATCAACTATGAGCGCAGCGAAGGCAAGAACATCCTCACGCTGAAGAAGAAAACTCCCTTCAACACTTCGAAAGAAAACGATCCCGACAACACGGCGAATGTTGGCGACAGTGAGACTTGAAAAATAAAACAAAATAAGACAGGAATAGATTGAGTATAACGTAAATGTCGCAAATTGGTGCTGTTGTCGCATCAAACTTGAAGGAGAATTAGGATAATTCTTGGAGGGGGAAAATATGATAACTACTTTTACAAGCCAGAAATAAAAATATCAACAAAAAAAGCATAAATTATGAAAGCATTGATCCAAGAATTTGAAGACAAGTATGTGGCAACACTGGAAGGTGAACTCGACACCAATGCCGCTCGCGACATGGAAAAAACATTTCAGCCACTCTACACCGGCAATGGGCGCAACATCATCATCGACTGTACCAAATTGGAGTACATCGCCTCAAGCGGTCTGCGTATTCTCATCAGCATCCTCAAAGGTGCCAAGATGAGCGGCAGCAAGGTCATCATGCGCAACATGAACGATGATATCAAGAATGTGTTTAAACTTACCGGGTTCATCAACCTGTTTGAGTTTGAACAAGACTAATCATCAAAATGAGGACAAACGATGAAAACAATAGCCCCATTGTCGAAATCCCAATATGGCATCTACGCGGAATGTGTGGGCCATATGGGTGAGGTCTGCTACAATTTGCCTTATCTCTACTTACTCGACATCAATCTCGACGGCGAGCAATTGTGCCATGCCGTGGAAACGGCCGTGAAAGCCCACCCCACCCTCTTCACACGTATCGAACTCAATGACGATGGAGAACCCATGCAGACCATCGACCTCGACAAAGAGACATGGGCCCTGGCCATAGAAGACATAGACGACATCGAGCAGAAGAAAAACGGACTCGTGGTGCCATTCAACATCTATGGCGACCGCCTGTTCCATATCCGTCTGCTGCGCGACGGGCGTCACTACTACTTATTCATCGACTATCACCACATCATCGTCGACGGCACATCGATGAGCATCATGCTCAACGATATCAACAAAGCCTACCACAACGAGGCTATCGAGCCTGAGGCGATAACCCAAGCCGACATCGCCATTGACGAGGTAGCACAACGGCAGTCTGAATTGTTTGCTCAAGCCAAGCAATGGTATGCGAGCCAGTTCGACTGCGGCGACACCTTCACCCAACTCATCCCCGACCAGGAAGACCCTGTGCACCGTGAGGCAAGTCTGCTTCGCACACTTCATGTCGACATGGCACGTGTAGATGCTTTCTGCAAAGAGAATGGCATTTTCAGGAGCACCTTGTTTACCTCGGCATATGCCTTCCTGCTGGCAAAATTCAACAACGAGCAGGAAGCACTTTTCTGCACCGTATACAACGGCCGTACCCACAGCGAGATGGCCCATTCGCTGGGTATGTTTGTGAAGACACTCCCCGTATATGCGAAGTTCACCCCAGATACCACCGTGCTCGATTTCCTTCAGGCCGGACAGGAGCAGATGAAGGGATGCCGCCAGCACGACATCTATTCCTACAGCGACATGATGGAGGACCTGAAACTACAGACCAACTCCATATTTGCATGGCACGGCATGCTCTTCTCACAGGAAGAGATGGGCGGCAAGCCCATGAAGGCAGAGCGCATCGGCAACAGCACCCTTGCCGAATCCCTCTACCTGAAAGCGTTTATCCTTGACGGCCACTATCAGGTAAAGGCCGAATACAACGCCAACGAGTATTCGGAAACCTTAATAGCACAGTTCCTCGAGAGTTACGAGGCTGTGGTGGAAGGCTTCCTCTCAAGCAAGAAACTGGGCGAGATAGCCATCGCCACGACAGCGCAGGCCCACCTGCTCGACACCTTCCAATCCGATGACATCGACTACGATACCACACAGACCATCGTCTCGCTCTTCGAGCAGCAGGTGAAAGCAACGCCGCAAAACATCGCAGTGGTATTCAAGGACAAGCAGTATACCTTTGCCGAGGTCGATGATATCAGCAACCGTATTGCTGCTTATCTCGCCAACATGGGATTAGGGACAGAAGACGTGGTGTCGGTGCTCATTCCACGCTGCGAATGGATGGTCATCGCTTCGCTTGGCGTACTGAAGGCAGGATGTGCCTACCAGCCACTCGACCCCAGTTATCCGAAAGAACGGCTCAACTTCATGATGCAGGATGCCAACGCCAAGATGCTGATTGCCGACACATCATTGCGCGGCATCGTAGACGAATATCAGGGCCATGTGCTGCTGACAGACGATATTCCCGGACTGCCCGCCTCCGACGCACCAGCCGTGGACGTTAAGCCGGACCAACTCTTCATCCTGCTCTACACCTCCGGTTCCACTGGCATTCCCAAAGGATGCCAACTCACCCATGGCAACCTTGTGGCATTCTGCCACTGGCACCATCAGTTCAATGGCCTGAAGCCGCAACACCATGTGGCAGCCTATGCCAGTTATGGTTTCGATGCCTGCATGATGGACATGTACCCCACACTGACCAGCGGTGCTACCATCTATATCATTCCCGAAGAACTGCGTCTCGACCTCATCGCCTTGAACGACTACTTCGAACAGAATGCCATCACCCACTCGTTCATGACCACACAGGTGGCCTATCAGTTTGCCACGAGCATCGAGAACCACTCGCTGATACAACTTTCCACAGGCGGAGAGAAACTGGCGTCGCTCACTCCACCACAGGGCTATAATTTGTATAATGCCTATGGTCCTACCGAATGTACCATTTTTACCACCACATATCTGGTGGATAGAAAGATGAAGGAGATACCCATCGGCAAACCACTGGGCAACATGAGGCTGTATATCGTCGACCCACAGGGTCACCGACTGCCTGTAGGCGCTGCCGGTGAACTATGGGTGGCTGGACCACAAGTGAGCCGCGGCTACCTCAACCGCCCGGAGAAGACCGCCGAGGTATATATCGACAACCCCTTTACCAACGACAGCAAATATGCACGCGTGTATCGCACGGGCGATATCGTTCGCTACCTGGCCGACGGCAACATACAATTCGTGGGACGCAGAGACGGACAAGTGAAAATCCGCGGCTTCCGCATCGAACTGAAAGAAGTGGAAGGCATCATCCGCGAGTTTCCCGGTATCAAGGATGCCACCGTACAGGCCTTCGACGAGGAAGGTGGCGGAAAATTCATCGCCGCCTATGTGGTGGGCGACCAGCCCATCGACATCGAGGCCCTCAACAACTTCATCCTCGAAGAGAAACCGCCTTACATGGTGCCTGCCGTGACGATGCAAATTGATGCCATACCGCTCAACCAGAACCAGAAGGTGAACAAACGCGCGCTTCCGAAACCGGAGAAGAAGGCCGAGGCGGTGGTGGAGTCGAACGTGCCGATGAACCTGCTCGAACAAACGCTGCACGAGATGATTTCAGGCATCGTGAACAACAAGGAATTCGGTGTGACCACGGTGCTGGGCTATGCCGGCCTGACATCTATCTCTGCCATCCGACTGGCCGTGCAGGTGAACAAGCGTTTCGGGGTGACCATCGACCCGAAAGGGCTGGTGAAGAACGGGACGCTGCAAACCATAGAGAACGAAATCCTTGCCACGATGATGTCGGGCAACCAGCCCAATGCCTCTTCCCACGAGGAATCCACGGGGAAAGCCGTCACCATGACTCCGCTCACCTATGCGCAGACAGGGGTCTACTTCGAGTGTCTGAAAAACCCCACCTCCACCATCTACAACATCCCCTACCTGCTCACCTATCCCTCGCAGACGGATGCCACGAAACTGGCAGAGACTGTGAAGAAAGTGGCAGCCAACCATCCCGGACTCTCCGTCTACTTCACCACAGAGGGAGACGCCATCGTGCAAACCCTCGACGGCAGCGTGCCTGTCGAGGTACCCATCACGATGATGAGCGAAGAGCAACTGGCCACATACAAGAATGAGTTCGTGAGGCCCTTCAACCTGCAGAAGCCCCCGCTCTGCCGCTTCGAAGTGGTGAAGACCCCCACAACAGTGCACCTGCTCTTCGACGTACACCATCTCGTTTTCGACGGAGGCTCGGCCGACCTGTTCATCCGACAGATCAATGCTGTTCTCGAAGGAAATGCACCGGAGAAGGAGACCTATACCTACCTGGATTTTGCCAACGACCAGCAAGCAGCCGAGGACAGTGACGGCTTCCGTGCCTCACAGGCATTTTTCGCTGAGAAGTTGCAGACCTGCGAGGGAGCAAGCGAGATTCCGTCGGATATGCCCAAGACCGACCGGCAGGGAGTTATCGGCGAGGCGGTGTGCAAGCCAGACTACGAAAAGGCTACCGCTTTCTGCCGCCAGCAGGAAATCACGCCCGCACACCTCTTCCTTGCCGCTACGGCATACGTGGTGTCGCGCCACACCAACAACCGTGAGGTGTATCTGTGTACCGTCAGCAGTGGCCGTTCCAATCTGAAAATATCAGATACGGTGGGTATGTTCGTCAACACACTGGCACTGGGCATGAACATCGACGATGTCACGGTAGATGAGTTTCTGCAGAAGGTCAGCGACACTTTTGATGAGACGTTGCGCCATGAAGACTATCCCTTTGCCCGCATCGCCACCGATTTTGGTTTCCGTCCGGCCATTGCCTATGCCTATCAGGTAGGTGTGCTTTCGGAATACAAGGTCGGGGGCGAGGCCATCGGGCAGGAGTTGCTGGAACTCAATGTGCCGAAGTTCAAAATAAACATCAAGATAGAGTCGCGTGGTGTAGTCGTGCAATATGACGATGCCATCTATTCCGAACGTCTGGCCACCTCGTTGGCAGAGAGCATCGTTGCCGTTGCCGAGCGGATGATGCAACAACCTGAATGCCGTGTGCGCAGCCTTTCCATCGTCAGCAACAGTCAGGAGGAGGAACTGTCACATCTGCGGCAGACAGCAACGGGCGACGCTCCTTTCAAGTTCTTCCACGAGTGTATCAGACATTTCGCCCAGCAACAGCCCGAACATGAGGCACTGGTGGCGGTTGACGCGAAATACACCTACCGTGAAATGGACGAGGCCACTGACCACATCGCCATCGGACTGCGCCAACGTGGTGTGAAGGAGCGCGACCGCGTGGCACTCCTATTGCCCCGCACCAGCCGGCTCATCCTCTCGCTGTTCGGCGTGCTGAAGTCGGGAGCAGCCTACATCCCCTGCGACCCAGAATACCCTGCAGACAGAGTCAAGTTGATTCTTGAGGACAGTGAAGCACGGTATATCATCACCACCGCCGACCGCATGGACTCCGTGCCAGCCGGCAAGGCCATCGACGTGGAAGAACTGCTCGCCTGTTCAGTATGCTGCGATAATATCGAAGCAAAAATCACTCCCGATGACCTCGCCTACCTGATTTACACCAGCGGTTCGACGGGCCGTCCAAAGGGTGTGATGCTGCGCCATGAAGGCATCTGCAACTATCTCTATGGTCATCCCGCCAATGTTTTCGCCAATGGTGTACTGACAGATGCCGACCGTGTGCTGAGTGTCACCACCATCTCCTTCGATGCCGCCCTGCAGGACATCGGTATGGCTTACTTCAACGGCAAGACACTCATCGTGGCAACCGAGGAACAGGCCAACAACCCGCTCGACCTGGCACGGCTCATCAAGGAGCAGCGCATCAACATGGTGTCGGGTACTCCGTCGCGCTGGCAGACTTGGCTCACCAGCGAGGATTTCTGCGAGGCCATCAGCAACATACGGATATGCCGTGCCGGTGGTGAGAAATTCTCCGACCAACTGCTTGCCCAGATGCGCAAGGTGACCAAGGCACGTATCTTCAACTGCTACGGACCTACTGAAATCACCGTGGCATCCAACAACAAGGAACTCACCCAAGCCGAGTTCGTCACTGTGGGCAAACCACAACTCAACGTGAAAGAGTTTATCGTAGATGCCGACGGCAATGAACTGCCAGTAGGTGTGGTGGGCGAACTCTATATCGGTGGTCGCGGTGTGGCCCGAGGCTACAACAATCTCGAAGAGATGACCCGTGAGCGCTTCGTGGACTATCATGGCGAGCGCATCTACAAATCGGGCGACTATGCCAAGTGGCTGCCCGACGGCGACGTAGTAATCTTAGGACGAACCGACCATCAGATCAAACTCCGCGGACTGCGCATCGAACTCGGTGAGATAGAGAATGTGATGCTTAAGGTAGAGGGCATGAAAAAAGTGGTCATCCTCATCCGCAAACTCAATGGCAAGGAGCATCTCTGTGCTTATTATACAGCCAACCGGGAAATTGCCCCCGACGCGCTGAAGGCAGAAATCTCCAAGAGTCTGACACAATACATGGTACCCACCGCCTACCTGCAGTTGAAGGAGATGCCCATGACACCCAACGGGAAGACCGACGTGAAGGCTTTGCCCGAACCACAACTCGCCATCAGCGCGGCCTACGAGACACCTGCCAACGACACAGAGCGCACATTCTGCGACATCTTTGCCGACATCCTGCAAATGGACAAGGTGGGGGCTACCGATAACTTCTTCGAACTCGGAGGCACCTCACTCGTGGTGACACGCGTCATCATCGAAGCCGACAAGGCTGGGCTCCACGTGGCCTACGGCGACGTCTTCGCCAACCCCACCCCACGGCAACTGGCACGCCTCATCATCGGAGAGACAGCAAGCGAGGGTGCCGATGAGAGCACAGATGAGGTGACCGGCTTCGACTACACCGCCATCAACAACCTGTTGCAGCGCAACACGCTCGGCAACTTCCGCAAGGGAGAAAGAAAGGCTTTGGGCAATGTGCTCCTCACGGGTGCCACAGGATACCTGGGCATACATATCCTCCGCGGACTCATCGACTCTGATGCTACCAACATCTACTGCCTCGTCCGCGGGAAGAGTCAGGAGAAGGCAGAGAGCCGTCTCCGCACACTGCTCTACTACTATTTCGCCAATGCTTTCAAAGACCTGCAAGGCACACGTCTGCATGTCATCCTTGGCGATGTGACCAACGACCTCTCCACCATCGCCTCCGACCTGCACATCGACACCGTGTTCAACTGTGCCGCCATCGTGAAGCACTTCAGCGAGGGAACAGAGATAGAGGACGTGAACATCGGCGGCGCACAGCGTTGCGTGGAATTCTGTGTACAGACAGGCGCACGCCTCATACACATCTCCACCGCCAGTACGCGTGGCCTGTGGGTGGGTGATAACGTGGAAACCTGCAAGAACGAAGTGTACACCGAACAGCGGTTCTACATGGGACAGTATCTTGGCAACAAGTACATCTACTCGAAGTTCATGGCAGAACGGCTCATTCTCGATGCCGTGGCTCTTCACGGGCTCGACGCGAAGATCATGCGTGTGGGCAACCTCGCCGCAAGGTCTACCGACGGTGAGTTCCAGGCCAACTTCTCCACCAACTCGTTCATGGGACGTATCAGGGTCTACAACATGCTTGGCTGTTGCCCCTACGGCATGCGCAACAAGCGGGTGGAGTTCTCGCCCATCAACGAGGTGGCCTACGCCATCATCCTGCTGGCCACCACACCGAAAGAGTGCACGGTATTCCATCCCTACAACATCCACAACCAGTTCCTTGGCGACGTGCTGACCGGACTGACCACCGTGGGCGACGGCATACGCTTCGTCGAACAGGAGGAGTTTGCAGAGATGATGGACAAAGCCAAGGAAGACCCGCAGAAAGCCCGCCAGATGTCGGCACTGCTCGCCTACCAGGATATGGCACACGGACAGAAGACCTCCGACGTAGCCCGCGACAACGACTACACCACTCAGGTGCTTTACCGTCTCGGATTCGCCTGGTCGCCCACCTCATGGGACTATGTGGAGCGTATGCTCACTGCCATCGGAGGTTTCGGCTTCTTTGAGTGAAAACGGATACTGAAGCACAGAGGATATAGGAAGGGGGCGACATGTAGCCATATAGCCAAAGACGAAAATGCCATGACCCGAATGGCACTCCCCTCCCCTAATCATTTGGGGAGGGGAGCCTAAGGGCGGATGGGACCATTCCTTTTATATTAAAAATTCAATTTTCAATCGGCCAAAGGCCGGAAAGACATGACCGACGGACTCACCAAACAATTTCACAACTACCTTTGGGCGTATATCCTCGTTGCGCTCTCAGGTTGCCTGGGCAATGTGGTCGACGGCATCATCGTCGGCAATCTCATTTGTGCCGATGGTGTCAGTGCCATCAACATCTCAAAGCCCATCAACCAATTTATCTTCACCCTCCAACTGCTCATCAATGCCGGTGGTGGCATGCTCGTGGCGTATGCCCTGGGGCAGGACAATATCCGTGAGGCACGGCGCATCTTCACCCGGGCTTTCATGCTCAGTATGGGCTTGGGCATCTTGCTGACCATCTTCGGAGGAGTGCTGTTCCACTCCCAGATAGCACATCTGCTCTGCCGCACCGATAGCCTCTATCCGCTGGCATCCGACTACATGAAGATATTGTTGTTGGGCAACCCTGCCTTCATCCTCATGTGGGGACTGTCTACGATGGTAGGTGTCGACGGCAGCCCAAAATTGGTTTCCCTTGCCGTCATCATCGACAATGTGGCGAACCTCTGCCTCGACATCGTATTCATCCAGTGGTTTGGCTGGGGCATCACCGGTTCATCGGCAGCCACAGTGATAGGCCATCTCATAGGCATCGCCATCCTCCTCAGCCATTGGTGGAAACCATCGTCAAAAGACACAGCCAAGGTTTCACGTCTGTCACTCGACTTCTCCCTCGACAACCTGATGTCTACATGGCGGCGTATCATCTCGCAGGGGGCACCGCTGGCCATCGCGTCAATCAGCCTCACGCTGCTGCTGCTCTCTGCCAACACCATTGTGCAGGACACACTGGGAGCAACCGGCATCTTCGCCTTCTCCGTCTGCATGAATCTCCTTCAAATCTACAACCTCTTCCTGTCGGGCACTTGTCAGACCCTCCAGTCGCTGGGTGCCATCCAAGTGGGTAAAGGCGACGCCTCCGGCTTACGCCTTGTTCTTCGCAAAGCGTTCCGTTTCATCACCATTGCCATGGTCATCACCTGCGTCTTCGTATGGGTGAGTCCATCGGCCATCGTCAACCTCTTTGGGGCCGATGAGCCTGCCAAACTCATTGAGGGCAACCACGCCCTGCGCATCTTCGCCCTTAGTTTCATTCCGTTCTGTTACATCTACGTGCTCATGATTGTCTACAAACTCTATCATCACCATCACATGGCGCTCTTCATCTCGTTCGCGCTATCGCTCACCGTCATCCCCGTGTTGTGGGTCATGGCAAAGTGGCAACCCGACTCACTATGGTACAGTTACCTCATCGCATACCTCATCGAGGCCGTCGCCATCTTCATCCTACACCGTGCCACACACACTAAGTTCAAGTTGCAACCCGTAACACCAAAGTCGTGATTTACATCGACCAGCAAGTAGACCAGTTCGACCTTCAAGCCGCACTCGCCACCGTCAGTGAGCAGCGGCGCAGTCATGCCCTTCGCTACAGAAAGGAGCACGACCAGCGTCTCTCCGTGGCAGCCTACCGTCTGCTGCAGCATGCGCTCGAAGTGGAGCATGGCATCGAGGAGCCACCTACATTCGCCTTCGGTCACCATGGCAAGCCATCGCTCATCGACCATCCCGGTATCTTTTTCAGTCTGAGTCACTGTCATGAGGCCGCAGCCTGTGCCGTCGACACCGTCCCCGTGGGCATCGATGTGGAGAGCCTGAGCAATTACGACCCTGACATCGTGACAGCGGTGATGAGCGACGAAGAGCAGCATCAAATCACCCACTCCCCCGACCCGCGCCTCACCTTCCTCCTTCTCTGGACCATGAAAGAGAGTCTCCTGAAGATGACCGGCGAGGGCATACTCAACGACATGCGCCACATCCTCGACCGCCCCGCCATCCAAGACCACTCCATCCGTTTCCACACCACTGTCTATCCCCTGTTTGTATGCACCGTGTGCTGGGGAAGGTAAAATAGTAAAGACGCCATAAGTTGAAGCATAGTTTTTTCGGTCTTGCGAACATTCAATTCGTGTTTTTTCATTATCTTTGCAAAAAATACCTTATATGCCTAGTAATAAAAACGCACTGATAAGATATAAGTTTTTGGATGAGTTGTTGTCAGACAGGCATCATTACTATGACATCAAAGACCTGACAGAGAAATGCAACGAGAAACTTCAGGAATTAGGATTCCGTGAAGTAACACGTCGATGCATTGAAAAAGATATCGTGTATTTACAGGAAAGACCTTTCGAAGCCCCAATCCAACGCTTTAAATGGAATGGCAAGAACTGTGTGGCATATCAGGATTCCTCGTATTCCATCTTCAAGCAGGAGATGAGCAAAGAGGAGCGTTATTTGTTGCGTGAAGTTTTAAGTACCATAGGTCAGTTCAACGGACTTGACCATTTCGAGTGGCTGGAGAAGTTCAAGATTGGATTAGACATCAAAGAACGAAGGCAGATTATCAGTTTCAGCAATAATCCCTACTTGCTAAACTCCAATCTGTTAGGCGCTCTCTTTGATAACATATCCAACGAGGTGGTCATTCGTCTTTCTTATCACACCTTTTCCAATCCTACCACCCGTAGCATAGATTTCCATCCTTATCTGCTGAAGCAGTATAACGACCGTTGGTTTCTCCTTGGTTCTCCGGATGGTGAAAGTAAAATCCTTACCTTCGCCCTTGATAGGATTGACAAGGTAGAACCGCTTCCCGATAAAAAATACGCAAAATGTCCCGAAGACCTTTTTGAGCGTTTTGATGACATAGTCGGCGTGACCCTCTACGAAGACCGCCCCATAGAACATATACTCTTCTGGGTGAGTGATACGTCCAAAGATTATGTAATCACAAAACCCATCCATGGCAGCCAGACGCCGCAAAAGGGTGAAACGGAACAAAAACTGCATGATGAATATTCCCATCTCGCAGGTGGCGCATTCTTCACTATCGATTGCATCCCCAACTATGAACTGATCCGGACGCTATGCTCGTTTGGTAAAGAACTAATTGTTGTCTCTCCAAACAACATAAAAAAGGACATACTATTGAGAGTCAAGATGATGATGACTATTTATAAAACCCTAATCTGAGAGAAAAAATGAGTTTTACATTACTTTCACAACAACAATCTGCTTTTTCAGAAATACAGTCATTTCTGAAAAATGACGGCAATATCTTTATTCTTAAGGGATATGCAGGAACAGGAAAGACAACGATGATTAAATACATTGTCGACTATCTGCAAGAGCAAAATGTCCATTTCACGGTTATGGCTCCCACAGGTAGGGCTGCTAAAGTGTTGAGAGACAAAGTAGGTTTTGGGGCTACTATTCATAGAAGCATTTATAGCAAACAGTTGACTTGCATTGAGGTCGAAGATGAAGACAAGTCAAAGAAGTCTTTTCAATTTGTCTTTCCAATTTTAGAAGAGCCTTCAGGCATAGATTTGGCTATTGTAGACGAAAGTTCAATGATATCTGACGTTGAATCGTATGGCGAGTTTTTTGTTTTTGGTTCTGGCAGGTTATTGACCGACCTCCTCTCTTCAGCCAAGGCACAAGGGATAAGGAAAATCCTTTTTGTGGGCGATCCTGCCCAGTTGCCTCCGGTAACCGACCAATATTCCCGTGCATTGGATGAGGCTTATTTTGCAGGGTTAGGATATAAGGTGGCATCATTTGAGTTGACAGATGTCATCCGGCAATCAGCAGAAAGCAAGATTCTTCAAGAAACGCTCAAGATAAGAGACTTGTTGGCAAAGCCTAAACAGGAGAGGACTTCATTTGTGATGAGCCCCAATGGTCAAGATATCTTATCAATATCCGAGGAGTTATTACCTCAATTGTACACTGACCTCTATCCTTCTCCAGAAGTCGGGAATGGTCAAATCGTATGTTTCTCCAATAAATTATGCAAATATTACGTTGACGCTGTCAGAAGAATCATCTTCTCCAACCCATCAAGCATACAGGTGGGAGATATCTTGATCATATCCAGCAATAACTATAACACGTATCATCGGGAGATCTATAATGGAGACCAGGTGAAAGTGTTCTCTGTGGGGAATACAGAGTGTCATTCAAACATCCCTGTTTCGATAGATAAAGAAAAACGCCACATCAATCTGACATTCAGAGATATTGAAGTGCTGTATCCAGACACTAATGAGTTGGTTTCATGTAAGATTTTAGAAGATTTCCTTGAATCAGACAGACCGGAATTGTCAAATTGGCAAATGAGGGCTCTGTACATCGATTTCATTATCCGGCACAAAGGATTGAAAGAAGGCACACCTGAATTCAAGAAGGCATTTATCAACGACCCCTATTTCAATGCCTTAAGGGTAAAATATGGCTATGCGATAACCTGTCATAAATCCCAGGGTGGAGAATGGAATACAGTCTTTGTTGATTATTCCGGTCGATGTGGGCTGGCAGATGCTCATCTGAGATGGTGCTATACGGCCACTACGCGTGCTAAACAGAAACTGTATATCATTAATGCTCCCAACATTACTGCATTCAGCAAACTGGTTTTTTCACAAATCGCCAAGATTTCCAAGGCGCCAAAGGATTTTTGGCCATCTTACGATATTGACACACCCTTCCATGGCGATTCCGTCCCCTTCCCCGTCAAGCATAAATGTCTTGGAATCATTGAGAGTCTCAAACAAACGTCTTACTCTATCGACAGCATACAGTCATGCAATTATCAGGAAAAATACCATTTCAAGTCAACAGAAGGGGAAATGATTAAGATCGACTTGTGGTATGATGGGAGTGGCTTTTTTAGAATGCTTCCCGTTAGCAATGATGGCTCTCCCAAAGATATGTTGTGTGAAATCATCAACAATTCATGTTTTGAGTTGCCACAACTTAACTATACCCCATCCAGTGACCTGATGAGAGAACTATTCCAGAAAGTATATACTGCATCTGTGGATGCTGATGTGTCTATTGTCAATGTCGTGGAGGAAATTGACAAATATTATGTAAATTATTATTTGGTAACGGATGCAAGATTCGCTGTCATCCAGTTTTATGTTAAAGGTAAGATGCTGTCTACTGCTATGCCTAAGTCTGAATTGGGCAATGATGATGCCAAACTTGTTCATCTTATTAATATTCTGAAGGATGTCATTTAGAGAAGTCAACAGTTTAAGAAAAGAGGGACGTTTGGACGAGGCATTACGCCTTGCCCAACAAGACCTCCATGAAGAGCAGTCCGAATGGACCTATAGCGCCTTGTTCTGGGTCCTCAGAGATTACTGCAATCTGTATTTATCCCAAGGAAATAGAAAAGATGCCTTAAACATGTTTCAGCAATTGGAAAATGTTTTTGGAGAGATGGATGATAATGGGGGATATGCCCAAAGGGCTGTTACAGCCCTGCAAAGGCAATTGACACCTTTTGGGGACGAGGTGAATAGATTGAGCGAACAGTCAAAGGAAGATGGACAAGAGGAGACTGCCTACAATGAAATCTGCCAGTTACATCGTGAGAATCCCCTGTCCGATTATCTTCATGAAACAATAGGGTGGATTATTTATCGATACCTGAAAAAGAATTATCTGTCATGTGGATCTCTTGACGCAAGAAAAGCGCTTCATACATATTTGGAATTGCATAACGAACGGCCTTCCATGCTCCATTCCCAGATGTTGAATATTGCTACATTCATCAGTGAAAAGTATGAGGATTTCAAGTTCCTTCCTTTCTTGGAGTTGTGGGATGTCACTACTCTTTCAAATGATGATTTTCAACCCTCTGTATGGAATGAGAAAGAGTATTCGCCTTTAGTAGAAAGTATTATAGAGAGGTGCTTTCGTATGGGATACGGTTTGGAGGAAACGAAAGTTGCTTTTACAAAAGATGAACGAATCTCTGAAGAACTTATCTACTCTCTTTATTCCAAAAATCAGTTCTTCATTATCAATAGTTCCAGATCCGACGGCGACAATGCGTTTTTTGCCAATGTGGAGAAGTATAATTCTTCCATAAGAGGTCTGTCTATCAGCAATGAATATCATTCCAGGATACTATCTTTATACTTATGGAAGTTGCCGGATGAAAGCATAGCAAATGCCATATCCGTTATTGAAGATTGGGGACTTGACAATTTCCGACCAGAAGACTGGCAAAGGGAAAAGACGGACGACACGGAGTACCCGTCTTTGGTAGAGAAGGCAGTCAAGCATTATTTCTCAGCACTCGAAACCATCCATTTCCGTAAGATAGATGAGAGATTTGAGCCACTTCTGAGAAAGGCATGCCTGGAATTTGATGATGATCAGTTGGATAGGGATTTGGCCATTTTGATGATGGCAATGGGGAGACATGAGGAGGCTTTATCCATTTACAGGTCACTCTTGCTTTCTCTCAACCGGTTCTATGTCTGGAAAGAATTGGCTGAGGCAACAAGCGATACGGAACTTAAAATCTCTGCCTATTGCAAAGCAATTATTTCAGAACCTAATGATGATTATTTAGGAGAGGTGCATCTTGAACTGGCGAGAATTTTGATAGGAAACAAAATGTTTGGTGAAGCAAAACGTGAGTTGCTAACCTATTCAGAAACCTATCGCCAAAATGGTTGGAGAATAAAGGACGAATTCTACGCCATTCTGTCTCAAATCCCAACTGATGCCATCCCAGCTGATAGTAATGATTCGTTTTACAAATCCCATTTGGAATCCGCCGAGGAGTTTGTATACTCAGAAATAGAGTGGACCACGATGTTTGTTGCCGATGTCTACTCCCCAAAAGACAAAAAAGTGAAAAGGGCAAAATTGGTATCCGCCGATGGTCTGGCCATTTCCATCAATTACAAGAAATTGGGAAAGACTGATAACAACAATATAATAGGCCGTTGTTTCGATGTGAAAATACATTCTGACAATGATAGAAAAGAAATCGTTCTCATCAAAGAGTCTGCCCTTCAACTGCAACAATTGTTGTCGCCAGTGATGTGCTGTGTCGACTATCATAACAAACAGAGACAGTGCTACCATCTCGTGAGTGAAAACGGGAAGGAGATGGTATTGTCAAACACGACAATAAAATTGAGGGAAGGGGCATTTTGCAGATGCTATGCCATTCCTGAATCAAATGCCCCATCTTCAGGTGATGCTTGTTCAAGGGCTCTTTTTTGTGACATGGTCGACAAAGCAAGTGCTATTGCGCATTTCCCTAAAAAAGTAGGTGTGGTCGATGGAGTAAACGAAATCAAGGAATTGTTTCATTGTGTTTTCGGAACTCATGATGACATCATTATCAAATACTCCCAGACTGGGATTCGTCCCAAAGTTGGAGATTATCTTTCGGTGCGTTATTATCAGAAAAGGAACAAGGAGGGTAGGGTATTCCGCAGAATGATTGAGGTAAAAATCATAGATGACTGCGAGAAAAAACTTTCCAAGACGGCAACAGGTCCCATTAGAATGAACTACAATAACAAGGGGCAGATATTCGGTTTCGTAGAGGATTATTATGTTCCTGGCAATTTGTTGGTTGGAGTTGAAGATGACGACTTAGTTGTTGTTAATGTTGTATTTGATGGAGAAAAATGGAAGGCATATTCACTAAAAAAAACGTAGTTTGATAATAAAAAAACATCTATGCGAACAAAGAGTTCGTTTTATATACCTATTTTTGCATCAAAAGAAAGACCAATATTCAATAAGATGGGAAAAAAAAGAAATAATACTCATTATTGGGAGAACAATAAACCCTGGAGGCCATGGTGTCTATGCTATTCTGAAGAAAAAGGATTGTATAAACAGTTGTTAACTGAATACGAGACTTCAAGTGATTTTCTTTATCGTCCACATGGCTACAAAGGCTATGTGTCAGATACAATTGAACTTGAGGAGAAGGGCATCACCATAAAAATACAATCAAACTTTGGGTATGGTAGTTGGGCATATTTACGTGCGATTGTGGAACAGGGCAACCTTCGGATTTTGGATTTTTGCACAACCAATTTATACATCTTAAATAATTGTAGTGTTAAATCGTTTATTGTTCCTGTCTATCAATGGGATTCTCTTTTTAACAAAATCATTGCAGCATATAATGAGGCAATATCTGGGGAGTATAATAGATATTCAATTGCGTACATTGAAGAACTAGAAGAAATGCTTGATAAGAATGAAATAGAAATAAAAGGTGATTTTGAGAAAGAAAAAACGGTTAAATGGGAAGGAGCCTTCTTGATCAGTTTGTTTGCAGGCAATAAAATCCGTGATTTAATAGAAGGATTTGAAATGTCAAGACCAATGGACACCACATTGTTGAACCATATGCTCAATTTATGTCGAAAATTTATTCACAAGGTTAAGTCACAAGAATATGACAACATCAATGATTCTAGATTAAAACAATTGTCAGAAACTTTATTTTCTATTCATAGATTTATGAAACAGAATGAGGCAGGCGTAGATTTTTTTGGATATTTTACCTCCATAATTTAATAAAATGGAAATACGAACAAAGAATTCGTAGAGAATTTGTATCTTTGCAATAGTAAACTAGATAGCGGTCTTTGATGAGTTTGGTTGCTGGAACAGCATTTTGATTTTGTCCTGCGGGCGCAAGCCATACCTTCTTTGGAGGGTATATTCGCAAGATGTCTCTTTGCTCTTCGGAGACATTGAGATAACAATGTTAGTTCGTTAACGTGTAAACACTTTAGTGTACGTTGTACGTTTCTAGTTTTCAGTTGTCTGTTTTATTTTTATTTTACATAATGAAAAGAAATTCCGGCACCATACCTCAAAGACCGCTTGCTTAAAAAAACGATGTAAATGGATAAAACACAAATAGCCAAAATTGCATCACAGATGTCTTCAAGAGAAGATTTTCTAGAATTGCTCAACCTTATCAAAAAAGAGGAATTGAGCGAGATGGGGTTTGGTGCTGATAAGTTTTATCCTTTTACAATGAAACATATTCTTTATTATTGTAACCCAAACAATACTTTTCATCGATACCAACAATTTAAGATAAAGAAAAAAACAGGTGGATTCCGGCAGATAACCGCTCCAAGAAATCAGAGTTTCATGATGCTGCTCCAAGCAACAAATGAAATCCTAAGTGCTATGTATGTCCCTTCAGACTATGCGATGGGATTTACGGAAGGGCGTTCTGTTGTGAATAATGCCAATGTTCACAAGGGGCAAAACTACGTGTTCAATATTGATTTAAAAGACTTTTTCCCTAGCATAGAGCAACCACGTGTATGGAAAAGGTTGCAATTAAAGCCATTCAATTTCCCGATTCCAATCGCTAGTCTCATAGCTGGATTATGTTCCATGAGAGAATTGCAAAAAGACAAGGATGGCAATGACACTTATGTATACTTTTTGCCACAAGGTGCCCCAACCTCGCCAATCATTACTAATATGATTTGCGATACACTTGATCGTCGATTGGCTGGATTGGCTAAGCGTTTTGGGCTTCACTATACACGCTACGCAGATGACATCACTTTCAGTTCCATGCACTATGTATATGCAAAGAATGGAAAGTTCCTTAAAGAACTGGAACGTATTATTACGGGGCAGGGTTTTACAATCAATGAAAACAAGACCAGGCTTCAAAAAATCGGTTCTCGTCAAGAGGTAACAGGTATTATTGTAAGCAAGAAACTTAATGTTTCGCAAAAATATGTTCGGGATATCCGGAATATCCTGTATATATGGGAAAAGTACGGATTTACCGCTGCCATGTCCAAATTCTTGCCAAAATATAAAATCGAAAAAGGACACGTAAAGAAAGGAAATCCTGACTTACGAAACGTTATAGATGGTAAGTTGATGTACCTTAAAATGGTTAAAGGCGAGACAGATTCTGTCTACCAACGCTTATATTCATCATTCAGGTCTTTAGTGGATAAAGAAGAATCTACCGAAAAGACGAACGAGTTTGGAGTGTCTTATCTTGACACTACACCTGTATTGTCTTTTGAAAAAGACAATAGCACATCTATTACAATTGTACACACGGAGGAAAACAAAAGGTATGCCATTTTTATGCTTGGTGGTAGTAAACAAGTTGCCACATTTAACAAATCGGTGAATAATGAGGATGAGCAAAAGAAAGAGATTTTGGCCATCTCTAATTGTCGCAACCAAAAAGGAGAACAATTTTGGTTGATACACTATAGGGAAAAGGTGACGGTTTATCAATCGTCTACCGTTAATGTCGATGAACTTAATTACGAATTAGATTCACTGCTTAATTCAGATTATGGATGAAAAATTGATAAGTACAGTACATAAGATAAAAAAACTGGCAGAGCAAAACCCTGAGTTCCGTCAGGAAATGCAGAGATTGTTTGGAAAAACGGTTTCTGCATCTGTGCATAATGGTTATGACGAACGAATAACTCATATTGAGAAATATTTGGGTCTTGATTACTACACAGATTCTATGCCGTCTGTGATAGACTATTCTTTCATACAAGAGCCTGATGTTAGGACACAATTAATATCCGATAATCGTGAAATGCTCCGTTTTAGACACGGAACTCGTTTCCACGAAATTCTATTTGAGGAGTTTTGCAGATATGCTCAACTCCAAGCAGAAATGCTTATTAATTATTTCTACTATCATAAAGATTCTACTGTTGCAAATGCTATCTCGCATATTAAAAGATTTTTCCCAAATGCTCAAATAAACTCAAACACATTTTCTTTGGCATCAATACCATTTAATACAAAACTATGGTCATATTGTGATGAATTTCATCATAAAAAAGTTAAAGAAGTTTTTGACTATGTGAGAGAAGTGAGAAATTATCAAAGCCATAGAAGTCCTTCTGGGCAGGAATTCTCTTTTTTTGATTATCAAAAGAAGCTTCTTGATTGGAATATTATTTTAAGGAGCGACGGATCATTTGATTATTTCAAAACGAAGGAAAATACTTTGGCATATAGCATCTACGAATCGAGGGTTAGAAATACAAAAGATTTTAGACAATATCAATATCTTGTATGGTTTAACAAGAAGCCTTTTGATGACATCATTTCTAAACTGAAACAATTAGCTGAAAGTGTAAAGAACAATCTATAAAACTTAGATGGCGTGAAAAAGCTTGAAATTCTGCGCCCTCCCCGATGAACATACAGTTCGCACTCAGCCCTTACCTTTGCACCGTAAACAAAAAAAAGGAGAATATGAAAAACAACAACAAGAAGAAGGACTTCAGAGTGCAGATGATGAGAGTGAAGGGCGATTTGGCACCATTCGTCAAAGTGGATTATGTAGACCAGGATGCTAAGGAGCATACGGCTTTGATGGTGGTGGACTCTTGCAGTTGCCACAACATCCTTTTCGGATGTCGTGCACAGCAGTATGGATTGGTATTGCAACCAGAGGAGGGTACCATGAATGTTGAATGTACCGGAAACGAGATGGTGACGACAAATCTTGCCACATTCCATTTCGTTCTGGGTGGAGAACAGTTCCACGAATCGTTCGGTATCACGGAAGGTGACATCAATATTATTGAAAAGGTGGACGACCTTCCTCTTTTCGGAGTGCTCGGCAATATCTTCATGCAGCAGCACGGTCTGGCGATAGACTACAGCGATTACACGCTGCATACATCTGACGTCAGTCCCGAAAATCTTCCCATTTCGGCTTGCGATTTCTTCTTCCCCATGGAGATTGGGCTAGAGAGGTATGGCCTGCCCGTATTGGCTATCCGGCAGAATGGGAATGACTTGGTGGCTTTGGCCGACACAAGTGCCACCGACAACATGATTGCCATGCAGTCGATAAAAGACCATGGCTTCGATTGCCAGGTCCTCGACACCACAGACGTGATTTCAGGAATTGGAGGAGAAATGGAGGTGAGAGATGCCAAGATGCGGTTCAGCCTCCTTACGCTGACCGAAAATGATACCGAGGTGGTGAACCACGAAGACAATTTCAAGGTAACCTCCGAATATATGATTACGCCCGAGGAAGGAAAGTGCGACAAGAATGGCGTACAACTGCCTCCCGTCGTGGGCATCATCGGCTCTCCTTTTATGGCGAAGGAGGGATGGGTGCTCGACTTCGGCCTGAAATACATCTACAAGAGAAAAGCCGTCATGCCGGTGAAGATGATTGCCCGTGTGCCATCCCGTGTAGAGAAGGAGCAGTCTGCTGCAGCCGACAAGGAGAGCAAGAGGAGCATACCTTTCTTCGCCGACCCCATAGAGAAGGGCTTGCCTTTTATCCGGATTGAGGAGGGTGATTTCGAAGGACTTGTCATGCTGATTGATACTGGCTCAAACGACAACAGCATATTTGGCTTTGCCTATCGCCAACTTGAGGATTTGTTTACGCCCATCGAGGGGGAGCGCAAGGTGTATGGTATGGACGGCAACGCAATAGTGGTGAGTTGCATCAGCGGCTGTTTCACGTTCTGTGGAAAGGAGTACGAGATGAACTTCTTGTTGAACAAAGAGGATGGCGCGTTCGTACAGTTATCCCAGGAAATGGGCTTCCCCATTTCGGGCATCATCGGCACCAAGTTCTTGGCCGAACATGGTTGGGTGCTTGATTATGGGAAGCAGGAGGTTGTGATTCCTTCATCTGATGTCAGCACAACTGATTTAGATGCTGTCAAAAGGAGATTTGCGAAAGAAAAATAAGTCTCAACAATTGCCATCACGCTGAAAGAAACAGAGAGTATGTCTGCTCCATACTAATGAAGGACCATGAGCAGAACGGCAATGATGCCTCAGGCAACTTGCCGTTCTGCATGGTCATTTTAGAATAACAATATAACAAAGTACCTATGCCAACAACCCATAACAGACCTATTGCCACACTCATCAAATGGTTCGTTGATAAACGGAGTGGGCATGTGCAAGACGCACGCCCGGAAATACAGAGGCGATTCGCTTATCTGGACTGGTCGCAACAGAAGAAGATAGCCCTGGCATTCCTTTCATCCGGAAAAGCAGACCGGCAATGGATTTACGCCCAACTAATGCAATTGTGGGATGATTGCTTCGCACCCAAAATCCGAGAGAATTGGGAAGAATACCATGAGCAGAGATGCGGGTGGATTGTCATTCGCTATCTGCCCAAGGATTATGTCATGGCGAATCTTGATCTTTTTGAAGGCAAGAGGGATTACTATTATGCCTGTCGCCGTTTCGCTGCGGACAAAGACTTCGTCATTGATGACAGCAAGTTGGCAATAAGAGACCGATTCATCATTCATGGCATGTCGCATAAGCCTATGGATGGCGACAAATGCCTCGACGACATTTTCACCTACCTCTATGAAATATGTGCCTCCAAATACACATATCCCATAACAAACGATAGAGAGCACGGGGAAGTTTTGGAGGCACTGGATATCAAGCCTGTCTATGGCATGATGAAAGACATGGAAAGGATGGGACTCGACGAACATATTGCCAAATTAAGAGAGTGGAACCGCAACGTATATAAAGATATTATACACTCCGATGACTGGAAACAACTTCATGCGTCAAACCGATCAAACGATGATTATGACAGCCTGCGAAGGATTATCATGAAAATGTATGTTTGCAAGAATCTGGACAAAAAGTATAAGATAGTTCATCACAAAGAGCAGGATATACTGGATGAGTTGGATGCCGAGAACCTGCCTGATGACTTTTCACTGCATAAAGTGCATGGGGATGATTGGATGCCATCGGAACTTCCCTGGGCCGCCAAAGAAAAAGAAATGAGAGAGTTGATTGAAAGGAATCCATTTGTTGAAACTATTATAGACGAATTGGGACTGACCACAGACAGCAACGAAGAAGTGCCATTCTAGTCCCCCCAACCTCTTCACCCTAGATTATCTTTACATACGACGGCTTGCTGATGAGCAATGTGAATAAAGTTGAGTTACCAAAAAATTACAATTATGTTACCAGGAAATGCAGAAATAGTAATATGCCCTTATTGCGGCACAAAGAAAGAGTTGATGACACTTGTCTCTGGCAATACTTTTGGGGCGGAATATTGGTCTGACAACAAGCGTATAGCACCGATGTTGCCAATAGCCTCGCCAGTGCAGAAATGTCCCCATTGTGGAAAATATTATTTGAAAAGCAAACAGAATACTATTGAAGGTGATGACTACTCCGGTGACTTGGGAGAATTGACCTACTTTGAATGGAAAGAGGCCTATTATCAATTTGCCAGTATGAAGGCCATTCCTTTCCAACCCCCTGTTACAGAAATCACTGACAATGACTTTGTCGACATCAGGTATTGGCTGATTCAGGCATATAACGATTACTATCATAGAAACAAAAAAGCGGAACCTTCACCAGAAGAATATACATTTTTCTGCAATGTGGTCAGGGATTTTATTGATGTTTTCGACTGGTCACCTATAGAGGTTCCTTTGCTGAAAGCCGAACTGTATCGTGAGGCGAATGAGATGGGGAAATGCAGGGAAGTGCTTGATGCCATTTCTTATGAAAAGTTGGAAGATTTCGAGAAAGGCATCTACGATGGTATCAAAGAAAGGATGGAACAGAACGACACGGTTGTGTTCAGACTGTATGTATAACCCAGATGCAACATCCTCACGAATGATACAGATATGAGAATCCTCCAAATCTCTGACACACATGGCCGACACCGGAAGTTGAAAAGGCTTCCGGCGGCGGATGTTATCGTGCATTGCGGTGACTTCGCAGACAATGGAACAGAGGGGGAAGTGCTTGGTTTTCTCAACTGGTTCATCGAGTTGCCCTACCCCTATAAGATATTTGTGACGGGAAACCATGACTTATGTCTGTGGGATGCTGAGAGTATTGAGGACTTGCCTGTCAACGTATATTTCCTTCAAGACAAAGGTTGCGAAATCAACGGGGTGAAGTTCTTCGGGCTGGCGTACAACCACCCTGAGGAACTGATTCCTCATGATGTGGATATTCTTGTAACCCATGAACCTCCCATTATGATTCTCGACAAGTCGAGCGGCATTCACTGGGGAAACGCACCATTGTGGAACAAGGTACAGGAAGTAAAGCCACGTTACCATCTCTTCGGTCACGCACATGAGGCCAACGGAATCATAGAAAAAGACGGTGTCATCTATTCCAATGGTGCATTGCTTGATGATGTTATGAATATGCGGTATGAGCCAAGGGTTATTATCATTGAAAATCTAGAAGAAGAACCATCTAATGAAGAGAATTATAAAGACAGGTCTATGGTCAATATTTATAATGGCTGTCATCTGCATAGCTTTACTGTTGATATGTAATCAAATCGTCGTACACAATGCAAAAGGCAAGGTGTTCTCCGAACTTGATAGCATTGCTCCTACAGAATGGGGATTATTGTTGGGTACCACTCCACAAACCAGGATCGGAAGACTACCCAATCAGTTTTTCATCTACCGCATTGATGCAGCCGAGCAGTTGTATAAAGCAGGGGTAATCAAAAGCATCCTTATCAGCGGTGATGAAAACAGTCTTGACGGGGTGAACGAGGTTGTCTGTATGAAGGATTCTCTTGTCGCCCGTGGTGTGGATGCAAAAGACATTGTCCTTGACGGTAAAGGTTTTCGCACCCTTGATGCCGTGGTTAGGGCTGTAAAAGTATATGACATCCATAGCTTCGTAGTCATATCGCAAAGATTTCATAACGAAAGAGCCATTTACTTGACTGAACATCTTGGACCTGATGTGCATGACATTTATGGCTACAATGCCGCCGATGCCACATCGAGCCTGTCAATCCTGACCTATATCCGCGAGTATTTTGCCAGGGTGAAGGTCTTTCTTGATTTACTCACAGATAAAGAGCCGTCAACATACGAGAAAGACAAGTCTGACTTGAAATAAAAATTGAAAAGGATAGTTAACCTATAGCACTATTTCGTCATACAAAAATAAAAAGGGAACTTTTGGTAGAAACGATTTCATCATATTAACCCAAACTATTTTTATCTAAGATTGATAGATTTCCAGCAATCAATGCTCTTTAAGGATGAATGAAAAAAGAATTTTCATCACAGTGTAATTAAAAAGCAATGATATGGAAGAGAGAAAGACAACGGGTATTTTAGGTCCAACCCTTAAACAGACCTACAAGCAGATCAAGGAGTCGAGAATTGAGGCGATGCTCGAAGATGCCGAGATGAAATACCGCCGGGAAATAGAGGACGTATGCGCCAAAATCAGGCAATGCGACCGCGACATGGAGGACACCATCCTCGACATGCTCCCCTCTAATGCCGGACAGGGCATCAACCCGAGTGCCTTCGATGCCGACCGTCTGAAGAACACACGCATCAGCACACTGATAATCCGCCGCGAGAACTCCGTGAAACTCGGAATCCTTGTCAACGACTACGAGACGCTCTTCGGCCACTATGCCGAACTGGAGAAAGTGCGCCAATATCTCCCTGTAGAGTGGAAATCAAACATCATGGAGGGTTAGGCTATGGGTTCTGGAATGTATTCGTATATGGCGGCCCATGAGCGCGTCACAGAGAGAAAAGTGAAATATGCTCACATGAGTGAGTCGGCTGCCAAGGAGGAAATCTTCCACCAGCGGCATATCGACCCCGACATGGTCATCAAGGGAAAGGTGCGCGAGAGTTGCGACTCGGAGGAGCATCCCAACTCCTTCCCCATCATCATAGCCCTCGACACGACAGGTAGCATGGGACACATCCCCATGGACCTGATAAAAGGCTCATTCCCCGAAATCATGAAGTCTATCATCGAGGACGGCATACCCGACCCACAGGTATGCTTCATCGGTGTGGGCGACTGCTACTGCGACAGGGCACCAATACAGTGCGGACAGTTTGAGAGCAGCGATGAACTGATGGAAAAATGGTTCCAAAAGGTGTATCTCGAAGGTGGCGGTGGAGGCAACCCCGGCGAGAGTTACAACCTCGCATGGTACTTCGCCCTGCGCCACACCGTGACCGATGCCTGGGAGAAGCGCCACAAGAAGGGTGTGCTCATCACGATTGGCGACGAGCCTTGCCTGGCAGAGATTCCCCAGGCCGACATCACCAACCTTTTCGGCGACAGCGTGCAGTCGGGTGCCATGTCCACCGAACTGGTGAAAGAGGTAAGCGAGCGGTGGGAACTGTTCCATGTGCACATGGGCAACAGCCCGTACTACTCTTCTGTCATCGAGAAATGGAAGAAACTCCTTGGTGAGGAAAGGGTGGCAGTGCTGCCACGCGACAACTACAACCTGATTCCCGTGGTGTCATCCATCATCCTCAATGTCTACAGACAGACAGTTGCCGGTGAGACAACAGGAACGAAAGAAGAACGGCCGAAAATCATGCTCTGATGAAGACACAAGTCGTATTGGGAACATTTTTCGGCGACGAGGGCAAAGGCTCCACGGTGCAATGGCTCTGCCAACAGGCCATCGGCCGTGGAGAACGCCCGTTGGTGATACGATACTCCGGAGGGCCTCAGGCAGGACACCGCGTGATGAAAGACAACGTGGAGCATGTCTGCAGTTCTTTCGGCAGTGGCGTACTGCTCGGAGTGCCGACATTCCTTGGCCCCGAGATGATGGTCGACCCCATCTCGATGAGGTTGGAGTATGAAGTGCTGAGTGCGAAAGGCGTTTCTCCCCTACTCTTTATCAGTCCTCGTTGCAGGGTCATCACGCCCTACGACGTCCTCGCCAATGTGAACGACAATAAAGTGCTGGGCGACGGGAGTTGCGGCAAGGGCATATTCCATACCTTCAGCAGGTATTCCCATGATAACAGTCAGCCACGGCTCCATAGTCTCATATCCCATCCGTATGACTACCTATCAGGGGTAAGAGACTATTGGAAAGCAGAACGAATAGAAGAGTATGAGGAGATGTTTGCAGACGCCGTGAAATGGCTCGGCACATTTGCAAAAGTGGAGGAATTGGCCTGTCCTTCACACGATTACGACGTTCTCATCATGGAGGGCTCACAGGGACTGTTGCTCGACATGGACGGAGGGTTCATGCCACATTGCACGCCATCGAGGGTGGGGCTGAATGGTGTGGCTACCCACTTCGACATCAGTGGGGCGGAGGTTTTCCTGGTGATGCGTCCCTATCTCACACGACACGGCAACGGCTATGAGCCTGATGGAGGAAAGACCGCGGAAGCGTATTTCACTTTTGAGGAACCTACCAACACCGACGATGGATACCAAGGGGTGTTTAAGAGGGGATTGTTCGACAACCGCCTCCTGACAAGAATCAGCGACCGCCATCGCCTCGACAACTTCCAAAAACAATACCATCTGAAGTGCCATATCGTTGTGACCCACCTCGACTGTCTCATCCACGACGATATGCTCCCACATATCACGAGTCATGGAAGCGAGGTCATCGACACCCTGCAAGTCTTCTTTCATGAAGCGGCTGAAAATCTTGGTATAGTTATCGACACCTTCTATGGCTCATACGGTGCATCACTATCTGCAGGGCAGTTCAAAGAAGTGGAAGGGTGATAGGCTTTGCCGAAGGTAGACATCGGAAAAAGAAAACAAATATCTTCGTCTTTTGTTTTGCTTTTTGCTCACCATGCACTATCTTTGCAAAATCATTATCACCTAAAACGAGAAACAATGAAGAAACTATTATTGTTAGCCATTTGCCTGACAGTTTGGTCGGGCATGAGGGCACAAAACCCTATCCAATTGCCACAACCTGAAATAGGCAAACTCAGCATGTCGGTGGGCGAAGCATTGAAGACACGTCGCTCTTACCGTGAGTATCAGAAAGGAAAAGCCGTTGACTTGCAGACACTCTCCACCATCCTGTGGGCGGCATGTGGCATCAGCGACCCCGCCTCTGGGAAAATCACAGCACCTTCGGCTGTCAATATGCAGGACATCAAGGTGTATGTCTGCTCCCAACAAGGTGTCTGCCTGTATGACCCCAAGGCCAATACCCTCATCCCCGTGTTGAGCGACAACCTACTCGATGCACTGGCCACGTCGCAGCAGTTTGTTAAAGACGCCCCCTATACGCTGCTGCTTGTCAGCGACCAGAGCACCAGGGGACGTAAAAACGAACGCTATGGTGACATGGACGCAGGCTACGTGTCAGAAAACATCTATCTGGCATGCACCGCTCTCGGCATGCGCACGGTAGCCAGGGCGATGATGAACCAAGAAGCACTGCGTAAAGCCCTGAACCTACCCGAGGGAGCGGTCATCGAACTCAACCACCCCATCGGTTTTTAATAACAGGAAAGGAGAAGCCGTGAAACTCCCAACTTCTCCTTCTACCCTTCCTTTGTAACCATCAGTATCACTAAGTATCATTTCATTTCCCTATGACAAACAAATTTGACATTTTCATCAGTTACCGACGTGAAGGCGGCTTTGAAGTTGCTAAACATATTAAGGATTTACTGACGAGAGACGGTTACTCCGTTAGTTTCGATATGGACAATCTAATGAATGGTGACTTTAACACTGAATTGCTGAAACGGGTTGATGAGTGTGAGGATTTTATCATCATTCTCGATGTAAATGTATTCAAAAGCACATTGGAAGGACGTGAAAGACAGAAAGACTGGCTAAGAATGGAACTTTCAGAGGCTTTGAGCAAGGGTAAAAACATCATACCCGTGATGCTAGATGGTTTCAATGAATTTCCTGAAGGATTGCCACAAGACATTGCAGAAATTCGCTATAAGAATGGCCCTAAATACGACAAAGTTTATTTTGACGCTTTCTACGAGAAACTAAAGCATTTTATTAAAGAAATTCCAACAGATGACATAACGATTACAGACATTCCTCACAATCTCAAAATGCTTTTACTCATGGAACGAGGATGGTTGCTATACAATGCTGGAAGATATGGAGAAGCCATGTCTTATTTCCTTGATGCTGCTGACAAGGGTTCTGCAAATGCCTTTAATGCCATAGCCATCTATTATTATGAAGGGCATGGTAACGAACGTAACCTCCAAAAAGCCGCCCAATGGTTTCGTATTGCAGCAGATATGGGATATTCACCAGCACAGAGAAATCTAGGTAATTGCTATTTGAAAGGTGAAGGTGTTATCCAAGATGAGAAACAAGCCTTCCTTTGTTATAAAAGTGCTGCCGACAATAATAACGTTAAGGCCATGTTCATGGTTGGCAAATGCTATGCCGAGGGTATTGGAACACATCAAAACATAAAATTGGCCAAACATTGGTTTACACTTGCCGCAAAGAGTGGATTCTCCGAGGCAAGTAGGAAATTGGAGGAAATGAAACAAACAAATGACCAATAACCCTAATTCCAGTAAGTTGATCATTTATCAGTTATTTTGACACACATTAGGAAGTGGAATGCCACACAAAGAGGCAGATACACAGTACATATGCCGCTTTAACTCCCTATCCTTTTCGTAAGTTGAGCGAATGAGATTCTAAATAAAGCGAGCGGAAAGCAAAAAGAATCTGTGTTTTTTTTCTTTTCTGCTACAAATCTTTACCACGGCTATTTCTCACAGAGACGACGAACTATTTCGTTGAGCATGAGACATTTTTCTCTGCTGATGGTTATCTGTTCATTGTGATGTTCCCACGGAGCGAGGATAAGAAGTTGTCCACGGGAACAGGCATCCATAAGTGCTCCACTGGGTTTGGCAAGGTCGGCAAAACCATTCTCCCTTATATAAATCAATGGAAAACCTTCGTTGAATGCTGCCCGCATGACCGCTTTTTCTCCTGGTGAGATAGAAGGAGATACGAATACAGCCCCTTGTCTAGCCGCTTGTAGGTATTCTATCACCTTCGCCTGTATTTCGGTTTCAGAAAGATGGCGTGAACACTGAACCTGTAGAAGTAGTGGGCGGTCGAGAAGGAAGAGGTTGCCGATGGCCGAGAAAGACATGCCGAATGCCTTTACGTTTCGCTGGACACGAAACAAGTCGGGATGCTCACGTTTCATGAGCAAGCGCCGCGGATTGTCTGCCAAATAGCGGAGCCAAGTCTCTAATTGCCCGGAGCGCAACAGCAGTTTGTCATTGTAGCCACGTGCAAAGAGCAAACCGTGAGTACGGTCTTCACCCCTTCGGTCTTTGCGGGGCGATGGTTCCTGCCAAGCAGGTGGTTTTGTTTGTTGCGTTGGCAACGCAACAGACGGAACAGACGGAACAAAAGAAACTGGCGAAACTGGCGATGCAGACGACACCCTCTCGACGGGCTTTCCAAGCACCAACTCCCTATAGTGGCGGATGCAACTTTGCTTGAAACCCCGAAGCATCATTCCGAGAGGTTTTTCCATCTTCTCCTTGACATAAAGGATGCCATGCAAGTGGTCGGGCATCATCTGTAGGGCTATGACTTTCACTTCAGGGTGGTGCAGTGACGATTCCCACCACTCATCAGCGACACGCCGCCCCAGTTCTGACAATTCAATCCGAGGCTTTTCCAGACTGTCTTCCTCTGCATCGCTCCTGCCAACAACCTTTCCAAAGAGGGCACGTCGTCCCTCCGTCACCATCGTAATCATGTAGATTTGTCGTTTGGTGTAGTCATGGCCAACACATCGCCGAAGCATGGAAGGTTTCTTCTTTCCGGCAAAGGCTTTTTGTGCTTCGTAGGTTTCTTTCTTCATGAAAGATATAGATGGTTAAAGGTTACAAAGCCTAAAGACGGAACTACTCTCCCACTATCGTCACCACCAACTTCCTTGCGCCACCATAGTTGCGGTACTCGCAGAAATAGATGCCCTGCCACGTGCCCAAGTTCAAGCGGCCGTTGGTGATGGGAATGGTGAGACTCACCCCACTCAGTGTAGACTTCGCGTGCGCCGGCATATCGTCGTCGCCTTCTAATGTATGCACATACTCTGGCCTACCCTCCGGCACGAGCCTATTGAAGATGGTCTCCATGTCGGCCCTCACGTCAGGGTCGTAGTTCTCGTTGATGCTCAGTCCGCAACTTGTATGTTTCGTGAAGATATTGACGAGACCTGTCTGGGGCAGTTTGGGCAACTGCCCCAGAATCTCGGCTGTCACCAAATGGAAGCCTCTAGGTTTGGGTTTCAGCGTAATTTCTTGTTGTAGTATCATGGAATGATGTTTCGTCTTGTATTCAGAAACTGCCTCACCATACTCCATGGATAATAGGGAGCCGAATTCGTTTCGAGGTCAGGCAGTATGGTCTCATTCTCGTTGAGCAGGAACTTAACCAGCACCTCATCGCCATCCTTGCGGTAGAACACCATCTGGATGTTGGCAGCCATAGGGATAATCTTGTCGATGGACGTGTGCTTGTAGAGATTGGACAAGTCGGCAGTGGCTCCCGTCGCCTCCTTCAGCCCGAGGAGATATGCCAGGGGCAGCACCGAACTGTCGTGACTGAAGCGGAGCGTCAGCGTAGGTGTTCCCTCCCTGACCACCCTGTCGGCCCCCGACAGGATGCTGTCGACCACCTCGTCGACGATATGGTATGCCGGGGCACTTCCAGGTACCAGTCCGGTGTCGATGAGCCACGACGCATTGTATCCCTGCCACATCTCGAAGAGTTCGTCGGCGGTGAAGACATCGATGATTGAGATGCCCAGTTCGGGAACGTTCTGGAGGTCTTGCGCCACATTATACAACGCTTCCATAAGCACCCTGCCGCTGAAGTCGGGTGCCACACGCGAGGGGTCGGTAAGCAGTGTCGCCATGAGGTGCTTTGGATTGTGCGCCTTCTCGAACATCTCTCCGGCCTTTTTCCACAGTGCTTCGCTCTCGGGTGTGGCGCTGGGTTTCAGGCTCATGTTTTCCACCACATATTTCATGTCGTGCTTGCTGGCATCCATCATGATCTGCAACGAAGGGTTGAGCGCCTGTAGTTCGGTGCAGAAGTTGAACATGCTGAGCATGCACCGTCTCGACGTCGACGACTTGGCATCGATGGTAATAGGTTGTGCGAGCAGGCTGTTGAAGCGGTCGTACATACGGTGGGCTATCTCCCGATGCTGCTGTGCACCGAGGGCTGTGAGGTCGCCGTCGCGGTGCCATGCGTCGGCATATCCCACGCGCAGTTTCCCGAGCACCTCCTTACCCTTATCGGAGAGCAAACCCTCGTTTTTCGCACTGTCGAGCATGTTGATGGCAGTGACATAATACTTGTTGTCGGACATGTATCGTGAACCGTGCCTGCCATAATGAAAGATATAGAACGGCTCGTAGCCCTCAGGTGCTGGCGTGAGTTGCTGCTGTTTCGGGCCAGGATAAGCAAAATAGTTGGAGCCTGTGCGGAAAATGTCGCGCTTCATCTCCTCCTTTGTGGTCTGTGCCGTGGCGGCAGCGGCAACCAAGAGGAAGAGGGCCACAAGCAGGAGATTATTCTTTCTCATCGATAACAGTTTTATAGGTAATGTTGGCGTCTCTCAGTATGTTGAGGTAATGGCTTTCCACGTCGCTCCAGTGATAGAACGGGTAACAGTCGGTATCGATAGGTATCGACGTCTCGTTCTCGTTGACGAGGAATTTCACGAGGATGTCGGCGTTGCCCTGTTTCCTGAAGAACACCCACTGCACATTGCCCGCCATCGGGATGAGCCTGAAGAGGGCGAAGGTGTTGTGGAGGTTTTCCATATCGTCGGTGGTGTGGATGGCCTCATCGACACCGAGGATATAGGCGAACGGCAGGAGCACGCTGTCGTGCCCGAAGCGCAACCGTATCGTCGGCTGTTGCGACTGAACTGCGGCATGAGCCTCATCGAGGAAGTTTTTCAGCAGCGGATAGATAGCATAGTAACTGGGACGTGCACCGGGCATGAGTCCCTCCCACAGGCACCAACTGGCATTGTAGGCACGGAATCCGTCGATGATTTCGTCATCGGTGAAGAGGTCGCTGAACGACAGCCTCAGTTCGGGCAGGCAGAGCATATCTGAAGAGACGTGCCAAAGGTCGTCGGCGAGACGGTGTGCGTCGACCAATCGTCCGGCCTTTACGGTATCGTTGAAGAGCAGGGCCATCTGGTGTCTGCCGTTGAGCATTCTCCGTTTGAAGTCGGCGAGGATGTCGTAGAGTTCACCATCTCGTGCCGACTTCGGTATATCGATGCTGTCGTTGGGGGTGAGGTAATACATATCGTGCTCGCTGGCATTCATGTCGATATCGAGCCGTGGATACATCGTCTTGAGTTCCAGACAGAAGTTGGCCATGCTGAGCATACACCGCCTCACGGTGGAAGAGTTTGCTTTCACCGTGAGAGACTGACTGAAGAGCGAGGGATAGTTGACGCACATACGGTGTGCGATGGCCCGGTGCTGCCGGGCGCCGAGGCGGGTGAGGTCGCCATCGCGGCGATAGGCATCGCCGTATGCCACCTTCAGTCTTCGCAGCGCATCTTCGCCGAGTGGGGTGAGCAGCCTCATCGTCTGCGCAGTATCGAGTTTGCCGACCAGGTATTTATACTGTTTGTCGTCGGTGATATACCGTGCCCCATGGCGGCCATAATGACTGATATAGAAGGGTTCATACCCCGGAGGGGGCGGTGTGAGATGCCCCGTGGGGTTGGGATAGTTGCAATAGTTGCTGCTCGCCAGTTCTAAATGCGACAGCAGTTCCTGCCTCGACGTTTGGGTCCATGCGGCGAGCGAGACTCCAATGGCCAAGGCAACGAGCACAAATCTATGATATCTCATAGCCGAAAGATTGAAGATTATGGTTCTGGCAGAGATGACAGGCCAAGGGATAGCCCTTGACGTCAATTCCGGTTTTTATTTATCTCACTACCTGTGTGAACTCAGGCTGTGCACCTTGCTCCTTCCCTACCGTGACGTAGATGGTCGAAGTAGATTCGGCCCCATTACGGCCTTGGCTCTTGACAATGAACTTATAGTCGGTACTCTCGGCGGTCTCTCGTTTGCCTACTGTAGAAGGCGTGCCGAGGGGGAACTGATAACTGGAGCAGGCGGCGTCGAAGATGGCCTTTTCTGCTTCGGTCACAGGCTGTTGGGCGGAATACTCAGGCAGTTTCTCCACAGTGCCCTCCTTAAATCCCCTCTCCTTCAAGAAACGGTCGAGTTCCTTTGGTGCAGCAGCCACTCTTGCAGTGCGTACACCATATCCCGACTGTATGGTAGCCTTGGGCAAAGCCTTGACAAGGGCATCGGTCGAGGTGTTCAGACCACCGCTGCCAAAGGTGCAGAAGGGCACAATGGTCTTTCCTGCGAAGTCATTGTCTCTGACGAGGGTGGCGATAGGCGTGGCATAGGTGCCGAACCAGATGGGATAGCCGAGGAAGATAACGTCGTAGTCGGCGAGTTTCGACTTCAGTGGTTTGAGGGCTGGAAGTTCGCCACTCTGCATCTCACGCTGACCGCGCTGCATGGTTTCCCCAAAATTACCGGTATAGGGTGTAACAGCCTCGATACATTCGATGTCGGCTTGTAGTTGCCGTTGCAGTTCTTCTGCCACGGTCTTGGTACTTCCTGTTTCGGAAAAGTAGAGCACAAGTTTTTTCTGTGCGTAGGATGTGGTCATTGCTGCCATAAAAGCAAGAAATAGAATGAGTTTTTTCATAATGAATATGGTTTTTGTTGGAATACTGCAAAATTACGTTTTTCTTTGCACAAGACAAACTTTTTACCCCGTTTTTATCGGAAAATAAATGAAACATCGGCATTTCTTTGTTTCATTTTTTTCTTCATATCGATTATTTTTTATACTTTTGTACGGCCTTCAACTTTGCTTACAAATAGCGACATGCCGACAACCTCCTACTCGTGGGCATCATCTTACAACAAGGAGACAAAGACACACTCCTACAATATCATGTACGGATAGCCCCAAACCCGCTGAAGTTAGGGCGTTGCCATTTTTGCATTAGCATAGAGAATGTGTTTTTATTATCATTATACTTTATATCTCACCAATCCCTACGCTCATGGTGAAACAAGACAAAGAAGCAAATAGTCCCACCGAAAAGACACAACGGTATGAGACATTGTGCACGGCAGTGGAGCAGTCGTTACATCGCAAGATGATAGCACAGACAGATTTCGACTTCCTTGTCGAGGCCATCTACACCCGCACCCATGAACTGCTCAGTGCCACCACACTCAAGCGCCTATGGGGTAAGGTGCAGTCCGACTACACTCCCAGTGCCCATACGCTCAATATCTTGGCGCAGTTTCTGGGATATTCCGATTTCGACGGTTTCTGCCAACACCAACAAGCGAACGACACGCCTCCCAGCAATCCTGTCCTCAGCGAGCACATCGATGTGGAAAAGGACATCAACATCGGCGACGAGATCACGCTCTACTGGGCACCAGGGCGGGTATGCCATATCCGATACCTCGGCCAACTCCAGTTTGTGGTGATAGAATCGGAGATGACACGCCTGCAACCTGGTGACACTTTCAGTTGTAATGTTTTCATCAATGGCGAGCCACTCTATCTGAAGGATCTCTGCCAGGCTGGCCACCCACCTTTCAATTATGTCTGTGGAATGAAGGGGGGCATCCGTTATGAGCGCAGTAAGCAAGCATGAACGACTCCGACAACAGTTCCTCAAAATTCCTCGTCGACGACTACGAGGGTATCAGTTCCGACTTCATCGATGTGGAGCCGCTACCCTCGCGTGGAGGACATTGCGACCTCTTCAAGGCCAAGCGCTATGGCCGATGGTATCTGCTCAAGTGCCTAAAGGAAGAACAGGCAACCTTTCCCGTCTATCAGCAGATGTTCCGAAAGGAATTTGAGATTGCAGTGTCGTTGCAGCACCCTTCCGTCATGCAGGTGATGGCTATCGAGGAGGTAACGCTGCCAAAACGAGGCGCCGCAGCAGGTGGTGCACCGCGACCTGAAGCCCTCGAATATCATGGTTACCCATAATGGCGACTATGTGAAAATCATCGACTTCGGCCTCGCCGACACCAATAGTCATGCCATCCTGAAGCAGCCGGCAGGCACCATGCAGTATATGGCACCGGAACAGTTGCAACACTCCGTGGCCGATGTGCGCAACGACATCTACTCCCTTGGGGTCATCATGCAAGGAATGGGCTTGAAAGGGCGCCACTACCGTCGCGTCATCACGCGCTGTCTGCTACCCATCGACCAGCGTTACCAGCAGATGGACGAACTCTTGAGAGACCTCAACAGCCGTCGCCGACAATACCTGCAGTGGGGCATCTCCGCCCTCCTCGTGGCGGGCATCATCGGCATCTTGATATGGCAGGTGCTTCACCTTCAGCGCAATGCCGCTGAACAACAGTTGCAACTCCGCATCCTCAACCACGAAATCATCGGTTTCGCCGACCCAGAGGCCAAACGGCTCTGTGTGGCTCATTGGGACACCGACGGCGACGGAGAACTGAGTTATGAGGAGGCAGAGGCGGTCGACAGCCTCGGGAATGTTTTTTCGGGCAACCAGCGGTTGCGCACCTTCGACGAACTGCAATATTTCACAGCCCTGAACGCCATCGATGCCGGGGCTTTCCGCGACTGCGTTGCCTTGCAGTCAGTGCGCCTCCCAGCCTCCGTGCGCTTCATCCGTGGCAATGCCTTCCGCCATACGGCCATAGAGCGGTTCACCTTCCCCGGCACGGTGGCAGGCCTGGGCGACCATTTCTTGGAAGACTGCCCCAGACTGGAGACGGTCATCTTCGAGTCGCGTCTGCCT
>OMZE01000082.1 GCA_900315455.1 uncultured Prevotellaceae bacterium | reverse complement strand
CACAAGGTAAGCATCATCGTTGATGGAAACCAATATGCCGATGCTTGGTGTGATATGCATTTTCACACCTATTCCAGGTGAGACAAACAGGTTGAAGTCTGGCTTTTTGCTGGACAAAGAATACTTCTCTTTAGTATCTACATTCTTCTCTCCAAACATTCCGAATCCCCCCACACGTAGATTGACAAATGGAGAAAAACGCTTGTCGAGAAAGAAGTAGTGTGTACTGAGGAAGACAGAAATGGCTGAAAATCTGTATTTCTGATGATGGCTATAGCCTATTCCGCCACCGATGGCAAACCGCTCATTGATGAAGGCTTCATGCAAGTAACTTGCGGAAATGCACTTGTCGCCATATTCACCTAACCTCTGCCCATGAGAAAAGTCAACGACATTCAGGCATCCTCCTTTAGGGTCAAAAGAGGCCTGTGCTCTTGCAAATGACGTTGCCGACAGCAGAGTCAGCAAGATCAGAATTCGTATGAAGTGTTTCTGATGTTTCATTATTCTCTTTTTGTTAATTGATGAGCCTTGTAATACCAATATGTGATGATTGACAACGCCATCAGTAAACCGATATAGATGCAGTTTCTCGTAGTGACTTCCTCACGGACGTTTGCAGCGACGTATGCAAGGACAGATATAAAGAACACACCTGAAAGCATCTTGGCTATACCAGAGGAATACTCGTCCCTGAATGCTTTGGCGAGCTGACTTTCACTGACAGACGGGTACTGTTTGCGATATGCTTCTTTCTTTTGCTCATAGTCGCGGCTATAATGCTGGCCGATGGCAAACCATATAAGTGCCCACAACACGAAGAAAGCCAACGAAATGAATCCGCCAGTTTCCTTGTCCAGCAATCCTTTCAACGGGGCATCTTGCACATAGGAGTATGTGCCGAGTGTCACAACTAAGAACAAAATCCAACACACCATGGAGATGAGTCCATTCTTCACATGCTTATCCATTTTTCCCATAAGTTTCATTTGTTCCTTTTTTTATTTATTATTATGAAAAATCCCTTCGAGTCTCTTGTCTATCTCTTCGCCTCGCAACCCACGTGCGAGGATGGTGCCTTCAGGAGCGAAGAGGATGATGTGGGGAACAGCATTGATTCCATATATTCCTGTAGTTTCTTCTGAAACACCAAGAATCTGAGGATATGGATTGTTCTTATCAGCAATGACCTTCAATGATTCATCGGGTTCCTCCCACACGGCAATGCCGAGAACTTGTAGTCCGCAATCCTTGTATTTTTTATAGGCGGCTATGAGGTTGGGAATCTCGCGAAGGCAAGGCCCACACCATGAAGCCCAGAAGTCAGCAAGCACATACTTGCCACGACCAACAAAGTCAGAAAGATGTGTAGTATTACCGTTGTACTCTACGGCGAAATCCTTGAACATCGTTCCCTCATTTGTTTGTTGCACTGCCAAAATGGTCTGTCTCATATCGTCGATGATGGGGTTGCTTTGTTGTTTCGGACTGAGCATTTTGATATAATCCATCAGACGCTCGTTGTCTAAATCCTCCAAGAATGATACAACAACCATTCCCAAGACATCATTGCCATGATTGCGAACAAAGGGTGCAGCCAAACTGTCAAGTTCTTGATTGGCCTCTGTTTGGGTGATACGACCTTCGTCGGATGCATCCTGTATCTTGTTGAATTGTGTATAGAAATGCGCCCAATCATCATTGAGTGGAGTTCCCATAAAAGCAGCGCCTCTGGTTGTCATTGCTGCTGGACGGAGTTTGATGGTGCCCTCTTCCACAAAAAGACAAGGGAATTGCACCAGATCTTCTCCCTTGGAGTGCAACAAGGCCAAGAATGGTTCTTGGGCATTGCCTTCAAAGGCGCGAATCTCGCCATTCTCCACCCATAGGCTGTCTATGTCAGTATAATTCTTGTCACTCTGGTTCATCAGATAGAGCCACCCGGTAAACTCCATTCCAATGTTGCCAACGATACGATATTGGAAGGCTTGGGCCCGTGCCATCATTGCGACGAGGGCGAGCAATATGGTGATGATGGTTTGTTTGTTCATTTTATTTTTATGATAATTCACTTGCCAGAGAAAATATCTTCGAGTTTTGATTTCAATTGCTCATCACGTAGTCCCGTGGAAACTATTATGCCATCGGGCGCAATAAGAACGGTTTCTGGAATCGCCTGAATGCCATAAACTTCGGCAGCGACTGAATCCCAACCTTTCAAATCAGAGAGTTGTAGCCACGGCAGTTCATATTTGTTAATGGCCAAAAGCCATGCTTCACGAGTTTTATCGAATGATAGGCCAATGATTTGCAGACCTCTGTCAGCGTAGGCTTTGTGAATCTCTTTCATTAAAGGCATAGAACCAATACATGGACCGCACCACGACGCCCAGAAGTCGAGCAGGACATAGTGGCCTTGACCGACATATTCGGAGAGACGATGGATTGTACCTGTTGTGTCAGGCAATTCAAGTTCATGATAATCTTGACCGGGCAGACGCTTCTGCATAGCCCAATAAAACTTCCAAACACGTTTCATTTCTGGATGGTGCGCGAAGGCATATTCCTCCTTCATGCACTCAGTCAATCTTTCAGGTGTAATCATACAGAACTGACCATTTAGAGCAAGGTTATAAACGGGAATCACATTGTCGGTATTCTCAATGATGCTCTTCCATTCAGCATCATGCAAACGTTGCTCCAATGAGTTATAGACCGTTCGGTCATTGTCCTCCTCATGCAACTCCATCTCTTTTTCGATGCTGTCCTCAATGAGTTTATAATGATTGAAGCGCTTGTTGAGTGGTGAGCCTTCCACCACTGTGTTTGTTCGAAAATCTACAACGATGTGAGACGGTTGGTTATCTACGATGATTTGCATCCATCCGTCCCTGCCATCCTCTATCTGCAAGAACTTGTGCAAGGGCTGACGGACGGTGATACGAAAATGCTTATTGTGTACGGGAAACCACAAGGGTCCAGTATAGGGTCTTTCCTCCATACATACAGAGTCGGCTCCTTCGCTGACCGTCCCCTCAATGACGAAATCAATGCTGTCCTCCACAACAGGGATGAAAGTCTGCGCCTGTCCCGTCACTGCGACGAGGGCGAGCAGGATGGTGATGATGGCTTGCTTGTTCATTATTTATCAGTCATTAAAAATCTTTTTCAATTGTTGTTCGATGTTCTCGCCGGCCAACCCACGAGCAAGGATGGTACCATCGGGAGCGAAGAGGATGATGTGTGGAATTCCGTTGAGTCCATAGAGGTTGTAGGCACCATCCTGCGAGTCGAGGATTTGTGGATAGGGAATCTGTAACTCGGCGATTGCTTTCAGGGTTGCTTCGGGTTTGTCTTTGACTGCAATACCAAGTACTGTCAACCCTTTGTCCTTATATTTGTTATAGGCTGCGATAAGTCTTGGAATCCCTGCCCGGCAGGGGCCACACCATGAGGCCCAAAAATCTACGAGTACATATTGCCCGCGTCCTACGTAGTCGCTGAGACGGGTAGTCTTGCCGTCGTAATCTACGGCGAAGTCTATGAATTTCTCGCCTGTGCGGATGCTGAGTTGAACCTCGTATGTTTTCCGCTGTGCCATGATTTCCTCGTTAGCTTGCATCGCTTTGCGCTGAAAGAAATGGTCAGGTTTTTAACAATGTCCAGCCCCAGGACATCGTCGGCGTGTAGGCGAACTACAGGCTCCATCGCTTCGTCGAGCTTTTGATTTTGCAAGTCCTTATCATCCTTATATTCGTTGAGTATGCTGAAGCATTTCTGTTGGAGCGTCTTCATGTCATCGTTCATGGGCGTGCCTGATACATAGTACCATTTCCCTGCAGAAGGGCCTTCAACGTGTATTAATCCATTCTCGATGAACAGTGGTTTGACAAGAGTTACCCCGTTTTTGTTGATAAGTGCACATTTCTTCGCACTTGGCAATGTACCGTTGTGTAATATGATTACGCCATTTACGACCTGCATGGAATCTACAATTGATGAATAATCGTAAAGGTAAAGCGTTCCTGTGAAATCGGGATTTCCCGTGTTGCCGTCAATGTGGTAGTTGACTTGCGCCTGTCCCGCCATAGCGACGAGGGCGAGCAGGATGGTGATGATGGTTATCTTATTCATGTTTATTGTGGTTTTATTTGTCTTCTTTCTTGGGTTTCTGTGAGAAACGGTAACTGATGGTGAGCAGGGCATAGCGACGCATGGAGTTGGTCCACGTTTCAGTGCGACCCTGGGCATTGATGCTGTATCGGAGATTGGAAACCTGACCGAGAAGGTCGTAACCACGGAGTTTGATGACCCATTGTCCTTGATGAATGGATTTGGTGAGTGACGCATCCCAATAGAGGCGGTTGTCGTTCATCTCTGCATCGGTGTATCCACGGCGTGAGTGCATCGTGAGGTCGGTATTGAAGGTGATGTCCCAAGGGAACTTGTAAGTGCCGTTGATGCCGTAAGCGATGTCCCAGATGTCGGTGGGCTGCTCCCCAAATGTGATGTTTCGATGAATATTGCGGTAGGTGAAATCGCCCTTCAGTCTCAGGGTGAGGTTGCTCTTTTGGAAACTGACACTGGGGTCGTAACTCATAAGATAAGTTCCGACACGGCTCATCTCCGCATCGGTGCTTCCTGTAGTGAGGGCGAGGCCGGTGCTTCGGGTGTAGCGGAAGGATAATTCATTGCCGATATGCCATAACTTCTGATGACCAAGGGCGCGGTTCCAATTGATGGATGTGCCAAGATGTGCCAAGGTTCCAGTTGCCGCCGCTGATGTTCTCGGGTCGGTAAGTGCGCACTCCGGTGGTCATGTCGTAGGTGTAGCCTTGTGTGCGGGCGTTGTGCGTCATGGTGGCATCCATCCGGAGATTGATGGTCTGGTCGATGCTGTCATTGCGCAAACGGTAGTTGCCATACCATGTATGTTGCTCACTCTTCTTCATATCGGGGTTGCCGAGGAAGATGTTAAGCGGGTCGCTGGTGATGGGACGGTCGATGAGGTCAGTAACGCTCGGTGTTGATGGCCAAATATAGTATTGCATGTTGAGTTCTCTTTTCCTGTTCATCAAATAGAAATAGACATTCGGGCTGAACAGCATGTAGTTGCGGGTGAGCGTAGTGTTCAGCGGCTGACTGTTGTAGCTCATTTTTTGGCGCTGGTAGTTGGTGTTGAGACTCATATATAAGCCTATGTAGTAGTTTTTCAGATTTTTGTTGAACTCAACACCTATGCCGGCACGGCGGTTCAGGGTCTGCGTGCGCTGCTCGTAGCTGTTTTTGGCATCAAACAGGTAATCGATGCTGTCGCGCAGGAATTCATGACGGTCACTCTGGTCGTCACCTATGCCTATCCCGACGGATGGTGAGAGGCGCAATGATTTTGTCAGCTGATAATTATAATTCAATTCTGCTTGGTAGTTGTAGGTGTGTGATGGTGATTCCGTACGCCGGTCACGGTCATCATGCGTGCCCAACCGATGGTAAGTGTAGTGATTCATACTTGTCGACTCGGGATCGAAACTTCTGTTAAAGTTGCCCTGAACATTGAACGTGAACGAGTCGCCTGTAGGCATGCGATAAGCCAGATAGGCGTAACCATTGCCATACAGCCACTCGTTCTTGTTGCGTGAGCGATACCACGAACTGTTGATGCTGTCTTTCATCACGGCATCGGCAGTACTCACGTTCCATCCCTCGTTCTCATCGCGGTTGCTGTTGTAGTTGAGTCCAACTGTGGAATAGAAACGGAACTTGCCTGTGGTGCGTAAAGTGTTTTTCATTTCGAAGTGACTGGGTCTGTTGCGACCCGTACTTTCCGACATGCCGAACGTACTGGCTCCGTTCATGTAAGTCTCGCTTTGGCTGCGCGTCTCGCTGAATTCATTGTTCCAAGTGGCGTTCACTTCGGTGGAGTTGGTCAGCTTATCCTCGGGTGCCTGATAGACGAACTGTCCGCCCACCTGCTTGAAATGACTGTCGCCAGCCTGTTCAAACTTGTCGTTGTAGCTGCTCTCCTCACCGCTGTATTCCATCGTCTCGTTGATGTTGTTCATCCCTCCGAAGAGCACCGCCCGTGTGTGGTCGGAGAACCGCAAGCCGAAACCTTTCAGCTTGTAACGGTCGTCAGTCCCGTATCCTGCCTCAATGTTTGCCGAACCTCCGATGTTGTACTCCCGTTTCAGGATGACATCCATCGTCAGCTCTTTCTTGTCCTCGTCGTCGATGCCCAGATACTTGTTCTCTTCCGTCTGTTTCTTATAGACCTCCACGTTCTTCACCGTGAAGTAGGGCAGATTCTGAAGCATGATTTTGTTCTTGCCACGGAAGAAGTCGGCACCATTCAATGTCAGGTTGTCCACCTTCTTGCCGTTGACGAAGATTTCCCCATCATCTTTCAATTCCACTCCAGGCAATTGCTTGATGAGTCCGTCGAGCATCGATCCTTCCGGAACATTGAAGGCATCAGCATTGAAGACAAGGGTGTCACCACGCCATACCATCTTCACTTTCGTGGCCGTCACCACCACCTCGTCCAAGTCTGCGCCCGTGAAATGGCTGGCGTGTGGGGCTTTCTTCAGATAGATTTTAGGACCTTCGATTTCCTGTCGGCGACTGCCCACCTGCTTCATTTCAAAGTCGGCGTATGCTGTCTCATAATTCGGGTGTTCAAATTTGATGATATATCGTGCAGACTCCCGACTGATGGCAAAATAATAGTTGGTAGTGCCAATCGACCGGCCAATGCCACTGCTATAGCTGTAGCTCTCCCAGACACGCATCGTGTCAACTACAGTAGAGTCAGCACGCATCAGCGTCACCTTCACGTCGCGGATGGCAGCCTTGGTGAAACCATCGGCCACTGTTCCACGGAGGGCGATAGGATTGTTCTTTTTCTTCATCTTCGTGCTGTCCACCTGACCGTACGCCG
>OMZE01000025.1 GCA_900315455.1 uncultured Prevotellaceae bacterium | reverse complement strand
CCGTCAGAAATCCATTTGGCGGGGCTTTTTCTTGATGACATAATATAAGTGGCGCACGTCGTTCTCACTGATGGTGAAGTCGGCATACTCCGGCGAGGGATTCAGGGAGTGGAAGGTGAGCATGCCCTGCTCCAGGTCCTGACCGATGAGTTGCTTCAGCAACACGCTCGACTCGAAGACGACCACCCAGTAGGGACGGTCCTCATAACGGATGCGGTCGCGCCAATGCACACGATCGAGTTCACGCACCAGCACCTTGTCGCCCGCCTCAAAACTCTGGCGACTGCCCGTGTCCATCGAGTCGCCTCGAACCTCGAAAGAGAGGTAATTGCCACGTGCCACATGGTCTACCTCATACGTCTCCTCCCCCCAATCCTCGAAGTCGGGCTCCAGATTGTCGCATTCGTTCACAAACTGTCCGTAGGCAGCAAAAGGAACGTGGCGCACCGTCATGAAGAGTTTGTCGCCCTGCTTGTAGAACCGGGCACCTTTCGTGTTCTCGGTAAAAAACTCCATGTCCTCGTCATCCGACGTGAGTTCCATCCTGCCACTTCCCGTGACCAGCATGTTGCCCTCACCCGTCCTTATCCATTTGACATCGATACGGCGGTCGAGCCCCGTTAGGCGATTGAGGAACTTGTCGCTCAACGGCACATGACCGTTGACAATCTGGGAGAGCGACGAGGGAGTATAACCCAGTTGCATCGCCACTTCACGCTGCGATGTGGCCTCGCCATTGGCGATGAGCCAAGCCATAACTTGTTTCAGTCGGTCACAGGTGCCATCCATAGTTTTACCTCCAATTGTTAAATTATTGTTAAAATATAAATTTCCTATTGCTGTTTTTGACTTTTGTGTTTATATTTGCAGTCGAAAATCGAAACATCTAACTAACAATCTTTCGATTCTGCGGCAAATATACATACTATTTCTCAATTATGCAAATTTTATAATAAATATTTTATATAATTCTTCAGATTAGCAATGAAAATATACACATTATTAGGGAAGTTCTTCAAGTCACTCAGCACCTTTTTGTTTGGCAGGCGCTGCTATGCCGTCATCATCGGCGAGCGGGGAAGCGACCGTTACGACATCGCCTCACAAATCCACTTCACCAAAGCATCTGCCGAAGCCCACCGACAGCGCATCGAGCAGACACGCACCTACGTCTACATCACCACCGTAACCTTCAGATGGAGGACACGCCGATGATACGCCAACTCATCACCAACACCCGGCAAGGCGACATCACCTTCCACGCCGACGGGCGCATCGACATCACCGCCCATGTGGCAGGCACCCTGCACCTGCAACGCGGCGACGTGCTCAACATTGCCACCACCGACGACACCCCTGCCGAACACTACCTCTATGTCGCGCGGCGTGCCGGCGACACCCTCGGACGACATGCCGGTGCCTGCAAGCCGGCAAAGGGCAACGGCCACTACTTCAGGCTGCACAGCAAGCGCCTGGCATGCCACATCCTCGAGACCTGCCAGAAGCAGCAGCGGGTGACACTCTGCGTGGGCTGTCCGACACACATCGACAGCCTGGGAACAGCACTGCCCCTCATCACCGCGCCATTCCAACAAACCATCTTTATTGACCCACAACCATGACAACACCAACACCATGAGAAAACACATCACCTTCAACGGACTGAGCAGTTGTCCCACCGACCACGAAGCGGCAGAGGGCGACAGCGCCATGCTGCTCAACCTCATCGCAGAAGACGGCGCCCTGCACCCCATCACACCAAGACTGCTGACGAGAGGCGCCACCCCGGGCGGATGCCAGTTGGCGGGAATACACCAAGGCAACGACTACCGCCATCTCATCCTACGCATGGCTTCCAACGGCACGACACATGCCTACGCATGGACCGATGCCGACGCGCCACTCTGTCTGCACCCCCTCTACGAGGATGCTGAACCAGTGAACGCCTTCGCTGCCGTGGGCGACACCCTCTGCATGGTAAGCGACAGCGACACCCACTACGCACTGTGGGACAATGCCGCCAACGACTATACCGTCATCGGCACCGACGACCTGCTCTACGACATCACGCTGACGCAGGACAACCAGCAACGCTGCGACGTGACGCTGCCCATCACCACCACCCTCGCCACGTGGCTCGACTGTCCCACCGCCGTACTCGACGGCCGCCAGCGCCTGGCAGAACGGATGTTTCCCGACTTCTACGCCACCGACGACGCCTATGCCACGGGAGCCACGATGGTGGCGGCGATGATGGCATCGGCTGCCGACAACCAGGCGGCACGACTCGGACAGGGAACACACCACAACGTGCGCTTCGGCATCGCCGCCCTCAGGATGGCCGACGGCAGTCACATGCTCTGCTCCAACATCTTCGCGCTGCTTCCCGCCGCCTTGCCCCACACCATCACCGCCGACCGCGAGGCTGGCACGCTGCACGCCACCACCTACATGCACCGCCACACCATCACCATCGACATGCGGCAAGGCGAGAAGGCCGCCAAGGTCATCTCCGGCGTCGACATCTTCCTCACCCGTGAACTGACGATGCTCGACATACGGCAGGCTGCCACCATCGTCAGCGACATGGAGGGACGTACCACGGCACTCACCTTCGCGCAGAAAGGAAGACAGGCGGTGGCCGACGCCTTCGACAACCTGATATTCTACAAGGCAATGACGATAGGCCATGACCAGTGGGGCACACCACTGCTTGTGCCACAGGCCGACGCCACCGGAGAGGCCATCGACCTCGGCGACCTGCGGCGCTGGGGCTGCGGCGCTAAGGTGGCTTGCGACCACGACAACCGACTGAGCATAGCCGCGGTGGCACGGCGACTGAGGTCGCCATTCGCCATCGGTCTCACCTACCGCTACCTCACCCTCGACGCGGCAGCACGCCTCGCCCTCGACCCCGCACAGCGCGATGCCGCCATAGAGAGCGAGGGGATAGCAGGGAGCCGGGCGGATATCGCCGACAATCCTCTCGGACAGCGCTGCGACGTGGTGGTGTGCGCAAAGACGACGCATGCCTCGCAGCCCGAGGTGTGGTGGAGAGATGAGGTGCAATATCCCATCCCCGGCATGATGATGGTGGCAGCCGACGACATCACACAACTGACCTACCACGTCAGGCTCGCCACCAGCAACGGCGCGCACTACTTCACCACCACGCAGCACCTCGACAGGCTACGCCAGAAGGGCATCGCGATGAGTGTGCACACCGCCAGCGGAGGGGCACACCGCGTGGAGCGCGACGCCCTACACAGTCTGCTCCTGCAACAGGCGGCAGTGCTCTCCCTCGACACCGACAGCGGCATCTACCACAACAGTTTCATGCTCTGGCAGAACGCCACCGCCGAAGAGTGGGAGGCACAGGCAGAGAGGGCAAGGGCGGCATGGACGATGCCACGCGACACGTCGCTCATCCTCACCTCGGCAAAAGGCAACCCTTTCGTCTTCCCCACGTCGGCGGCAGTACACGTGGGCAGCGGAGAGGTGACACAGTTGGTGTCGAACACCCGCCGCACCGCCGATGGACTGTTCGGCGACGGACAATACTACGCCTTCACCACACAGGGGATATGGGTGATGCGACTCTCTAAGGAACGGTGGCAGGCACAGCAGACCGTGACGCGGCAGGGCGTGGCAGCAGGGGCACACGTTGCCACTACCGACGATGCCGTGGTCTACCCCACCCCACGCGGACTGATGATGGTGAAGGGGTCGACGAGCACGTGTCTCTCCGACGCGCTCCTCGGCGAGTCGTTCCACTCTACCCTCCTGCCCCACCTCGCCCGTATCATCGCCACCGAACCCACACTCGACGGCATCGCCATCGACCTCCCCACCCTCACCAGGGAGTTCATCCCACACGCACGAATCCACTACGACGCCACACACCACCTGCTGTGGCTACACCACCCCGACTGTTCACTCGCCCTCGTCTACTCGCTCAGGAGCAAGCAATGGGGCGCTGCCGTCACTGCCTTCGACAGCAGCATCAGCGACGGCGACACCACCTGGGTGCTCCGCACGACCGACGGCATACAGCAATTGGCAAGGGTAGACTACGACGGAGAGACACACGGAAGAGCAGCGGTGATGGTGTGCAGCCGTCCGCTCTCGCTGTCGCTGCGCCACGTGCCGAAGACGGCTCTGAGGGTGATGGTGCGCGGACTGTTCTGCCACCGGGGACCTGGCGGCAGTCATGTGGGCGTGGCACTCTATGGCAGCGATGACCTGGCAGAATGGCACTATATCGGCAGCAGTGCCAACCAGTACCTGCGGTTCCGCAGCGGAAGGCCATACCAGTGGTTCCGCGTCATCGCCATAGGTCAACTGCTCCCCGGCGAGAGCATAGAGGGAGTGAGTGTGGAATTCTGCAAGCGACTCAACAACAAAGTGAGATAAGAAGTGACGCTGTCTGGGTCAGAATTCCTAGAAAGTTATCAAGATTCATGCCGTAGGGACGTGCTTGATGCATGTCCGTACAGAAGGCAGGTCCTCAACCTACTTCTTCATCTTTTTTGCTACCCAGAGCACCCAGGGGTCGATGTTGTCGGTCAGTTGTTTTGGATAAGGCAGGGGAATGATGACATCGGGCTTGTGGCCTGGGTTTCGTTCCCTGCACGCCTTCTCAAATTCTGCATCCACTGTCATAGGGTAGGTGAAGAATATGCTGCTATGGGGCAAGCGGATGGTGTTGCAGTTGCCCGACAACTCACAACCCGCTGTACGCTCCTTGCCATAGACCGTGGCATGGCTCTTGGAGTGGTTGCGAACAAGCCTGACAGGTGTTTCACCCGCACTTGCACTGTAATTGTCGATGATGATGGCGCCTTTGCGCACCAAAGGAATGTATGCATCAGTTCCTTTGAGAACAGTGTTCCAGTTGATGAGACTCCCCTCTTCCGCCGTAGCCGTTTCTGCCAGTACACGGTCCATGAATGTCCCAGGGAAAGTCTCGCAGTATTTTTTCAACGCATTGTTGTTGGCGGTGCTGTTCATATAGTATGACTGTTCGTCGTTCATCGCACTGCAATCGCACATCATCTTGGCAAACAGTTCGCTGAAGGCATCGCTGCCGCCACTGTTTCCACGGAGGTCGAGAATCAGGTACTTACACCCCGACTGCTTGAACTCTTCCTCCTTTTTCAGCATCCATTCCCAAGTGGGCAGATCACCCATACAGGATGGCAGGCGCAGGAGGTAGGTGTCGTTGTCGACCTTGCATCCTACCGGTTCGGGATGATATTGTGGGATAAGCGTGGTGTAGTCGATGAAGGATTCTGACTTCAATTGACGGAAGAACTGTGAGGAGCAATTCGTATGGCGGTCGAAATTCTTATTAAACCAGAACACATACCGTCCCACTGCCTCATCGGCATTGATTTTACCTCTCATCAAGCGTGCGAGGAGCGTGTCTTTCATGCTGATGTATTCGCTCTCAAAACCATTCCGCATCAAGACAGGGAAGATGGCGTTGTTGCGTTCGTTGGCATCTACCGCAAAGTCGAAAGTCTCGAAGGCGAGGCGGATGGAATCGGGTTGGGCACCGTATTTCTTCATGAATTCATTGGTGAAGAAGCGCGAGATATCCTTTTTCATCGGGGGGATGCGAGTGCCAAAGACATCCTGGATGTTCTGAGGAAGGCCACAACGGTCCCATATCGTCACAAAGGGACGTCCTGCGTCGTTGATGCCCGTCACCGAAATGGTCTCGCCGTCAAACCAGTTTACGATGAATGTCTGCCCGGCAAAATCGAAGGCATTTTCACTCAAATAGGTGCATGGCGTAAATTGGCACTGCAGATTAGCACTTGGAAAATCTGGATTGGCAACGACTGTCACTGCTTCATGGCTGCCGAGAATCTGATATGTTTCGGGTCCGCTCTTTACAATCCAATATTGTGAGGTGGCATTGCTTGATTGTTGGACGCCACGCAATTTCCAAACCCCTTGCAGACGATGGCAGCCGGCACCAAAATTCATTTGCAGCAGGTTCAACGACCGCTGTATGGCATCGGTGGTATCTTTCACCAATTCGTATCGTTCGTCAATGTTTGTCTGAGAGGGGAACAGGCGCTCGCCTATACCACTGCGGTCGTTATACCAACGTAGGGTGAATGTGCTGTCAGAGGTGGCAATCACCTGCGTTCCCTTGTTCTCGGTCTTTGAGAGTTCGCCTGTGAGGCGCAGGGGCTTGCCGTCGGGATTGGAAACGGAGAAGTTGAACGGTTGGTTCTTGAATACATTCGGATTGTAGGTAAGCGTAAGCGCGAGATTGTCCTGACAATATTTATACTGTTTGTAACCTGCCTCCAAATGCTTGCCGTCTTGATGGACGATTTCCGTTAGCCTGTAGAGTCCTTTGGGGTTGGAAGTCTGGGCCATCAAAGAAGTAACGGCTATCATCGCCATGGGAATGATGAGAAGTAGTTTTTTAGAGTGCCAAATAGTTGTGTAATGTTTCATTTCTTAAAAGTTAGTTAGCGTTTTGTCACGCAAAGGTAATGAAAAGTTGGCACATGAAAAGGCATATACAAGATAAAAATGCGACAGGGGCAGGAGATTTGAGGTTTGATGTTTAATATGCGAGCAAACATGAACAATCGCCATTTAGGTGAGCGGAGCGAACACAAACAATCGCAACTCTGTTGCGTAGGGAATCTCCCCGCGACTCTTTGATGGGTCGCGGATACCTTAATTGTCGTGCAAGCCGAATGCAAACGAAAGTTTTCTTTCAGTTTGCTGAGGCGCAGCCGACAATCGAGTGCAACTCAATGACCGAGCGAGCGGATGCGAGCGGTTGCATCCCTTCCCCTGAAGAGGGGAAGGGCCTTGGGATGGGGTTATGGGGTTGAAAAATCGTGCAAGCCGAATGCAAACGAAAGTTTACTTTCAGTTTGCTGAGGCGCAGCCGATTTTCACGGGCTTTTGCCCGTAATGCCCCCTTCTTAGGACCACAAGAAGGGGTTGGGGTTGTTGTGACCCTCCAAGCCAAAGGCTTGGCAAAAATGCAAAATAATCTTCGATTCTTTTGGTTTTTCTCTCACCTTTCACTACTTTGGCTCCGCCGAAGATAGGATGCGGTTCGGAAAAACAAAATAATCTTCGATTCTTTTGGTTTTTCTCTCACCTTTCACTACTTTGGCTCCGCCGAAGACAGGATGCGGTTCGGAAATGCAAAATAATCTTCGATTCTTTTGGTTTTTCTCTCACCTTTCACTACTTTGCCGCTGCGCGGCGAAGATAGGATGCGGTTCGGAAATGCAAAATAATCTTCGATTCTTTTGGCATTTCGCTCACCTTTCACTATCTTTGACCTTTGAAAAAACTAACCTTACAACAACAACGATGAAAAAAGTGCTCTATCCCCTGATGGTCTGCATCTTCATGGCCATCGCCACGACAGCCAAAGGCGAAGACGGCAGCAACCTATGGCTGCGGTTCGACGAACAACAAAACAACAACGTCACAGGAGTGGCTTGCGTCGCCATGGACGAACTGCGCCAACACTGGAAAGGCGGTGCCGTGGTGCTGAAACGCCAGAAGAAGATGTCGAAAGACAGTTACACCATCTCCTCACGAGGGGGAAAGACAGTGATAGAAGGAGCCGACAACACAGCACTGCTCTATGGCGCCTTCCACCTGCTGCGACTGCAACAGATGGGTGAGGACGTCGGCAACCTCTCCATCTCGGAAAAACCGACCTATCCGCTTCGCATCCTCAACCACTGGGACAACCCCAACGGCACCGTGGAACGCGGATTCGCCGGAAGGAGCATCTTCCTCAACCCCACTCCGGAGAGGATGAAAATCTATGCGAGAGCCAACGCATCGATAGGCATCAACGGTACGGTGCTCAACAACGTGAACGCCAAGCCCGAGGCACTGTCGACAGAGAACCTGCAGAAGGTGAAGCAGATAGCAGAATGGATGCGGCCCTACGGCATCAAGGTGTATCTCTCCGTCAACTTCGCCTCACCCATGAAACTCGGTGGGCTGGAGACTGCCGACCCGCTCAACGCACAGGTGGTGGACTGGTGGAAGAAGAAGGTAGCGGAAATCTACAAACTCATACCCGACTTCGGAGGATTCCTTGTGAAAGCCAACTCCGAAGGAGAGCCAGGACCGTGTGATTTCGGACGCACCCACGCAGAAGGCGCCAACATGATGGCCGACATCCTGAAGAAGCACGGAGGCATCGTGATGTGGAGGGCATTCGTCTACAACCCACAGAGCAAGGACAGGGCCCGACAAGCCTACGAGGAGTTCATGCCCCTCGACGGACAGTTCCACGACAACGTCATCCTGCAGGTAAAGAACGGTCCGGTAGACTTCCAACCGCGTGAGCCCTACAGTCCGCTCTTCACCTCGGTGAAGAACACCCCGACGATGGTGGAGTTTCAAATCACGCAGGAGTATCTCGGCGCTGCCAACCACCTAGTGTTCCTCGCACCGATGTGGAAGGAGTTTCTCGACTACGTGAAGCCGGAGCGCATCAAGGCCATGGCAGGGGTAGCCAACATCGGCGACGACACCAACTGGTGCGGTCACCACTTCGCACAAGCCAACTGGTATGCCTTCGGACGACTGGCATGGAACCCCACACTCTCCTCGGAGGATATCGCCAAAGAATGGCTGAAGCAGACATTCACCAACGACAGCCGGCTGGTGACACCGATGACTGACGTGATGACGGAGAGCAGGGAGGCTGCAGTGAACTACATGATGCCCCTCGGACTGCACCACATCTTCGCCGGAGGACACCACTACGGACCCGAGCCATGGTATGACGCACCGGGAATCAGGCGCGACTGGACACCACAATACTACCACCAGGCCGACGAGAAAGGACTGGGCTTCGACCGCACCCTCTCGGGCAGCAAGGCCGTGGAGCAATATCCCGACGCACTCAGAGACCAATTCAACAACATCAACACTTGTCCGGAGGAGTTCCTCACCTGGTTCCACCATGTGGCATGGGACTTCAAGATGAAGAGCGGACGGACATTCTGGGACGAACTATGCCATAAATACGAACAAGGTGTGCACGAAGCAAGGGCTTTTCTCGCCACTTGGGACGCCATGCAGCCCTATGTAGACCAGCAGCGGTTTGAGGAGGTGCAGCGCAAACTGCGCATCCAGGCCAGGGATGCGGTATGGTGGCGCGATGCCTGCCTGCTCTACTTCCAGCAGTTCTCCAAGCGACCCATCCCCGCCGACATGGAGCACCCCGTGCACAACCTCGACGAGATGATGCGCTACAAAATCAACATCACCATGTATGAGAACCCGGAGTATGGGTATGACAGGTGATGGCGGCCTGCAGCCGATTGAAAATGGATTCCGGCCTACGGCCGATTGAAGATTGAAGATTGAAAATTGAAAATTGAAGATTGAAAATGGTATAATTTGCCCCTGTGGACAAAATTTTCAATCTTCAATTTTCAATTTTCAATAAAAATCATTATCTTTGCAACCACAAGGCACTTATCACAATTAGCCCTGCCAGTGATGGCACGGAATTCCGAAGAAAACGCCCCAATATACGTATATTAATGGAATCCATCAGAATCAACATCAACAAGCAATTGACCGGAGAGGGTCTGTTGCCCATTATTTCGTATCCTGCAGAAGCCGCCTATGACTTCCGCATCCATGGCTGCATCCAGGATATGCACGAACTCGGTGCGAACCGGGCTTTTGAACTGCGTGTATACCCCGACGGGAAAAACCTGCAGATGTCGCTCATCGACACTACCGACGGTGGGTTCATGCAGTATGCCATACTGCTCGACACCAGTCGGGTGATGGTGCCCGCCAGCCACCTGCTCAAGGCCGTGCGCGACCTGTCGAAGGCATACCTCTCCTTGGCTGCCAACGACAATAAGCCCAGTGCCAACAAACCATTCATCAATGCTGTGGCCGACATCCGCTCGAAACTCGCACTCGACACCCGACCGGCTCTGCCACGGCTGCTGCCCACACCCGACAGCGGACAGCACACCCCACTTACCTACTTCATGAACTTCAAGAGCGACGGCGAACTGGCGTCATTGCTCGACTATCCCGACCAGGAGTTCTTCCACCACACCGCATCGGTTTATCTCCTTGCCGACGGCATACAGCCCACCACTTCGCCCTCGCTGCGCCGCGTAGAGGCCATCGTCATGCGCGCCTTCAAGATTCTCGCACCCGACGGCTATGAGTATGGTGAGGTGAAGGAGGGAGAGACCGAACGCATCAACCTACGGGGAAAGGAAGGGATGCTGCCGCTCACCATCGACGTGAAGGGTGACGTGACGGAACCCACACGCTATGGCTATTTCGACAGCGCCACCAACAGCATACGCATCGACGAGCGCACCATCAAGTTCTACAACGAACTGCGCTTCGTCGTACAATACAACGGGAGGTCTCTCCGCAGTTGCACCGTGAGATACAACGGCGAGCAAGTGATGCCCGACACCAACGGCAACTACCTCATCAAGGTGTATGAGGACCGTCTCAACGACGCCGGGACGATACAGTTCACCGGATACAACCTCAAGGACGCGGAGATACAACTCACTCCGGGCATCGTGAAACAGGGAGAGTATGTCTTCACACCAGAACCGAAGCACGACCTCACCATGGTGACACTCGACTTCGGCGACGGCCGTCCCATCAGGACACACTTCGACATCGGCACCAACGACCGCCTCTTCAACCAACTGCAAGACGGCAAGGTGAAAGGCTACAAGGTGAAACGGGAGGGCGACGAATACAAGATGTTCATCCCACGGAAACTCTCTCTCAGTTCGAAAAACATCCTGCGCATGATGAAGGGACTGATGATGGTGGCGGCAACACTCATCGGCTACGCCATCGTCTGCCAAATCTTCACACACCGGTGGCCATGGCCTCTCTCCCCCCAAGGGGAGCCGACAGTACTCGTAGGCAGCACCGAAGAGGGGAACATGGACGAAGACCCCGATTCCGCCATTTATGACCCAGAAGATGAGGACAACGGACTCATCGTCGACAAGACCGACCAGGTGACACTGCAACAACTCGACCAGGCTTACCTGAAGACGCACGACGTGTGGCGGCGCGACTCCATACGGAGCACGAAATACACCGACATCATCAACACCATCTACAACGGCCGCATCAGCGAGATAAAGATGAAGGGCATCGACGGTAAGGTTATCACCAACGGATGGTGGGAACAGATTTGGCGCAACATCATCATGCCGAGCAGTGTGAACCACCAAGTGGCGAAGCAGATTTTCGACGAGGTGGCAGCCGACCACAACACCCTCAACGTGATGAAACTCTATGAGGAGTTGAGCAAGAAAATTCATCCCTCGCCCGATGGCATGACGATGCCGGGCAACCGTCCGCACCCCGCAGCACCTGCCGCAACACCTGCACCTGCTACCCCGCAGACCACGCCAGGTGCCACACCTCAAGCCACGCCCCAAGCCACGACAGGGGCCAAGGGCGTGCAGCAGGGCATGAATACCCCCAAAATGAAGGGTGCCCCCCAACAGGGCGTCTACGCCCCGAAAGCCAAGGGTGTCACGGGCAAGAAGGGCGCCAAAAGTGCATACGCCTATCCCGCTGCGAGAAAGTCGAAAAAATCCTATGCGTACTACTACGGGGGAAAAGGCAAGAAAAAACGGTTCTAATCGTATCACCATATTCGCGACCTGAAGACAAAATTAATCTCAAATTATTTTGCTTTTTGACGCTTATGTCGTAATTTTGCCGAAAGAAAACAAAAAGATACAGATATGTTCAACACAATCATCGCATTGGTGGCATTCTTCGCCATCGCAATTATAGGATGGGGCGTGGCAGAACTGAAGTCAAAAGGCTGCCAATATCAACAAAACGACGATGAAATCGCCGTCGACGAACAACTTGCCCAACAACTGCACAAAAACGGGTTCCACGAACTCAACATCAAAGATGTCATCAAGAACATCAGCACGAAAGGTTTTAAAACCACATAAATAAAAAACTCCTTGTCCAACGACAAGGAGTTTTTTTTTGAGGTTCCGTCAACGAACAAGACACTGATGACGGCAATGATAATAAAAACATTTTCCTTCTAAATCGGCGACAGGCGGGTGCGCGGGCTACGGTGGTGGAGTTTTATGCTTGTAGAGAGTTGTTGCCAACAGGTGTCGCGCTGAGTCTGCCAGGGCACCGCCATGGTGGGTGCAGAGATGGAAAACCACTCTACGAGGGCGGCAGCCTCCAGATACTCATAGCAGAGAATACGCCAGCGGTCGAGATGCGACGGGGTGACAGAAGGAGGCACCCTCAACACCAGGTCGAAGCAGAGAGCGGTGGTGTCGTCGGTGGTGCTCTCCCAGAGGAAAGGAGCGAAAAGACACCGCACACGTTGCAGCGCATGGCAGAGAGTGGTGTCGAGCCATGGTCTATCGGGTTCTACGATGGCCACCCTGTCATAACAAGGTGTGCCGTCGTTTCTCACGCCATGGTAGGCGGTGACAAGGGCTACCCGTTCAAAGAGAAGGGTTTTGCTGAGATGAAGGATGGTGGTTTTCATGTTCTTTGAGGCGCGACTCGAAGTCGCCGAGTTTGGTTTTGAAATAGATACTCACGCCGAAGATGCCACCGGCGTAGGTGAGTGCCTGGGCAACATACCAGAGCACGCCATCGGAAATATCGCCATTATTCCAGAAGAATGACAAGAAAGCGAGGACGATGCCCGAAACTATCATTGCAATGGCACTGGAGTACTGAATCCAATCCTTTATTTTCATTGGAGGTTTGAGGTTGAAGGTTTGAGGTTTATCATGCTGCGGAGAACTTCCTGGGCGTTGTTACTTCACACCTTTGGTATAGACCGTCTTGCCTTTGATGCGGTGGGCAGAGAGGAGTTGATGGCGGTTGCCTACTGCTCGGTGGGAGACGTGGAGCCAGTCGCAGTGATATTCGTCGATGAGTTGGTCGTAGGGAAGGTTGAGGCGGATGAGGAGGTCACGCAGACAGCGGTTGTCCTCCGGGAGGTCGGAGACAGTGCGGATGTCGGCAGCCTGACCGAGGAGATGCTGTGAAGAACGTGCACCGCCCACGACGACATTGAGTTGAGGACTGCGGTAGCCACTGGTGACGATGATGGGTGCGCCCCACTCCTCGCGCAGCGGGTCGAGGACATTGGTGACGAGCAGTTGGAGTGCCGCCACGATTTGGGCGGAGGGCTTGTTGTTGATGCCGAGCCGGCGGGCGGTAGGCGAAGAGATGAGTTCTTCAAGTGTGAAGTATTTGCTGTTGATGGTCATGGGTTGGGAATTTAGTGACTCTCATGTGAATTTAGATAGTCCTGATGGTATCGAGCACGATATCTGCTATCATGCGATGACCTGTCTCGTCGGGGTGGATGCCATCGACGAGATGCGCCTTGAAGTCGGCGTTGTTGGTGAGCGACAGCATGGGAACGACGGTCACCCCCTTTTCCGTGGCCTTTTCGGTGATGCTATCGGCATAACCGCTCAAACCCATAACGGGGTTGGAGACCGTTTTCGTGCGGTAGACGGGAGTCATGGCGATGACCATCGTGTTGTTGGCAATGAGGGTGTCGAGCATGTCGGCATAGGCTGCCTCGAAGAGAGCCTTCGACACCTTGCCACCATAATCGTTCGTGCCTCCACAGACGAACACGATGTCGTAGCCAGTGATGAGTCCGGCATTCCGTTGCAGCGACTTCCAGTCGGAGTTATAGACCAATGCCCCACCAATGGCGAAGTCGGTGAAATCTTCTGCGCCCAGTGTCTCCGCCACGAGGTTGGGCCATGGCTTGTCCATGCAGAGGTTCACACCCTCCGCACTGTTCTTCGGATAACGCCCCTGCACGATGGAGTCGCCCAAAAATGCGATTCTCTTCCCTGCCGCCCATGTGGGCGCGACGTAGTTGTACGCCTTTCCTTCATCGCTGTAAGTATAGACAGAGGCAATGGCGGTGGAGAGTATCTCGCCGGTCTCTTTCTGGAGCATGACGAAATACTCCGACTCATGATCGCCCGTGTAGCGGAATTGGTAATGGGTGTAGGGTTGCAGGCAAGAGATGGTGGAGCCATACCTCTTCCACACCGAGAAGCCACCCACCGGCTTGTTCATCTTCACCTCCACGCAACCGATGTTAGGCATTCTGGCGAGCAGAGCCGTCGGACAGTCTTCTATACCCTGCGCCGATATCATCTTATGCTCGAAGGTGAGCAATGGGGTGACAGGATGGTAGTTACGGTGGTAGCCATAGGCTTTTTCCCCGATGCTGCCGACACGGTTTTCGAGGTTGTCGATGCGCCTGGCCGTGGCGTAGCGGACGATGAAGTAAGGGTAGAGCGAAGGGGCTACCGCCTCCATGTCGGCCCGCGTCACCGAACTGGTGTTGGGCGAAATACGTACAACATACTTCGAGCCGCCGACAGGCGTGAAGGAGAAGTCGCGGGTGACGAAGCTGTTGGTGAGCACTTCATAGGTGCTGCCCGTGATGGCGTAGACGGCATATTTCAGACCGGCATTGGCGGGCAGTCTTACCTCGACGGCAGTCACCTCATCGGGGTCGAAGAGGTGCTCTTCCGAAATCTTGTTGGACTCTGTATTGCCGTTGCTGCTGTATCCCGACGAGGAAATCTTTCCCCACCTATACTTAGGTACAGAGGTTACCGCCCCGATGGCCTCTTCGATACGGGCAATGCGTGTGGCGTGGTCGTCGATGGCGTGTGTGGCAGATTTGTAGTATTGCGTGACGAAAGCGATATCTGAGGAGGTGAGGGCATCGCGTGCCGCCTGCGACGCGGTGGGATAAGGCGACTGCCGTATGACATACCTCGTGCCCGCCACGGGAGTGAAAACTTGTTCGCTGGGATAGACGAGGAACCCACTTTCGTTGCCAGGATACTCCCCGGTGAGGTTGGAGTAAGTGATGGTGGTGCCAGACTCGTTGATAGCATAGACGGCGAACTTGGTGTGGTTGTTGGGCAGTGCGATGCGCACCTTGTCTATTTTCGAGGTATCGAACGTGAATTCATCGGTGCACTTGTTGCTCTTGTTGTCGAGAAGATATCCCGAAGAGTTGATGGCCTTGTTGTACCATGTGAAACCAGAAAGTTGTTCGGTGGTAAACTTGTCCAGTTCCACCGTCACCGCTTTCTGCGTCATGGCGTTGGCATCGTCGTAGCCGGTGGTGTTATGCAGTGTGGCGAGGACATTTCCTGTCTGGGGGTCGAAGACGGCGGAGTCGCCCTGCGGTCCCCGTGGTCCTTGCGGCATCTGGTATGCAGTGCCGTTTCGGTAGATTGTATGTATGGTAGGCATGGTTGTTGTTTTTTATCTTTCTATTTTTATGTGACGGGGGTGGTAGAGGCTTCGGCATCGGTGGCGTAGGGGTCGTACTTGCCGTTGATGCTGACTTCCACGTTTTCGTACTGACTTGTTGTCCGGCAGAAGAATCTTGCGATGACGTGCGTGACACCTTGCGGGAAGGTGTTGTTGTCGGCGAAGGTGATGGTAGGCCGTCCTGCCGACTGCTGGTATTCGATGAAGAAGAATTTCCTTGACGAAGGAATCGCCTCGAATGTATTGTGCCTGAACAGGATATCCTTGCAACTTTCGGGTGCGAAGAGGAACTGGTAGACATTATCCTTAATTGCAGGAGTATTGAACTCGTTGTCCTCGAAGATGAAATGCTCTGCTCCGTATCCGTCGTTGGCAATGGTTTCGAGCAACGGCGCGTTGATGGTGTTCTGCTTGAAGAGGAAATGCTCTACAGGAATGGTCCATCCTCCCGATGTGAACTTGATGCTGAGCACGTTGTTGATGTTGACCGTGTCGTCGTAGGCAATCATCGGCGTGTAGTCGTATGCTCCTGCACTTTCAGGATATGTGCGCTGGTTCCAGTATGCAGTGATTTCCTGCTGGTTGACGGTGTACTCATTTCCGAAGTAGAGTCTCTCGACCGGCATGTGCTCTGCGGTGTATCGTCCAGGCACGCACACACCTTTGCCCTTTGTGATGCCAAAGTAAGTGTGGTCGTTGGTGAGTTTGGCGAGGTTGGTGTATGTGTTGTTGCAGCAGAAGAGTTGGGTGACGCTGGCATAGAGGTCGTAGACGTAGTAGGCTGCACTGGTTCGTGTGGTCACCCCCTTGGAATTGGTATAGTCGTAGACGTTCTGCGCTGCGATGAGGTCGCTGATACTGTTGTGGAGGAAGTATACTTTTGAGAACTCGGCGAGCAGTGCGGTGTAGTAGCCCGATGACGATGCCCTCGCCAGTCCCTTCTTCCCCTGGAAGGTGTTGCCTGCCATCCACAACGGACATGAGGTGTATGCTTTCAGCGTGTCGTATTCGCCTGCGTTCTCGTTGGCTGTTCCGAGCGACACTCCCATTCCAACCATCGGTGTGGTGAGCGCATTGCCCACGGTGTTGCCGATGAAGCGGAACGAGTTTTTGAAGAGCACGTTGGCGACGTTGTTCTGGAGCGCCGGTATGATGTTGCCCTGCCCGTCTTCCTCATCCTGTGTGTAGGTGCGGAAGTACGAACTTCTCTTCGACCATCCCTGGAAGATGGTATTTGCCCCCTCGAACTCATTGTCCTGGAAGAGCACATCACCTACGCAGTTGTTCTCGACGAGAATACCGTCTTGGTCGAGCGGTGACTGGTCTCTTGCCACGAAGGTGAAGTGCTTGCCTGCTGTGCTTGAGGTCAGGAACTTGCATCCTGTGACGATGACCTGGTCGATGCCCAGCACGGCGTCGATGCAGAAAGCATAGTAGCCTTGGTTGTTGGTGGTCTCGAAGACAGCCTTGTTGAGGTTGAGCGAGTGACGGGTGTAGAAGAAATGCGATGTCGTGGAGAATCCACCCGTTGCCACTCCGTTCACTTCTCCGTCGATGATGAAGTCCTTTTCGATAGGTATGCCGTTGTCGACCAACGCGGCAGCGAGGCTTGACACCCACGCATCGCGCTTGATGTAATAGACCTGGTCGAGGTGCAACCCCGCGCAATCGGCATAGTCGCCCGTTGCCTTGCAGAGTTCGGCGAGAAGGTTGGTGTTGTATGTCTTCGCCGCCGAAGTATTCCCCGGCTTGAAATAGACATCGGCTGTCTGCCCAGAGCCCTCTGCAGCCACTTCGTAAATCTTCATGCCTGCTGGCAGGTAGTCGGCGAGCGGTGTGAGCGTGAGCGCATTCTCTACGTCGCTTGCGGTGATGTCCTCCGGGTCTTTGTTGATAACCACTGTGCCGATGTTTCCTTCCTCGGGGTTGAAGGGTATGGGATCGTTTGGACCAGGTTGCGGCTGGCCTTCCTCATGGTATTTCTTCACCTTTTCGTCGAGAGCCTTGAGCATCTGGAAGAGCGCGCTGATATTGTCTTCGCTGTCTTCAAGTCGCTGCGACACGTTGGGGATAACATCCTGTTTCTGCGAGAGCGCGAGTTGTATGGCGCGGTTCTCCACGGGATTCTGCGAGTCGGGGTCGAGTTCCGGGTCGATGGTGATGGTGAAACTGCCATCAGGTGTCACCGGTCGGCTCTCTATGGCCTGGATACGGAGCATCAGCGCACTGTCGGCCTGCTGTCGCAAGCGAGTCTCCTCATGCAATGCCGACAGGCGCGCCTGTCGCTCGTCGGCCACCGCGGCATCTACGAAATCGGTGAGCCCATACACATTCGAGACACTCACTGCCCCATTGGCCAGTTTCTCTGCCGTCACCGCCCCGTCGGCCAGTTTCTCTGCAGTCACTGCCCTATCGGCCAGTTTTTCCGTAGTCACCGCCCCATCGGCGATATTCTCCGTATGGATGAAGACCCCGTCGAGGAGAAGTTGCGCCGTCCACTGCCCATCAGCCGTGCCGTTGTGGTCGGTATCGGTGGCATGGTTCCACATCAGCGCGCTGAGAAAGCGCACCGTGATGCCTCCGAAAGCCTCATAACGGCCAGGGGTGGCAGCCAGATAGAACACATTGTGGTCGGTAGGCTGCATGGGGTTGGTCATGCTGGGATACGCCACGCCGCCGAAGACATAGCCGGCAGCCGCTATACCGTCGACGACAGCCTTGGCATGGTCGTAGGCATCAAGATCGAACGTCCCGCCAAGCGCCACATCGGCTGCCACACACTGCCAGGAGCCCGGTGCCTCACAGTTCCAGAGGGCAGGTTGCGATGAAGTGCCCACCAGCGCCCAGTCGCCACGTTGTGGAAAGCGGCACGCCTCTACGAGGGCATCATAAGAGGAGAAGAGTCCTCTGTCGTGTCCCCGCAGGTGTCGACAGATGAGGTCGCCCTCTACCAGGAGGTCGCGTTTTACCACGGCATTCTGCATCACCTTTAGGCGTCCGCCCACGGTGAGGTCGTTGGAGATGGCCACATCGCCCTCTTGGTGCAGCAGTCGGTAACTGTCGGTGTTCTCGAAGACATCCGACCGCCAGTTGCCTTGAACGGCATCCCAGTAGTAGGGCACTGCTCCGATATGGAGGTATTCCCCTGGATGACCACCTTGGGGAAAGGCATGCCATACGGCAGCCATGCTGCCGAAGCATCCCAAGTGATAGATGTTGTGTTTCATGATAGAAGATGTTGATGAATGATGTCAGGGTCAAGGCGACTATGCGAAAGCCACATACGACTGGCGTGTGAGTGTGGCGATGCGGGAGATGATTTCGTGGTAGAGCAACGGTGGAAGACTGATGGCACCCTCATGGAGTCGTGGCACAGACTGATAGAGTGCCTTGGATAGGGTGACTCCTGCGCCACCCAGTGAGGAATAGAGTTCCACTGCCAATCCCATGGGAGTGGTGACGATGGCGGCGACAGGACGTTCGGGGTTTCCCCTGACCGCTGGGAACCTGCTCGACTGCCACTGGTATTCCACATCGTGGACGGTGATGATTTTGGCGTCGCACCGCCAGTCGCTCATGCGGATGGCAAGGAGTCGGAGGAAGTCGTCGGGGAGCAACAGCATGGCCATCCCCACACCGGGAGACTGTTGCCATGCCACGCCCCCACGGAGAGGCACGCCGGTGCCGAGTAGGTGGAGGGGGGCTTCCTCGATGACCTGCCGTGCCCCCCACTCCACCTGCGACGTGATGATGTCGGCGATGGTGCGTGCTCCCCTGTCGTTGACGGTGATGAGGGGTTCGTCGGCATCATCGAGGTCGAGCCTGACGCTCACATCGTGGATAACCTGATGAATGGAGTATTTCATGGCGCGGAACAAATGAAGTAGATGGTGTCGGGGTTGGGCTGCGGAGGGAGTTCTTCGACAAAGGCGACAGGCAGATGGCCTGCAGCGAGGGTCTCGAGGGTATCGGTGCGCTCTTCGAGCAACGATGCGCGCTCTTCGAGCACTGTGGTGCGCTCATCGAGCAGCGCCGTGCTCTCTTCAAGGTGTGTGGTGCGCCCCATTCCCCGTGAGAGGAAGGGGGTGCGACGTTCTTTTAGTTCTTTTTCTTTCCAGGAAGTCATTTTTTGGGGGGGATTTATGGGGGTTATGGGCGGAATGGGCAGGATGGGCGATTTGGGCATTGTGGCGCTTTAGGGGGAATTGGAGCCGGGGGTGTTGAATGTGATGACATAGCCTTGTTCTTGGGCAGCACATTCTATCTGCTCCTTGTGGCGTATCTTGGAGTAAGAGGTGCCAAACCTTTCGGCGAGCCATGCTCTGGCATCGTTTATTGAACTGAAAGTGATGGACTGTGGTTGGTCATCGGCATGCTCTTCGGTATCGGCAGTTGGCAGTGGCGGGGTGTCGTCGACACGTCCCAAGGTGACGAGGGTACCGAAGAAGCGGTGCGACTCAATGGCGTCTTGCAACAATGTGTCGGAAGTGGTGAAATAACTTCCTCCGAGAGTGAGTGGCACGAAAGAGACATGCGTCCACTTTCCTGCCACACACACATTGAAGCAGACCTCCGTGCTTGAGATATAGGTCTTGGTCATGGTATAGAATATCTTTTTATCCCGAACTGGAGAATTGGGGAATGATTCATTTATCCCGAATTGCTGGAACCAGCAACAACTGGACACCTCACCGAGATTTAAATAGGTGAAGCGAGGCGCAAGCGGGCGTGGGCCTTGGCATAACGCAGGTAGAGGCAACTGATTTCCTGCAGCACTACGGCATCGGTGTTGCGCACGCCCGCCTTCTTCAGGTCGAGGATGTTGCGGCTCCACGATAGGTGTGTCTTCTTGGTAAGGAACTCCGGGTCGAGGGCGAAGGCGTAGTCGGCCATACCGTTGAGGTCGAAGAGTTCATGATGGATGGCGAGGATCTCGCCGAAGTCGGTTTCCCAACTCTTGAACTTCAGGTTCCACACCTCCACAGTGTCTTTCAGGCGAAACTTGTCGCTGTCGATTTTCGAAAGAGCGGCGAGGAAGTCGGAGCCACAGAACATCACCTTGCGCTTGTTGCCGATGCCGGTGCCCACGAAGAGGTCTTTGGAGATGTCGACGAGGTCTTCATCTGTGATGACGGCACAGCCCTTGCTGCCGTTCCATGTACCCACCTCGATATCCTTTCCTGCCTGCCACCAGATGCCCTTGGTGAACCATTGCGACATACCATCTTTCACCGAATGGTTGACGACGTTCATGTCGCCGAAGAGATAGGAGTTCTCCATGGCCAGGCGCATGTCGTAGATGCTGTCTTCCTCAAGGTCGGAGAAGCCCCAGTTCACTTCCTTCGCGGCTATCTTGTCGAGTGTAGACTGCTCTATCTGCGCCATGAAGTTCTGGCAGTATTGCAGTTCCGAGGTAGGGATGTTGTTGAAACGTCCGGTCTGCACGTCGAGTTCGCCGCACGACTTGCCCATGCGGATGAGCACAGTGCCGTTGTTGAGGGCGGGCACACCGATGTTCTGGCCATTGACAGCATTGCCGTTGACGGCGAAGACGATGGGCTGGCCATCGGAAGTCTTGCCGCAGACACACAGTTCCAAATCGGGTGTCTTCGCGTCGTTGGCATTGTATGCCACCCCCTTGTGGTTGTTGATAGCCTTCACGCCTACCACGCGGATGGTGTCGTCGAGGGTGAACATATCGGGGTCGGCCACTTGGATGGCAGTAGACACGCCATTGCTTGAGGAGACAGCCTGGGTGAGAGTGGTCTTCACCGGACGGGTGCCCACGCTGTAATACTTCACTTCGAACGACGAGGCGTGCTGGCTATGGGCATAGCGTGAAATCTGGTCGACGGGGGTTGCCATGGGGCGGATGCGGGTGATGCGCTCGTCGATGTCTTTCTGATACATCTCGCTGTCGGCATCAGCGCGTCCGAATGTCTCGGTGAGGATGCCGGCGGGATTGTCGGGATGAGTGGCGGCAGCGCCTGCCGTGGTGTGGTGCTCTGTGGTGCCCTTGTAGAGTTCGTGACCGGAGTTGGTGATACCGGCATCGGGCAGTGGTGATGATGTTGTACTCATGATAGTTGGATGTTAATCAATAAATGTGTTTACTTTTCACGCTGCAAAAATAGCATCCAACCAAAGGGATTTCATGGCATTTTCGTATGGACGGGAGATTTTTTTTTGATTTTTCTAGAGACTATAGTGACTATAGTAACTATAGTAACTATAGAGACTATAGATAAAAAAGCCTCCCGCTGTGTGGCAGCGGGAGGCTTAAGGGTATATCGGGGATTATTGCCCTGATACTTGAGGTTATCTACCAAGGATGACGTTGATAATACCTGACACGTCACTCATGTTGATAAGGCCATCGCCATTGTAGTCTGCATTGATAAAGGAGAATGGCGACGGGTTCTTAGCCAGCACATAGTTGATGATGGTAGTTATATCACTCACGTTGATAAGGCCATCGTCGTTGGCGTCACCGAGCAAGGCGGCAGTACCCTTCTCCACGGTCACCTTGAAGGTGGAGTTGGTTGGTTTGATATGCGTGCGGCCAGTGGTGATGAAGTCAACATTCTTGATGCTTCCCGTATACTCACCGGGTCTGACTTTATCGGCAGCCTGGAGGGTAAGGGTGACCAAGGCACCCGAATTGCCGGTGATGGTTGCCAGATCCGTAGCGATGCCACAGATGTTATACTGATTGGCAACAGGATTTCCCACCACGATGGTGCCTGCGTATCTGGCGGTAGCCTTGGCTTCGACCAGTGTGATTCCCTCGGGCAGTTCCAAAGTAAGGCTGAAGGCCGTAAGGTTGGTGTGGGTATTGGTTAAGTCGATGGTCACCGTGGCGGTCTCTCCCGCCGTGATGGTGAAATCATCGATTTTCACACTCTCAGCCTTTGAGGTATAGGCAAGGCTCAGCAGAGCCATAGCCAGGAATATGATTTTGTTTCTCATTGTTCGAAGCATTGATTATTTGATAACTACTTTCTTGCCATTGAGGATATAGACACCCTTTGTAGGATGGTCGACGCGCATACCATTGAGGTTGTAGTATACACCATCTTCCACTGCCTTGCGGCTGTCGCCCATGACCTGGGCAATACCTGTAGGCACGGCGAAACCGATGTTGTCGAAATGGTGGGTAGCACCGTCGGCGGTGATGAACTGGATGTTCTCTGCCACGATTTCATCCAAATCGGGATTACCGGCGAGGATATTGATGACCGAACCGTCGATACCTTCAAATGGCTTGTTGACGAACGAGATGGCAACGAAGCGGTAGGTGTTGTCGCCTATCTTGTTGTAGACCATCTGATGCCCCTTGAGTCGCTCGGAGAGTTGAACAAGTTCTACCTCGGAGAGTTCGGGCAGGGTAAGGTCGAACTGGAAGGCGGTATAGGGCACCTCGCTGTCGATGCAGAGCGAAAGCACATTGTTGATGTCCTTGGTGAGGGTAACCGTCTCCTCCACATCCATGCGCGGAGCGTAATTGATGTTGGGAGCAGCCTCGCCATTGGCAATCATGTTCACCAGGATGACGGCATCAGACGTGGTGATCTCTTCGTCTTCATTGAAATCGGCGAGAATCTTGTCGAAGGAAGCAGCAGGCTGATTGACGATATATTTCACGATATCCACAGCATCAAGCATGTCGGCAAGGCCGTCACCGTTGACGTCGCAGTTGGGATATTCGATGATTTTCTCGAAGGAGCCCCATACGGCATGCGATGCATAACTCTCTTTCGAGAGCACAGGTACATAGAGGCGGGTGCCGGTGAAGTCGTATTCATTGAATGCCCATTGCTCTACGTCGAGGGCATTGCTCCATGCCACCTTCACTGTCTTCAGTGCAGTGCATCCTTTGAAGTTGTAATTGGCAACACTGCCAACAGAGGCTGGCAGACTGAGGAACTCCAGCGATGAGCAATACTCCAGAGCGCCTTCCTCGAGCGTGTTCAGGTTCTTCGGCAACTTCAGCGAAGTGAGGCCGGCAGCACCACAGAAGGCATAGCCTTTAATAGTCTTCACTGACTCGGGAACGGTGTATCCACCTTGCTTGCCTGCGGGATAAGCCACGAGTTGAGTCTTGTTGATATCGAAGAGCACACCATCCTCTACCACGTACTTGGTGTTGCCTTCTGCCACGGAGATGCTGGTCAGCGAGGTACAGTTGGCAAACACGCCCATACCCACGGTAGTGGTGGCTGCGGGAATCTGTATCGACTTGAGGCTCGAGCACTCACCGAAAGCACCCTTGGCGATGTTGGTGATGGTCTTCGGCAGCGTGATTTCCTCGAGTGCTGTACAACCCCTGAAGGCTTCGTTAGTAATGCCGGTGAGTCCGGTGAAGTATTTCAGTTCATTGAACTTGGTGATTGTCGTGTTGCCCTTGAAGTAGTCGCTGAGCCTATAGGCCTGCTTGGCCTCTGCCACGGTCAGGTTACCATCTCCGCTGGTATCCCAGTTGGCCACACAGATGGCTTTCACGTTGTCATCCTCGAAATCGATGACAGAACTGTCGATGAGATACTCATCGATGCGGAAGTTCTTCCATACTGCGGCTTTCTTGTATTTGCTCAGGCTGCCCTTAGGCACGCTGAGTGCGCAGTTGCTCACGTCGACACCCGAGAAGGTGTTGGTAGGTACGGTGAGCGGATTGGTCCATTCCACCACCACGGAGTCGAGGGCTTCGCAGGCACGGAATGCGTTGGGACCGATTTCGAACACGCCGTCATGGAGCACGAGGGTCTTGAGTTGCTGCACCATGGTGAAGGCATCCTCACCAATCGTGGTGACACTCTCGTCGAGCACATACTCGATGCCGATTTCCTTGGCAGCGGGGAACTGCAACATGGTGTCGCCATCCTTATTGAAGAGCACACCGTCGATAGCCTTGTAGTTGGCATTGGCCTCATCGACCTTGAAGTAAGTCAGTTTCTTACAACCCTTGAAGGCACCAGTGCCCACCTTCGTGATATTCGAGGAGATGGAAGCACCTGTCAGGCCCGTGTTGTAGGCAAAGGCGCTGTCGCCAATCTCGGTGAGAGCCGGCAGACGGTTGAAGGTGCTGAGGGCAGTGCCCTGGAAAGCACTCTTGCCAAAGCGTGTAACGCTCTCGGGCATGGTGATGGCAGTAAGGGTAGAGTTCTTGAAGGCTTCGTCGCCGATTTCAGTGAGGGCAGTGAAATACTGCAACTCATTGAAGGTAGTGATGGGCTTACCTGTGAATGTTGTACCGAGGTCGCCTACCAGTGCAGCCTCCTCGTAACTGATATGGCTGTCGCCATCGGTATCCCAAGCCTCTACAGCGAGTTGCTCTACGAGCAAGTCTTCGAAGTGGATGAGGGTGGCGTCATAATCTTCCATGCTCGTCTCCTTGTAGAGAGCGAAGAACTTCCATCCGTTGGCAGTCTCGTAGCGGCTCGTGGTGCCCTTCGGTACGAAGAGGATGCCAGTGATTTGTCCGCTGGCGAGTTCGCCTGCGTTGGAGAAAGTATTGTCGTTGATTGACAGCGGGGTGTTGCGTGCCACCTGACACTTCACGCCAGCGGGCATGCCGTTGAAGGCCTTTTGGCCAATGGAAGTGACGGTGCTGGGGATATTGATGCTCTGCAGGTTGCCGCAACCCGAGAAAGCACCCTCGCCGACGGTGGCTACCTTCGGACCGATGTCGATGCTCTTCAGACCTGTACAGCCTTCGAAGCCATAGTCACCGATGGAGGTAATCTCATTGAAGGAGACCGATGTAATCTTTGTTGCGCCACTGAAAGCGTAGGGATAGACAGCCTTGATTTCTGCCGAAGGATTGAAGTCGGTCTTTGACTTAGCAGCCGGGTAGGCGATGATGGTGGAGTAGTCGTAAGAGAAGAGGGCGTCGTTGGCCACCTTGTAATATGAATTGCCAGCCTGTATCTGGAAGTAGGCAACTGAAGTACACATTCCGAATGCACCCTCTCCGATGGAGGCCACATTCTTATAAAGGTATACCCTGTTGAAGGTCTTACAGCCGTAGAACGCTTTCTTGCCGATAGTGACAAGGGCGACAGGCAACATGGGCCTGTTGAGATTCTCACAACCCTCGAAAGCACTCTCACCGATAGTGGTGACAGAAGAAGGCATAGTGATGGTGGTGAGCGCCGTACAGCCCTTGAAGGCGTTGTTGCCAATCGTCTTGAGCGAGGTGAAGTACTGCAACTCATCAAATGTTGTGATTTCGGTATTGCCGGTGAAGGCATCGCTCAGGTCGGTCACAGCCTTGGCCTCCACACCGTTGATTTTGTGGTCGCCGTTGGAGTCCCACCTCGACACACAGATGGCCTCTACCTTAGAGTCAGCAAATACAAGATTGGTATACTGGTCGCTGAACTCCACTGTCGTACCGAAGTCTTTCCACACTTCGGCAGCCTCATAGAGTGCCTGTGTTCCCATCGGCACGTCGAGTTTGGCATTAGCCACGTCGACACCCGAGAAGGTGGAAGCGGGCACTGCGAGCGGTGATTCCCAATACACCTTCACCTCGTTGAGTGCTGTACAGTTGCCGAAGGCGTTCTCGCCAATGCTCTTCACCGAACTGTAGATGCTCACGACAGCGAGTCGTGATGCGCCGAGGAATGCTTCGGGAGCGATGGTTGTCACACCATCGGGAATCATGACGTTGGTGTAGTTGTTGTAGGCAGGGAACTGTATCAGTTTGGTGTGGTCCTTGGTGAAGAGGGAGTTGAGTGAACTCACATAATTGGTGTTTTCAGCATCCACGGTGATGGCGGTGAGTTTAGCACACGACTTAAGCACACCATTGCCGATGGTCTTCACCGAAGCAGGCACATTGAAGTTCTTCAGGTTGTTGCAATAAGCGAAGGCGTTGGCACCAATCGATACCACCGAGCCAGGAAGTATGATGCTGCTCAGGGTGCTGTTGGCAAATGCCTCTGCAGAGATGGAGGTTAGGCCGGTGAAATACTGCAACTCGTTGAAGGTGGTAATCTCCTTGCCCTTGAACAGTGTACCGATGCTGGTAACTGCTGCTGCCTCGTCGTAGGTGATATAGCCGTCGTGGTCGTTATCGAAGTTGGCGACGCAGATATCACGCACGGTTTCATCCTGGAACTGGATGATTTGGGCGGCATAGTCGGCAATGGTTCCCTCCTCGATGAAGTCGAACCACTTCCAGCCAGTGGCATTCTGATAGGCGCTCTTCTTGCCCGTTGGCACGAACAGACGACCGTTGATACCCTCTGTGACAGGGTTGAAAGTAGAGAATGTGCCGTCGGAGATGGCAAGCGGGGTATTCCAACTCACCTGGGCACGGATGCCCTGAGCCACTCCCTTGAAAGCGTTGGTACCAATCTGTGTCACAGTCTCCGGGAAGATGACGGTGTAGAAGTTCTTACAGCCCTCGAAGGCATGAGCACCGATGCGGGTCACGTTATTGAGTGTGACAGAATTGATGTTCTGGTTGCCGGCAAAGGCATAGGGTGCTATCTCCACCACTTTGGTGGCTACGGAATAGTTCTTGGTGGTGTTTCCGGCAGGCACGCAGTAGAGGACGGAACCGTCTTTCGAAGACAGGCAATAACCCGAGAAAGAATAAGCAGGGTTGGTGGAAACACCTGAGATTCTTGCTAACGATGTACAGTTGGCAAATGCTCCTTCACCGATGTCGGTGAGTTTGGCATTGATATAGACAGAAGGTATCTTGGCACAGCCATCGAAAGCATGGTCGCCGATCTTGACGAGTGCGCCAGGCAATGTGAGGCTCTCGATATTGGCACAGCCATAGAAGGCTTTCTCGCCGATGGTGGTCAACTTCGCCTGCAAGGTGATAGAAGCGAGGGCGTCGCAACCTACGAAGGCTTCCTTGCCAATGGAGGTGAGTTCGGAGGGCAGCATGATGGTCTGGAGCGACGAACAGCCCTTGAAGGCGTTCATGCCCAGTTCTGTCACGCCACGGAACGAACGCAACTCATTGAATCGGGTAATTTCGGTGTTGCCCACGAAGAAACCGCTGATATCATCAACAGCCATGGCCTCACGGTAAGTGAGTTCACCGTCGTTGTTGGTATCCCAGTTCTCCACGCATATTGCTTTCACCACGGGGTCTTCAAACTGCATGACAATGTCGACATTGTCGGAATATTCGCGAATCTCGCCGAAATCCTTCCACACGTCGGCAGCAGCATAAGCGTTCTTGTAGCCTTTGAGCACGCGGAGCACCACGCCACTGAGGTCTACATCATCGAACACATCAGAGTCGATAGCCAGCGGAGTGGTCCATTGCACAGTGACTGTCTGCAGGTTGGTACAACCTTGGAAGGCATATTCGCCGATAGAGGTAATCATGTTGGGGATGGTGACGGTCTTCAACGACGTACATTCGCTGAAAGCCTCTTCATTGATGGTGGTCACTTTGTAATAAAGACCATTGTAGTAGACTCTCCAGGGAAGTACCAGATTGACGGGCCCGGAGACATCATCACTCCCCGTCCCCACGTTAGGATTCTGAGGACTGTTGCCGTCAGTGAAATAAGATTTATCCCAGCCTGCCACCATCACCGTGCGGTTGGTACGGTCGGTGATGTTGTATCCGATACCGTCGACGACAATGTCGTAGGCGGAGGCCACGGACACAATACAAACTGACATAAAAGTTAGCAGTAATCTTAAATGTCTCATAAAAAAATAAAGTTAGTATTTATCAATCAATTATTATCAGGGGTCTTTGGGCTACACATTAATATATATGCAAGCCAAAATTTTAAAAATCCCTCCTTTGCCTTAGAGTACCAAGGACCGAAGGAGGGATATGTGTCTATCGTCGAAGCACGATTACTTCACAACGACTTTCTTACCGTTGACAATATAGATGCCTTTCTGTGTGGGCTGGTTCACACGCACACCCGAGAGTGTGTATGACTCAGCGTCGGCTTCCTGAGCATCGATAGTGCTGATGCCTGTGGTCTCCTCGAAGAGGAAGCCCTCAGCAGCAGAACCTGCATCCTCGATATAAGCCTTGTACTTGGGAATCTCCACACCTGCCTGGCAGCGGTAGAAGCCCACGCCGTCGGTCTTGCTGGCCAGGGCGAAGGTGCTGCTTGTAGCAGTATAGGCAGCAGCAGCAGTGCCAAGGAGGATGTTGGTAGCAGGAGCGGCAGCCTCAGCGGCACCCTTCAGGTTGTAGGAACCAGCAGCAGCCTCGATGATGACAGGAGTCTCAGCGGGAACAGAGGTCACCTCGGCACGCTGTACGAAGCCATTCTCCACGCCAGTGGCTACAGAAGCCTTGAGGCCAGTGCCAGCGAAGTCGAGTGCTGTAGGCCAACTAAGGGTGGCATAGCCTGGAGTACCCACAGTGAGTTTTGCAGCGAACTCCACGGGATTCTGGGTCTCTTCGGGGAAGATTTCCTGAGAAGATGTACCGATGGTGGTGAACATCAGACGGGTATCCTCACCATCAAAGCCATCGAGATAAGGCTTGTTGACCACACCGATGTTCTGTACTCCAACAGGAGTCTTGTCGGTGGCAGCAAGTTTAAACTTCATCACAGCCTCAGTGGTCCCCATGGGGAAGCCAACATCCTCAGCGGTATGATAAAGTGCTACGGCCAACACATTTTTATCCTCTTTGTAGACCACCTCTACAGTAGCCTCGAGCATAGCAAGACTGCTTTCAGCAATTAAGTCAATGTATTTCGGCCTCAGTTTGTTGCCATAAGCCTTCAGAGGCTCATAACCCTCGGGAAGTTGAATCCAGAAGTTGGCAGACCTCAGATTATACTCATTTGCTGCACTCACATTGAACACAATGTTGAACTCTTGTTCCACGCTCTCTACAGGATTTGCAATGTCGAATACCATGTTGTCGCCAACTGGGACAATGGTAATGCTTTCCTGTGCGAACGTAAAGCCTGCCGTAAGCAGCATGGCAATTCCAAGTAAAAACTTTTTCATGATAATTTCTGTTTTTGTTATTTTATTGAATTTATTGATTGTCTAACTGTGAAACGTCAATGGGGGTGAGAAGAATCATAGATGAAAACGCGATGCGGGGGAATACAAACATGTCACGTCACCCAGCAAATCCTACCAACAGGTGCCAAGTGATGTGTTTGAAAATGTCAATAATTCCTTTCGCATGTTGTTATTCTATAAAAAATCTCCGAATCATCAATTATAATACGCATAAAGGATAGAGACCAGCCCATTCAGGCAGTGCCTCTCCTCACACTAACGCCTTGGTTTTGATGACGGATGAAGCAGGTCTGATATCTACTTTGGTGCAAAAGTAGAAATTATTTTTGAAAAAACCTACATTTGCACGAAAACTTTTGGCTAAAAACCACTGAAATAAGGGTTTAAAGATGATATTTAACAAAATTTAATATTTCGTGGCGGTTTCTGATAGTCGATAAAGACCTTAGTGGCCTTAGTTTTTTAGGGGCATATTTAGGGGCTCAAAGTGTTCTGAGCCCCTACCCTGTTGTAAGTGTCAGCCATTTAGCGCTGCTCGTCGAAGGGGAAGAGTCCGTAGAGTTGCGCGTCGATACTGTCGGTGATTTTCTTGAAGTCGGAGGGGTTGCTCTCAAACTTGCAGGTGTCGCCATCGACGATGATGAGATGGCCCTTGTAACCCTCTATCCAATCCTCGTAGCGCTTGTTGAGTCCCTGGAGATAGTCGATGCGGATGGACTTCTCGAACTCGCGCCCGCGCTTGGATATCTGTGCCACGAGGTTGGGAATGGTGGAGCGGATGTATATCATCAGGTCGGGCAGACCGACGAGCGATATCATCAGGTCGAAGAGGTCGCTGTAGTTGTCGAAGTCGCGGTCGCTCATCATCCCCATATCGTGCAGGTTGGGCGCGAAGATACGGGCATCCTCAAAGATGGTGCGGTCTTGGATGATATATCCTTTGCTCTTTGATATTTCCACCACTTCCTTAAAGCGTTTGTTGAGGAAATATATTTGGAGGTTGAACGACCACCGTTCCATGTCGGCATAGAAGTCGTCGAGATAGGGGTTGTTGTCTACGGGCTCAAAACGTGGCTCCCAGCCATAGCGTTTGGCGAGCATTCTGGTGAGTGTGGTCTTGCCACTTCCGATGTTTCCGGCTACTGCGATGTGCATTTTATAGATGAAAGATGAAAGATGAAAGATGAAAGATGAAAGATTGGCTTACTGATTGGGGAACAGTCCGAAGAGGTTGGCATCGATGCGCTCTATGATTTTGGCGAGATCGGCCTTTCGGTTGAGGAAATCGATTTCGTCGACATTCACGGTGAGCACTTTTCCCTTGTATTGCTGGTAGATGAAGTCCTCATAGAGCAAGTTGAGGTTCTTCAGGTAATCGAGTTGCATGAGTTGTTCATAGTCCCTGCCCCGCCGCTGGATGTTCTGCACGAGATGCGGGATAGAGGCCCTAAGGTATATCATGAGGTCGGGCACCTTGACAACAGTCATCATCGACTCGAAGAGTTGCATGTAGCAGTCGAAGTCGCGGTCGTCGAGAGTGCCCATGGCATGGTTGTTGGCGGCAAAGACATACACCCCCTCGAAGATGCTTCGGTCTTGGATGACGGTGACATCCGACTGTGCGATGTCGAGGAGGTCGCGGAAGCGCTGCTTGAGGAAGAATACCTCAAGGGCGAACGACCATCTCGGGATATCTTTGTAGTAGTCGTCGAGATAGGGGTTATGGTCGACGGGCTCAAATTTCGGAACCCATCCATAATGCTTGGCGAGCAAATTGGTAAGCGTGGTTTTTCCGCTACCTATGTTTCCAGCGATGACGATATGCACGGTTAAGAGAGTGTTAGTGGCACAATTTTTGTGCAGGGATAGATAGTGCAAAGATAATGAAAAAATCTGAAAGCAAAAATACAAGGAAACTTTTTTTGCTGATTTTTCAAAAACCATCCCAATTGCTTTGCCATTTAAACTAAAAAGGGTAATTTCGCAAAAATAAATATAGGAAAGAAAATGCAGAAAAAGACTATCCCTGTCATCGGCATGGCCTGTTCAGCCTGCTCTGCCAACGTGGAGCGGCACCTGCGCTCGCTCGACGGCATCGTCTCGGCCTCGGTGTCACTGCCCACCCGCACAGCACTCGTGGAATGGGATGAGAGCCGCATCAGCCTCGACGACATGAAACGCGAGATCAGTGCTATCGGCTACGACCTCGTGATAGAAGCCGACCGCAGCGCGGCAGAGATAGAGCACCGCGGATTTGTGTTGCTCAGGCGGAAAGTTGCGGTGTCGTGGGCGATAGCCCTCCTGGTGATGGCTATCACCATGGGCTGGGTAAAAGTGGGCAACCGCGACGTGGCGAACCAGACCGCCATGCTGCTCGCCGCCTTCAACCTGGTATATTGTGGGCGGGAGTTCTATGCGCGGGCCCTGCAACAACTACGGCACCTCACCGCCTCGATGGACACCCTCGTGGCACTGAGCACCGGCATTGCCTTCGTCTTCAGCGTGGTGAACACCTTCTGGGGCGACCGGCTGTGGGGCGACCGCGGCATCGCATGGCACACCTACTACGACTCCTCGGTGATGATTATCACCTTCGTGCTCACCGGACGACTGCTCGAGCACCACAGCCGTAAGTCCACCGCCGCAGCCATCAGCCGCCTGGTGGGCATGCGTCCCAAGACAGCACGCCTCTATCAGGGAGAGGTGACCGCCGACGACGGCACCACACGGGCCGTGACCGAGGAGGTGCCCATTGCCACCATCAGCCGTGGCGACGTGATAGAGGTGATGGCTGGCGAGAAAATCCCCGTCGACGGCACGGTGACCTGGGCAACGAGTTTCATGCTCGACAGTGGGGCATGGGTAGACGAGGCGATGATTACCGGTGAACCCGCGCCAGTGCTGAAGGAACGCGGGTCGACGGTTCTCGCCGGGACGGTGGTGAGTCAGGGACGCCTGCGGATGCGGGCAAAGAAGACCGGCGACGACACCACCCTCGCCCAGATTATCCGACTTGTGGAAGAGGCACAAGGGAGCAAGGCTCCCGTGCAGCGCGCCGTCGACAGGTTGGCGATGGTCTTCGTGCCCGCCGTGGCACTGGCAGCCCTCGCCACCTTCCTCATATGGTGGGCCGTGGAGGGCAACGCCGGTCTGCCCCACGCCATCATGTCGGCAGTGGCAGTACTTGTCATCGCCTGTCCGTGTGCCCTCGGACTGGCCACGCCCACCGCCCTGATGGTGGGCATCGGCAAGGCCGCCGACCACAACATCCTCATCAAGGACGCCACGGCACTGGAGAAGATTCGGCAGGTAGATGCCATGGTCATCGACAAGACGGGCACGCTGACCACTGCCAACCCCGCCATCGACTTCACCAAGGCCGACAGCCTGCCGCTCACGGAGCGTGAGACACTGAAGCCACATGCCCGCGAGGCCATGGACCAGTTGGCCCACATGGGCGTAGAGGTGTATATGATGAGTGGCGACAAGGAGGAGGCGGTGGCCTACTGGGCCGGCGAGGCGGGCATCACCCATTACCGCAGCGGGGTGCAGTCACACGACAAGGAGGAGTTGGTGGCACGCCTGCAGACGGAGGGGAAGTGCGTGGCCATGGTGGGCGACGGCATCAACGACTCACAGGCGCTGGCGAAGGCCGACGTGAGCATCGCCATGGGCGGCGGCACCGACGTGGCCATCGACGTGGCACAGATGACGCTCATGGGCGATGACCTGCGACGACTCGCCGAGGCGCTGACGCTGAGCCAGAAGACGGTGCGCCTCATCAGGCAGAATCTCTTCTGGGCTTTCCTCTACAACGTGGTTTGCATCCCCCTGGCAGCGGGCGCCGCACATCTTGTGGGCATCGACTTCCAGATTACCCCGATGTGGGCGAGTGCCCTCATGGCGTTCTCGAGTATCAGCGTGGTGCTGAACAGCGTTTTAAGGTTTAAGGTTTGAGGTTTGAGGTTTAAGGTTTGAGGTTTTTCGGACGGTTGATAAAGAAATATTCATGGAGAATCTTATAAGTCCGAATTTTTATCTAATTTTGCCCAAAGAAACGCAAAAGTTATGACAACACCTTTCAGCAACAATAAGGAAGAACAAATTCTGGTGAGCATCACCGGACAAGACCGCCCCGGCCTGACAGCCTCGATAATGGGCATCCTCGCCCGTTACGAAGCACAGATTCTCGACATCGGCCAGGCCGACATCCACAGTACCCTCTCCCTCGGTATCCTGATACGCATCGACGAGATGCACTCCGGACAGGTGATGAAAGAACTTCTGTTCAAAGCCACCGAACTGGGCGTGAATATCGGTTTCTCACCTATCAGCGACGACGAATACGAGGCATGGGTGGGGCGCCAAGGGAAAAACCGCTATATCCTCACCCTGATAGGACGCACACTATCGGCCGCACAGATAGAGGCGGCAACGAAGGTCATCGCCGAACAAGGGGTAAACATCGATTCCATCCTGAGACTCACCGGAAGACGAAGCATCCGCCAACCACAACAGAACAGCAGGGCGTGCATACAGTTCTCACTCCGCGGGTCGATCAACCGCAGCGAGATGCAGGCACGACTCATGCGGCTCTCGGCTGACATGGAAATGGATTTCTCACTGCAGCGCGATGACATGTACCGGCGCATGCGGCGACTCATCTGCTTCGATATGGACTCCACACTCATCCAGACGGAGTGTATCGACGAACTGGCCATACGCGCCGGCGTGGGTGACGAAGTGAAAGCCATCACCGAACGGGCGATGCGCGGGGAGATAGACTTCAAGGAGAGTTTTACCCAGCGCGTGGCACTCCTCAAAGGCCTTGACGTGAGCGTGATGCGCGAGATAGCCGAACAGTTGCCCATCACCGAAGGGGTAGACCGACTGATGGCGGTACTGAAACGCTGTGGCTACAAGATAGCCATCCTCAGCGGAGGCTTCACCTATTTCGGAGAATACCTGCAGCGACGCTACGGCATCGACTATATGTATGCCAACGAACTGGAAGTGGACGATGACGGCAAACTCACGGGAAGATACCTGGGAGAAATCGTTGACGGACACCGCAAGGCAGAACTGTTGAAACTCATCGCCCAAGTAGAGAAGGTGAACCTCGCGCAGACCATCGCCGTGGGCGACGGTGCCAACGACCTGCCGATGATATCGCAGGCCGGACTGGGCATCGCCTTCCATGCCAAGCCCCGTGTAGTGGCCAACGCACGACAGTCGATCAATACCATCGGACTCGACGGCGTACTCTATTTCCTCGGCTTCAAAGACTCCTACCTGGGAGAAGACGGCAACTGAACACGCACACCATCAATCATCAATAACCTCATATCATGCCTACCTATATCCGAAAATCCATCAAGATTCTGCCCTGGGTGAAACTCAACATCAGCAAGACAGGACCAAGCCTGTCGATAGGACCGAAAGGGGCAAAATTGAATATCAGCAAAAAGGGTGTATACATCAACTCCAGCATCCTCGGGACAGGGGTGTACAACAAGACGAAACTGAGCACGAGTTTCCTCTGGGCATTGGGTGTGGCGGCAGCGACCATCGGCCTGGGCTACTGGCTCGGCATCGCATGGCAGAACTTCAACCTCTTCGTGGGGATGTGCGTGCTCGGCGTCATCCTGGGCATCGTGGCCTTCTTCGTGGTGCGCAACATCAAGCATGCCCCGGCAGAAGAGATGGAAGAGGAAGAGGAGGTGCCTGCGACCACCCGCAAGCGCTCCTCTACCAACAAGAAAACGGCCAGGACCACAAAGCCCGCAGCAAAGAAGGGTACCAACACCGGGGAGCGGCGTACCACTCGTACTGAAAAGGCTTCGGCACAGGCTTATATCAGCGAGGTGGAGACACTCATGGACAAGATGGCAGAGGCCACTACCGTAGAGGAACTGGACAAGGCACATGCCGAAATCCTCGACATCATGTACACCAACATCAAACCGCTCGACGTGAAGGTCATGGGCATGGAATTCAAGGACGCCCTCGCCGCCATAGAGCGCGACTATGCCGAGGGATTGAAACAACTCGGCAGTTAAACAGACACCGGCACTGCGAATCTTCTATTACCTGTTATCATTTTCACTCTGTTTCAGCATATTACCGCCTATGCTGCCAGATGTCGTGTGAGTCGCTGAAGGGTCTCGATGCGACATCGCCTTTTCTCCTGCACGAGGATGGCATGCGCGCTGCTCACCGAGAGGTAGAACGAGGGGGCCTCTTGGTTGACCACACTGCTGACACAGCGGAGGTCGGACCAATCAGAATGGGCAGAACGCGCCTCGCAGTAACGACGGAAGATTTCCTCATACATCTCGCGCTTGAGGACATTGCACTTGGGCGGCAGCGGCATGCGCTCCATCTGATGGACCACACGCAGTGCTCGCTCCTCACTCACCCAGAAACGACGGGCAGGACAGGCTACAGCAAGACGGAGCACGTCGTCGACACGGGCATCGGCAATGGCGTTGAACAAACGGTTGAATACCTCCAAAAGATTCCGGCTCCTGTCGTCGCGGTATTCAAAGGACGAACGACGAGCCACTTGTTTCATTGTTTTCATGGTTTTATTTATTAAGAAGTTAAAAGGGAGTTATATAGGAGCATCACTGCTTTCATCATCTCCACCGCAAAGATAGCACTCCCCTACCCCCTTTGCCAAAAGAATGTCCAAGAAAAACATCTCGCAGAAAACAATTCTCCATAAACACCTGAAACAGTGGCGATTACGAAACGCGTCTTTCCCTTACTCCACTTGAAGGAAAAGGCGTGTTTCATGCTCCAAAGAACGTAGTAGACGTAATTGACGGCTTTTTTCCTTCTATCCTACCATTCAATTATCAGATTTCAGTCGGCCGGTGCCGGAATCATCTGTCTATGCGAAAATGACAGGAAAAACCGTGCTCTTCGTGGTATTTTTGCAGCATTAACCATTCTTACCTCAATTATTTATATATGGAAACAAAGAAAAAGAAGAAAGGATTGCCCATCGACGACACCGCGACGATGGACACGACAGCAGTCATCGAGCCTGTCGACTCTACATCCCCCGACGAAAGTCAGGACACGACTCCTGCTCCTACTGCCGACACTGAAGAAGTGGCCATCACGGCACCAACAACCGTGGAGAACACCAACGACGCGCCAACTACTGAACCATTGCCTGAGAATGCCCTGGCTGCGGAAGACAGCAACAGCGAGCCCGACACTACCGGACAACCGGCAACAACAGTCACCACATCGCCCTCTCCACAAGAGATGGTCGACCGTCTGGCTGCAAGCCAACACTACACCGACAACGAGCGCCAAGCCATGAGCACACTCCTCGCCACACTTCTCGACGAAACCTCAAAAGGCGAAATCGGAGAGACCACACTGCAAATCCTCGCCCATGCCGTGAACTATGAGCGCGACATGCTGCAAGCCGCACGGGAAGGAGAAATCAAGGGAAGAAACATGAAGATAGAGGAATACCTCATCGAGCGAAAGAGCGCAGAAGAGGTGCGGCAACTCGGAAGCACCGCAGCACCGTCAAGACCCGTTCCACCCGCCAGTGTCATCGGAGGACTCTCCGCAGCCGACAGAATGTCGATTTGGGAACGAGGACACGAAAAACGAGTGTGTCATCATTAGACAACCTTATGTTAAAAAACCTTAATTATAAGTAGAAAACACTACTTGTAGTTGAGTTATTCGGAGAATAAGTGTAATTTTGTGGTGGAATTCGAAGAATAATAAATAATAATCAAATACAACTACTTTCATGAAGAGAATTTACATGACCCCAGCGATCTGCCTTCAGTCGATCGATGCCGAGGAATTCATGGAGGAAGACGTGCTCAGCCTTCCCTATCATGAAGAAACTTCGGACGAACTCATTCAGAGCAGCGAGGAAGTACTGGGCAACGGAGCCTCCGTCTGGGACGAGTAATCCAACATCAAAGTTAACAACTTCACCGGCAAGAAGTAATATTCTTGTCGGTGTAAATTATTGTGTTTTATCAAACCAGCCCTTGGCTGGTTTTTTTTATTGAGGCATTCAAGGGTAGGCACTTTAGAGTCATTATGACCTTCCTATTTTCAGCATGATGGGCAAAATGGCATGGACAACTGTCATTTCCATCATATCTTTGCCATGATGAACACTACCATCCAACAGTTGCTTGAAGAGAATGTCAGGCGTAACAGCGCCATCTCACAACCCTTCGACCCCTCCACCGGCGATGGGGCACCCCTGCCACGTACCTGCGTAAAGATAGACGGCTACTTCCCCTCAACGCTTTTCATCCCCAATGGAATGCTTGCAGACAACCGCATCAGTCAACTGGTGCTTTGTGAAGACATCAACCGCTATGCCCAATTCTCACACCAAAGCCATACTGACGCGATGGAAGAGTTTGAAGCCCTGCGATGCCGCCACGACTTCTTCTACTGGGCATGGCGCTACGTACGCATAAAACCCAAGAACGGAGGCGATGACATCCCCTTTACCCTCAACCGTCCGCAACGACGGTTGGTCGAGACCTTCGAACGGCAACGGCTGGCGGGACGCCCCATCCGCGTCGTCGTGCTGAAAGCCCGGCAATGGGGTGGCTCCACGGTGACGCAAATCTATATGGCATGGCTGCAACTCGTGCATCTAAAAGGTCTCAACTCACTCATCGTAGGACATGTGAAGACGGCCTCGGCAGAAGTGTGCAGCATGTTTGACAAGATACTCGAACGCTATCCGCTGAGCCTGCTCTGTTGCAAAACGCTGTGTGAGGCGCAGTCGGCCAACCATGACAAGAGCCATGCCATGGAGATGTGCAGCGTGGTGTTCGCCCTCGACGGTGAGGAAGACGAGGAGGAGACTCCCCGGCACGGTAGACGGCGCAAGGAAGTCGCGAAAATCGTGGGCGACCGCAACACCCGGCTGTTGCGCCATATCCCCCAGCGCAACTGCAAGATCAAGATAGGGTCGGCAGAGACACCCAACAGCGCGCGAGGCGGCGACTCTGCCCTGGTGCACTGCACAGAGGTGGCATTCTGGAGGAAGACCGACAACAAGACCCCCGAAGACATCATCCGTTCGGCCTGTGCCGGCGCCGCCTACCAGCCCTACACGATGATTGTGTATGAGTCGACCGCCAACGGCACCGGCAACTATTTCCAGCGCGAATACGACGCGGCGAAGCGGGGTGAGTCGCAGTTTGACGCCCTCTTCGTGGCATGGTGGCAGATAGAACAATATGCCCTGCCGCTCGACGATGCCACACGCTTTGCCACGCAACTGTGGGAACGGCGCACCGAGCGAGCCACCGACAGCGACCGCAGCGAACCCGGATGCTACCTCTGGCGGCTGTGGGAGATGGGTGCCACCCTCGAGGCCATCAACTGGTATGTGAACGAGCGGAAGAAATACAACGACCACGGCAACATGGCGGCAGAGTTTCCCTCCGACGACATCGAGGCGTTTCAACTCTCAGGAGCGCACGTTTTCGACCCTTACCATATCAACCGCCTCAGGGAGAGTTGCCGGCCGCCGCGCCAGAAGGGCGACCTCACCGGAAAGGCGACGAAAGGCGGGATGGCCATCGACGGCCTCCACTTCACCGAGAGCGAGGGCGGACAACTGTGGATATGGTCGGCGCCGGAGACCTTCGACGACGGACACGTGACCGACCGCTACCTCGTGGTGGTGGACATCGGCGGAAGGAGCGCCAAGGCCGACTGGTCGGTCATCTGCGTCATCGACCGCTACTGGATGATGGAGGGCGAACGGCCCGAGGTGTGCGCACAGTGGTACGGGCACATCGACATGGACCTGCTGGCATGGAAGGCGGTGCAAGTGGCCCATTATTATGACGACGCCCTGCTCGTAGTGGAGTCGAACACCCTGGAGACCCACGACGACGACCGTTGGCTCGAAGGCGGCGACCAGTCGTCGTATATCCTCAACACCATACGCGACATCTACCCACACCTCTATGCACGCAGGCAAAGTGCCGAGGACATCCGGCAGCGAGCACCGGTGAAATACGGGTTCCACACCAATGTGAAGACAAAGCCCGAGATTATCTCCACCCTGGTGGAGGCGGTGAGAGAACAACTGTATGTGGAACGCGACAACCGCTGCCTCGACGAATACACCACCTACGTGCGACGGCAGAACGGCAGTTATGGTGCCGTGGACGGCAAGCACGACGACCTGCTGATGACACGCGCCATCGCGCTGCATATCTGCTTTCACGAGATGCCGATGCCAAGGTTTGTGAGCCACACACGGCCCAAGTCCGCTCCCATTTCCAATGCCGGCATTTGGTAGATGAAAAATTTGCCATAATGGGGAAAATTGCGTATTTTTGCATCATGAAGAAAGGATTAGTTCTTGAGGGAGGCGCACTGCGAGGACTCTTCTCCGCAGGCGTGATGGACGTGATGATGGACCATGGCATCACCTACGACGGCATTGTTGGCGTGTCGGCAGGGGCAGCATTCGGCTGCAACTACATCTCCAACCAGAAAGGGCGGGCTCTCCGCTACAACAAACTCATGGCGAAGGAATGGCGTTATTGCAGCATCAGGTCGTGGCTGACAACAGGCGACCTCTTCGGGGCGGAGTTTGCCTACCACGTGGTACCCACGAAATACGACATCTTCGACAACGAGGCTTTCGAGGCCAACCCCACGGCATTCTATGTGGTGTGCACCGACGTGGAGACGGGCAAGGCGGTATACCACCGCTGCGACAAGGGCGGACACAAGTTCTTCGACTGGGTGCGCGCGTCGGCATCGATGCCCATGGTATCGCGTGTGGTGGAACTCGACGGATACAAACTTCTCGATGGCGGCGTTGCCGACTCCATACCGCTGAAGTTCTTCGAGCGCGAAGGCTACGGACGCAACGTGGTGGTGCTTACCCAACCTGCCGGATACCGCAAGAAGCCCAACCGCCTGATGCCGCTCCTACGCGTCAACCTGCGCCGATACCCCAACATGGTGCGTGCCCTTGCCGAGCGGCACATCATGTATAATGCCCAACTCGATGAGGTGGCCCAGAGCGAGGCTGCCGGCACCGCCTACGTCATCCGCCCTGATGCCCCCTTGCCCATAGGCCACACCTCGCACGACCCCAAAGAGATGCAAACCGTATACGACGAAGGCCGCCGCAAAGGAGAATCCGTGATAAAGGAGATCAAGGCTTTCTTAGATGGGCAGGATGGGAGCCGCCCACACCGCCCATAATGCCACCCTCCTCTGCCATTTTGTCACACCGCTCTTGAATGGAATGGATTTTGCGCTTCTTGGGCAGAAAGAAAAACAAAATCAAGAAAGGAGAAAACCATGACATTCGAGAAATTCACCATCAAGGCTCAAGAGGCCGTGCAAGAAGCAGTGAGCACGGCCGAGCGAAACAGCCAGCAAGCCATAGAGCCCGAGCACTTGCTCAAGGGCATCATGGTGAAAGGCAAGGACATCTGCAACTACATCTTCCAGAAGACGGGTGCCAACGGCGCACAGATAGAAAAGGTGACCGACAGCGAAATCAGTCACCTCGCCCGTGTGCACGGCGGCGAGCCCTACCTCAGCAGCGCCACGAACACCGTGCTGCAACGCACCCTCGACATCTCACAGAAGATGGGCGACGAGTTCGTGTCGATAGAACCCATGCTCATCGCCCTGCTCACCGTGCAGTCTACCGCCAGCCGCATCCTCCGCGATGCAGGCATCACCGAGAACGACCTGCGCGCCGCCATCAACGAACTGCGCCAGGGCAACAACGTGAAGTCGCAGTCGGCTGAAGACAACTACCAGAGTCTGTCGAAATACGCGAAAAACCTCGTGGAGGCCGCCCGTGCCGGCAAACTCGACCCCGTTATCGGGCGCGACGACGAGATACGACGCCTGCTCCAGATTCTCTCGCGACGCACGAAGAACAACCCCGTGCTCATCGGCGAGCCGGGCACCGGAAAGACCGCCATCGTTGAAGGCCTCGCCGGACGTATCGTGCGCGGTGACGTGCCGGAAAACCTGAAAGACAAGCAAATCTTCTCACTCGACATGGGACAACTCATCGCCGGCGCGAAATACAAGGGCGAGTTTGAGGAACGCCTGAAGAGCGTCATCAACGAGGTGGTGAAGAGCGACGGAAACATCATCCTCTTCATCGACGAGATACACACCCTCGTGGGCGCAGGCGCCAGCGAAGGTGCCATGGACGCCGCCAACATCCTCAAGCCGGCCCTCGCACGAGGAGAACTGAGGGCCATCGGCGCCACCACGCTCAACGAATACCAGAAATACTTCGAGAAAGACAAGGCTCTCGAGCGGCGTTTCCAGACGGTGATGGTGGACGAGCCCGACGAGGCCAGCGCCATCAGTATCCTCCGTGGACTGAAGGAGCGCTATGAGAACCACCACCAGGTGCGTATCCAGGACGATGCCTGCATCGCCGCCGTGAAACTCTCCGAGCGTTACATCAGCGACCGCTTCCTGCCCGACAAGGCCATCGACCTGATGGACGAGGCCGCCGCGAAGTTGCGGATGGAGCGCGACTCCCTGCCCGAGGAACTCGACGAGATTACCCGTAAACTGAAACAACTCGAGATAGAGCGCGAAGCCATCAAGCGCGAGGACGACCAGCCCAAACTGGCACAACTCGACAAGGACATTGCCGACCTGAGGGAGAAAGAATCCGCCTTCAAGGCGAAATGGGAGAGCGAGAAAGCCCTCGTAGACCGCATCCAGCAAAACAAGCAGCAGATGGAGCAGTTGAAGTTTGAGGCCGACAGGGCAGAGCGCGAAGGCAACTACGGCCGTGTGGCAGAGATACGCTACGGCAAGTTGCAGGCCCTGGAACAGGAAATAGAGCAAACCATGCATCAACTGCACGATGCACAGGGAAGCGACTCCCTCGTGCGTGAGGAGGTGACCGCCGACGACATTGCCGAAGTGGTGAGCCGCTGGACCGGCATCCCCGTGACCAGAATGATGCAGAGCGAGCGTGAGAAACTGCTCCACCTCGAAGAAGAACTTCACCGACGCGTCATCGGACAAGACGAGGCCATCACCGCCGTGAGCGATGCCGTACGCCGTTCGAGGGCGGGTCTGCAAGACCCGAAGCGCCCCATCGCCTCGTTCATCTTCATGGGAACAACGGGCGTGGGAAAGACGGAACTGGCGAAAGCCCTCGCCGAATATCTCTTCAACGACGAGAGCATGATGACGCGTATCGACATGAGCGAGTATATGGAGAAATACAGCGTGTCGAGACTCATCGGAGCGCCTCCGGGATACGTGGGCTACGACGAGGGCGGACAACTCACCGAGGCAGTGCGGCGGAAGCCCTACTCCGTGGTGCTCTTCGACGAGATAGAGAAGGCCCATCCCGATGTCTTCAACATCCTGCTCCAGGTGCTCGACGACGGACGCCTCACCGACAACAAGGGACGCACGGTGAACTTCAAGAACACCATCATCATCATGACCTCGAACCTCGGAAGCCAGTATATACAGTCGCAGTTTGAACGCCTCGACGACAGCAACCGCGACCAACTCATCGAGGAGACGAAGACACAGGTGATGGAGATGCTGAAGAAGACGATACGCCCGGAGTTCCTCAACCGTATCGACGAGACCATCATGTTCCTGCCGCTCACCAAGAGCGAGATTGCCGACGTGGTGCGCCTGCAGATAGACAGCGTGAAGCGCATGCTCGCCCCACAGGGCTTCGAACTGGAGGTAACGCCCCATGCCATCGACTATCTCGCCGACATGGGCTACGACCCAGAATTCGGTGCACGGCCCGTGAAGCGCGCCATTCAACACTATGTGCTCAACGACCTCTCACGGCGCATCCTCGCCGAGGAGGTAAGCCGCGACAAGCCCATCATCATCGACTCTTTCGGCAACGGACTGGTGTTCAGAAACTAATCCTCACGCTTTCCGTTGCGACACACAAACGCCCCCATGGCCTCAACACCATGGGGGCGTTGCTGTTTGGTGACTGACGATGAAATGATTTTTTCAATTTTTTTTTGCGGAAAAATGTAGGAGATAATAAGGGGAATATATTATATTTGCAAAAAAATATCCCATAACCGTAAAAACCCCAATTATCCATCGGAGAGACAAAAACCCGAAGAAAATCATTACAGCCTATGAAGCGCTTACTTTACCCTATTGCCTTCATCATCATGATGCTGTGCGCCATCACCGCAGAGGCGCAACTTCCCCTCAACGTAATATCGCAGCGCGAGTATGACAACAAACCTGCAGACAACAGCCTCTTCGCGCAACGCGAGAACCAACAGCGGCAAATGATACGCGCCAGCCGCGAAGGGGGCATCCAGATGCCACGGTTCAATATTCCTTCAAGGCAACGGAAGATGCCCTTTGCCACCTCGGCAGGTTCCGTCTTCCGCGGCACACTCCTCGCCAACTTCGAGTGGCCGGACTACAGCCCACAATATGGCATCTACGAAGTGACGAGTGCCTCGCCCGACCTCAATACCATCTACCTCGACAGCGAGGGCATTATGTATGCCGAATACGGCAGTGCCATCATCGGCGACAACTACTATCTTGCGATAGGCTACGACTACGGTATCTACGGCACCATCTACGTGGTGTATAAGTTCAACCTCGCCAAGATGGAATGGGATGGCGACGCCTCCAGACTCATCCCCAACCAAGACCTGAAATACCTCGCTTATACCAACACGCCCTATGATGAAGAGACGAAACGCTCATACGGCTTCTACTACACCTCCGACGGAAAGTCGCTCGAGTTCTGCAAGATGAACTACGCCACCCTCGTACGCACCAAGATATCCAATGCCAACCGCATCTACACCGTTCTCTCCATCGACGATACCGACGGACAACTCTATGGCATCGACTCACAAGGCGACCTCTATAAGATTGACAAGAGCAACGGCAACGAGACCCTTGTAGGCAACACCGGCCTTACGCCAAGCACATACCACCAAGCCGCTGCCATCGACAGCAGCCAGGGAAAACTCTACTGGGCATTCGTAGAGCCCGACTTAACCACAGGCATGGCAGAGGTGGACCTCCATACAGCCGAAGCCATCAAATGCTATGAGTTCGACAATGTGGTGCAGTTCGGCGACCTCTACCTCACCGCCTCGGGAGTAGACGACAATTCTCCCAGTATGGTGGAGAACCTCAGTTGGACCTACAACAGCAGCAATCCCAACAACATCGACCTCACCTTCACCATGCCCATGCTCACCAACAATGGCACACAGGTACTCGGCGACGACCTTTCCTACGTGGTGAGATGGAACGACGACGTGGTGGCGACAGGTCAGGCATCAGCGGGAGAGCAGAAGACCATCACCGTGGAAGGCCTGCCTACAGGCCAGTTGCTGCATCTCGGCGTGCTCGCTGCCAACACATCCGGTGAGGGCGGCGCATCATATGTAGACGCATGGGCGGGCTACGACAGTCCTGAGGCCCCACCATCGGCAACACTCCAAATCGATGCTTCAGGCACCGTCAGCCTGACATGGACGCCAAGCACGAAGGGCCAGCACGGCGGATATGTGGTGCCAGAAAACATCCGCTACCATGTATATGCCGAACCCAGCGGAGAACTGGTGACGACCACCGCCAACACCACCTATACCACACAGTTCTCGCCCGACGACCTCACCTATCTCTATTATTCCGTAGAGGCTTTTACCGACGACTACCCCACCCCATCAGGCAAGACATTCTCCAACAGGGCTGCCTTAGGTGAATATATCACCCCGACCTATGAAGTGACGTTCGACGACATGAACGCCATTGAGTCGTATTGGACCATTGTAGATGCCAACAACGACGGCGAGACATGGTATTTCGAGCGCACCTATCATAATATGCGCATCGGAATGGGCAACAACGGCAACAACGACTGGATGCTCTCGCCACCACTCTACCTGGAAAAAGGCAAGTTGTATGACGTGGAGTTTGATGCCAGTACAGCCTACGGAGGGAAGATGCGCATGGCATACGGCCCTATGAGCGAGACTGACCCGAAGCGCTACACCGAACTGATAGGTACCACCGCCATCGCCCCTGACGACCCCACCACCTACTCCACAAAGTTCAGCGTAGCCGAGAGCGGTGTCTACCGCATCGGTCTGCAAGAGACGGCTACTGTGGGCATCTATACCGAACTCTACCGTTTCCGCATCGGTGACGCCATGGACCTTGCGGCGCCACAAGCACCCACCAGCCTCACCGCCACCGCTGCACCACAAGGCGGCATGGGAGCCACGGTTACGTTCACGACACCCACGAAAGCCATCAACGGCGAGACACTCACCCAACTCGACTATATGGTGATAGCACGCGACGGCAACGTCATTGGCACCATCGACAGCAACATCGCCCCCGGCACCACTTGCTCGTTCACCGACGAAAGCGTCACGGTGAACGGCATGGCCACCTACACCGTGCGTGCCGCCAATGAAGCGGGCCTCGGCGAGACAGCCACCACCAGCGTATTTATCGGCATCGACGAACCGGAGAGTCCGCTCTATGCGCAACTGGTGGACAATGGCAACGGCACCGTGACCATCAGTTGGGAGAACTCCCCCGTGGGAAGGCACGGCGGATACGTGGACGTGAGTCAGGTAAAGAACAGTGTCTACACGGTGGAGAACAACAAGTTAGCCGACAAACTCTCCACGCTGACAGGCACGTCATATACCACCGCGGTGGATCTTGGCGGTGCCCCGGCATGGTTCTACCTCGCCGTGACGGCACAAGGCAATGACGACAGCGAGAGCGACGCCACCCTCGGGCACATGATCAAAGGCGACCCCGTGGGCATCCCCCTCGAAGAGTCATTCGCCGACCAGAAAATCCACGGCTCACAATTCTGGTGGGCCACGCCCGTAGAAGGCGACACCAATTGGGGACTCAGCGGGAACAGCGCCGACGGCGACGGCGGTTCGATGATGTTTATCACACAGGCTGCCAACGACAAAGCCGTCGTGGGTACCCGCAAGATATCGCTCAAGGGCAACAACAACCCGAAACTCTTCTTCAAGTACTACAGTTCACACAACAGCACCGCCACGCTTACCGTGCAGGTAGACCGTGCCCAGCAAGGCACCATCGACGACGTGGCTGTATATGACATGGCAACTATCAATCCCGACGGCAATTGGCTGCAAGCGAGTGTCGACCTCGCCGGATATACCGGTGACGACTATGTCATCATCCGTTTCCTCGCCACTGCCACCAAAGCACGCACTTCCGTGGGCTTCGATGATTTCATCCTGCTCAACGACGTGGGCGACGACATCGCCGTCACCACCGAGGCACCATCGACATTCCTCGCTGGACAGCAGGCCGACATCAATGTGACGGTGAGCAACCTGGGCGAGTCGCTCATCGGCGACTACTCCGTGAAACTCACCTTGCTGCGCGGCAGCACGGAGACACTTCTGGGAGAGGCATCGGGTTCACAAATCAAACTGGGCGAACACAACGAGCACCACTTCACCTTCCGTCCCGACATCACCATGACAGGCGAGGCGCTGCTCACCGCCGAGGTCATCTATGACACCGACCAGAATCCCGACAACAACAAGACCACCGAAGACATCATCATCGGCAACTATCCCACAACCGCCATCAGCGACCTGACCGGAAGCGGCGACGGCCAGTATGTGAACCTGAACTGGACCAATCCGCAGGGAGAGGTGAAAGCACTGCACACCATCACCGACGACTTCGAGGGCTACACCCCGTGGCTCACCGACTTCGCCCCATGGACCAACCACGACGGCGACGGCGGTCTGGCTGGCGGCATCTTCAGCAGCATCAACTACCCGGGTCAGGGCACTGCCTTCTCGTTCATCATCTTCAAGCCCAACGCCCTCGTTGCCGACGCCACCTCTCAGGTGCCGTCGCTCACCCCACGTTCGGGCAGCCAGTATGCCGCCACCATCTATTCGGTGAACCCCGACAATAACCAAGTGCTCGACCAAGACAACTGGCTCATCTCACCGCTTCTGCCAGGCATACCACAGACAGTGACACTCTATGCGAAGACAATGAACGAATACTATCCCAACGCGCAGGTAGAAGTGCTCTACTCCACCACAGGAAATGCGCCCGCCGACTTCACGAAACTGGGCGACACCCACAGGCTGAGCAGCACAGACGAATGGACACGCATCACCGTGACACTGCCCATGGGCACCACCTATTTCGCCATCCGCGACATCACCTCGGAAACCGATGCCTTCATGCTCATGGCCGATGACGTGACGTTTACCCAACTGGGCGAGGATGCCATGGAGGTGACAGGATACAATGTGTATGTGGACAACAGCCTCTTTACCACCATCGACGGCAAGCGCAGCGGATATCTCTTAGGCCCGCTGAGCGACGGTGAGCACCATATCCAACTCACCCTGCTCTATGGCGACGAGAAACTGGAATCGGCACTGAGCAATACGGCAAGCGCCACCACCGATATCCCCACCATCGCTGTCAGCGACATTGAGAACAACGATGTCACTGTCTACACCCTCAGCGGTGCCATCATCGCTCAAGGCAAGAATGCCACACGCCACCTGCCACAAGGGGTGTATATCGTGAAGAGCCAAGCAGGCTTCGGCCGACTGAACATTGAAAAATGATAATGGATAATTGAAAATTAGGCTTTGCTTGAATATAAACTATTAATTGCTTTTCATCATGAATAAGAAACACAAAAACATCTTTGTTATCATGCTTGCCGCCGCCACGCTCACCGGCTGCGGCACACAAGGCAACTCACTCTACGGCATAGGCAGCATCATCGGAGCCGTAACAGGAACAGGCAGTGTCATCGGCAATGTGGCAGGAGCCTCGGGCACTGTGGGTGACGTGCTCAGCACCGCCGGCACCGTGGGCAGCGTCATCGGCGCGGCAAGTACCGTGGGCAGTGTCTTCGGTGCCATGTCAAGCACCAACGGCACCACCACTACCGGCTCATCCACCGGCACCACCACTAGAACATCCACCGGCACCACCACCTATCCCGTGACTACCGGCACATCCACCAGCACCTCTTCGGGCACAACCACCCGCTCCACCACCTACCCCGTGACCACCAGCACATCCACCAGTGCCAGCACCTCGACGGCAGCACAACAGCAACAGCGCAACATGGAACTGTGGGCAAGTGGCCGTCAGGTAGGCTTTGTCAAGCCCGACGGCACGGTGTTCATCCAAGGACGTGAAGCGGGAAGGATTCAAAGCAACGGCGACATCTACGTCAGCGGACGCAGCATGGGGCAAGTACGCTCCGGCGAGGTTTACAAGAGTGGGCGCAAGGCTGGCGACATACGCTCTAACGGCGAGGTGTATATCGACGGAAGAAAGGCCGGCGACGTGCGCTCCAACGGCGACATCTACAAGGACGGGCGCCAGATAGGCAACGTAAGGAACATGACCAGCACCACCTGGGCTGCCGTCATCTACTTCTTCGGATTCTTCAGTTTCTAAGAGGACTGGGGGCGGCATTTGTTACGTTTTAATACCTACTTCTGATTAACCTGTTTATTCAGGATTTTGCAGGTGCGCAATGCTTAAAATACCGCGTTTTAGGTGTTGCGCACCTCGTTTTATCGCCGTATCTTTGCAGTCGAGAAATGGAATCGATCATGACAAAGAACAGCAGACATCAGATTGTCAAGGTAAAAATCAGGAGGAATCGCAGAGATGCGGTGCCTCTTTTTTTGCAGACAATTCGAAACGATGCTCGTCTTTTAACCATCAGGCTATGCAGGTAAAAAAGGATTATACGCGCGAGCATATAGCAGAGATTGCCAAGCAGGTGTTTCTGAAAGACGGCTATGCCAAGGCCTCCATGCGCGACATTGCCAAGGGTGCAGGCATCGGTGTGAGCAATATCTACAATTATTTCAAGAGCAAGGATGAGTTGTTTCGTCATATCGTAAGACCGCTCATCACTGAGTTGAAGCAGATGATGCACGAGCACCACAACGTGAACGACCAGGACCAGTTTGTGTGCTATGCCCTTGGCGAGAGCGACGACATGCTGGCCGACCACGTGCAATCCTATTTGCGGCTCATCAACAACCATCGCGACGAACTCAAACTGCTGCTCTATCAGTCGCAGGGGTCATCACTCGAGAACTATATCGACGAGTATACTGAGGAGTGTACGCATTTGGTCTTGGAGTTTATGGATGAGTTCAAGCGCAAGTATCCTGGTTTCAGTGGCATCCGCACACCGTTCACCTATCATGTCCACATGGTGTGGATGTTCGGTTTCATCTCAGAGGTCATCAAGCACGAACTCTCCGCCCACGAGATTAAGCGTGCCATCGAGGATTACATTCAGTTTGAGTTTACAGGCTGGCGTGCACTGATCAATAAAAATAGCCATTTTTAGGTATTGCCAGTGTCATTTTTCTGCCATACCTTTGCAGTCGGAAATTTTACAACAAATGAAAAGGTTAAGAATAAATAGGAATGCTTCGGCATCAAAGACAGAGAAGACTCGCAGCAATGCGGGTCTTCTTTTTTTTATGAACAAATTGGAACATTGTTCGTTTTTGAAAACTATAAATATAGTATGTTATGAAGATTGAAAGGATTAATGAGTTGTTCGCACAGTTTGCGAGGCAACTGCTGAAGATGCGCTGGATAACATTAGGCATCTTCGGACTGGTGATTGTCGTGTCGGTCGTCGGCATGAAACGCATGGTTAAGGAGACGTCGTTCGACGACTATTTCATCGAGGATGACCCCATGCTGGTGATGACCGAAGAGTTTAAGTCGCACTTCGGCAATGACTATTATGTAGGCGTGTTGACGCAATGTGACAACCACTTTACGAAGGAGAATCTGACGACATTAAGGATGTTGTCGAACGAACTGCTTGACAGCCTCTCGTATGCCGACAAGGTGACGTCGCTGACGGATATCGAGTTTATGGTGGGCAGTGACGAGGGGATGACCATCGAACAAATAGTGCCAGAGGACATTCCTGCCGACGGCACGGCTGCAATGGACAGCATCAAGGCGCGGGCCTATAGCAAGCCCCACGTGGCGAGAAAACTTATCTCTGAGAAAGGCGACCTCTCGTGGGTTATGGTGAAGTTGCGCCAGTTTCCTAAAGACAGCGTATGGAAAAAGCAGGGCACAGTGGCACCCGACATCATCACGGGTCAGGAGGTAGAGCATATCATCAAGAAGCCAGCATATGCCTCGCTGCATCCCAAAGGCACCGGCATGCCCTACGTGACCAACTGCAAGACGAATTATATAGGTGAGGAGATGGGGCGCCTGATGATGATTGCCACACTGATTTGCATGGTGGTGATGCTCTGCATGACCCGCTCGCTGAGGGGCGTGCTGGCACCGATTATCTCGGTTGTTGGCGGACTGTTTATCACCTACGGCATTGCGGGTTGGACGCAGATGTACGTCGACTCCACCGTGCTGATGATTCCCACCATCCTGGCCTTTGCTGTCGCCATCGCCTACAACATCCACATCTTCTCGTATTTCCGCGGGCGCATGCGTATTCACGGCAAGCGCAAGAAGGCCATCATCGAGACGATGAAGGAGATTGGCTGGTCGGTGTTCTTCTGCGGGTTTACCACACTGGTGTCGCTGCTGTCGTTCCTCGTCATCCCCATCCGTCCGATGCATTGCGTCGGTGTCATTAGTTCCATGAGTGTGCTGTTTGTGCTCTTGACGTCGCTCATCGTCTCGCCCGTACTGCTGTCTTTCGGGAAAGACAAGCGCCCCAAGGATGGCTTTACCGACGAGAGCGACACACGCTGGACAGCAGTGATGGTGCGCCTGAGCGATGTGGTGTTGAGGAATCCCAAGAAGATTGGCTGGTCGTTTCTTGTGGTGTGCATCCTGCTATGTGTTGGCCTATGGAAGATTGAGGCGGCCTTCGACATCGAGCGCACGATGGGCGAGGACGTGCCCTACGTGAAGGAGGTGATGGATGTAGGGCGCTCTGAACTGGGCTCGCTCTATTCCTACGACCTCATCGTGGAACTGCCTAACAATGATGAGGCCAAGGAACCAGAGAACTTGAGACGACTGGACGAATTGCAGCAGAAGGTGGCCCAATATGCCCTGACCAAACGCACCACCTCGATTCTCGACATCATCAAGGACCTGAACCAGACGTTGAACGACGGCGACACGGCCTGCTATCGCGTTCCTGATACGGAGGAAGAAGTGGCGCAGGAAATCCTGCTCTACGAGAATGCAGGTGGCACAGAATCAGAATATTGGGTAGATTACGACTACCGTCGCCTACGGCTGATGGTGGAGATATCCGACTTCAATTCAGCGCAGGTAGAGCGCGAGATGGCGCAGATTCAGGCCGATGCCGAGGCACTGTTTCCCGGGGCAAAAATCACCACCGTAGGCAACATTCCCCAATATGTCACCATGATGCAGTATCTGGTGCGCGGTCAGATGCTCTCGTTCGTCATCTCCATCCTCATCATCGGCGTGATACTGATGATAGCCTTCCAAAGTATCCGCGTGGGGCTCATAGGACTCATTCCCAACATGATGCCTGCCATTTTCGTGGGAGGCTATATGGGTTGGATGGGCGTGCCACTCGACATGATGACGGCCACGCTGTTGCCCATGATGCTGGGTATGGCGGTTGACGACACCATCCACTTCATCAACCACTCGAAGTTGGAATACGACCGCACGCTGCACTATCAGAGTGCCATCCGCAGGACCTTCCGCGTGGTGGGTGTGGCTATCGTCATTACCAGTATCATCACATCGGCAGTGTTTGCCAGTTTTTGCACATCAGCCTGCACCATGTGCATCAACTTCGGTCTGATGGCTATCATCGGCATCCTGTCGGCATTGGCTGCAGATTTGCTGGTGACACCCATACTTGTGAGTAAGTGCAAGGTGTTTGGGAAGGAGAGAAATTAGAGAAATTCACGGCGATGCCAAGTGGCAAAGCCGGGCAAAACAGTTATAATATTATGAATATGAAAAAGATTGTATTGTTATTGGCTGCCTGCATGATGGCAGTGAGTGAGATGGGCGCCCAACAATTGACGGGTCGCGATGTGATTCAGAAGGTAAAGGACCGTCCGGACGGCAACACACGCTATGGAGAGATGGAGTTGACACTCAGGAAAAAGAACGGCAGCACACGCCAGCGCAAGGTGACATCGTGGGCGATGGACGAGGGTAAGGACACGAAGAAGATGATGTTCTTTACCTATCCGGGCGACGTGAAAGGGACGGGGTTCCTGACGTGGGATTACGACAAGATAGGCAAGGAAGACGCCAAGTGGCTCTACCTGCCTGCGATGAAGAAAACACGACGTATCAGCGGCTCGTCGTCAAAGACGGACTACTTTATGGGCACGGATTTTACCTACGACGATATGGGGCAGCGCCATGTAGACGAGGACAAGCACAAATTGCTGCGCGAAGAGATGAGAAACGGTCACAAGTGCTGGGTGGTGGAATCGGTGCCAGTGGACAAGCGCGAGATCTACAGCAGGAAAGTGTCGTGGATTCGTCAGGACTGTCTGATTGCCGACCATGTGGAGTACTTCGACAAACTCAACAAGTTGCACCGAGTGCTCAACATTCTGGAGGTGAAGAAGATTCAAGGTTTCTGGACCATTCAGAAGATGGAGATGAGAAACGTGCAGACGGAGCACAGCACCACCATCGTGGTGAAGAACTCGCAGTACAACGTGAAGGTGGACAAGGCTCTGTTTACGGTGGCCAAACTGGAGAAAGGCTTATGAGACCTGTCATCATCACAGCAATATTGTGGTGCCTGCTCCCTCGTCCTGCCTCAGCGCAGGACGAGGATTCCCTCCGCGTAGGCGTGAAGGGATTCGTTGACACCTATCATGCCGTGCGCACGGAGAGTCCCAACGACTGGATGTCGTCGCGCAGTCGTGTGCGTGGCGAGGTGACCATGGAGAAGGGGCATGCGGGGGCTTTCGTCTCGGCCAACTTGATCTACAATGCCATCCTGAAAGACCGCACGGGTTTGCAGTTGCGCGAGGCGTATGCCTACTATTCCGATGACCATTGGGACGTGCGTGCAGGACGGCAGATCATCACCTGGGGTGTGGCCGATGCGCTGCGACTCACGGATATCATCTCGCCAATGGACTATACGGAGTTCTTGGCGCAAGACTACGACGACATCCGTATCCCTGTGGGTGGTCTGCGTCTGCGTTACTCACGGGAGAAATGGAGGTTCGAGGCGGTGGTGATACCCGTCAGTTCGTTTTTCGACCTGCCTACCGATGAGAAGAACCCGTGGTCAATAGGACCTGTTTCCATCGGTGATGAGCCTGCGACCAAGTTGTATAATATGGAGTATGGCGGCAGGCTGTCGTTCTTCCTTAGCGGCATCGATTTTTCCATTTCTGCCATGCATACGTGGAACAAGCAGCCCGTGATGTGTAACGGCATGGGGGAATATCGCCGCATGACGATGCTGGGAACAGATATGTCGCTGCCCCTCGGCAAGTTCGTGGTAAGAGGGGAAATTGCTGAATATTTTGACGAGGCTCAAACGGCAACGGGTGTCAAAGATGTTCCTCGTGCTGCATCCACAAATGCCTTGATAGGTTTAGACTGGTATGCAGGCAACGATTGGTCACTGTCGGCACAATACGCTCATAAGTACGTCGCATGGGGAGAACACCGGAATACAGGAATCTCTACCCTCCGCGTCTCAAAGGACCTGCTGCACAACCTTCTGTCGCTGCAGACCTTTGCCTACATCGACGTGACCAACGGCGGCATTTTCAATCGTCTGAGTGCAGACTACGCCCTGAACGACCAGTTGCACGCCACCATGGGTTATGACTATTTTCATGCAGACAGCGGATTGTTCGCCCTCTATAAGAAGAACTCAGAACTCTGGGTAAAGTTGAAATACAGTTTTTAAAACATTGACATACATTACAGACGAATCAAACAGCAATTACCCGGGCATCATCGTGACAGTAGTTCAGGTTGACTTCCTGTTGAAAGGACAAAAGACAAAAAAAGTGAGGTCAGTAGGTGAAATAGCCGTTCTCGCTCGTGCGCAGATAAGGAAGAATCTCTTCGTAGCGCAGGCGGAAAGGGGCGCCCGTGTAATGCAGGGCGGGGCCGATGACCACTATCCAGCCATCGATGAAGCCGGCATTCACCGGCACCAGGTCTTCGGGACCGTCGGCATCGAGGGGAAGGTCGCCCCGGTACTGCCACATCAGCCGGCAGATGTCAGACTTGTCGCACTTGAAAATCTCATTGAGTTTGATACGGTGACCGTCGCGCTTGCTGAACGAGGCGCAGTCGGCCCAGCGCCAGGTTTCTGAGCCCTTGTCGGTGACCATCGCCTCGAAGGTGACGCACCCTTCATCTTCATACGACCGCTCCACCTCTATCGTGCGCTTGAACGACTGCTGTGAAGCCAAGAAAGCGTCGCTGGAGGCCTGCAGCATCCCGTAGACATTGGTTCTGCGCCCTTCGTCGATGTCGAGCACGTCGGCTATCCAGCGCATCACACTCTCTATCACAGCCTTGTCGCCATCGGTAGGAAACTCCACCGAAGCACTCCAGCCATTCTTCTCCAACGTCGAGGTATGGGTGGAGAGAAACGACTGCGCAGAAGCCACTGCATGACCAGCCATCGCCATGACGACGGCCATCATGCAGCGCAGCACGCTCCGACAAAGGGTTTCTCTTTTCAAATCAACATCGGGTTTTTTATCATGCAAAGGTACGACTAAGCGATTGGAAATCCAAAAGTTTTTCGGATTTCCTCTCGCTTAATCGCATTTTGACCTTACAGACAGAAACATTTTTTTGCCTACTGGCACAAAATTCCCAAATTTTGTCTAAATTTGTCGCCAATGATTATCATCCGCAACAAATACCTGCCAGCACGAGGCTACACCGCCATGAACATCATGGGGGTGCTCTTCTGCCACCACGACACCCACCTGACGCCGCGGCTCATCAACCATGAGCGCATACACACCGCGCAACTCCTGGAGATGGGTATCGTGTTCTTCTATATCTGGTATCTGGTGGAGTGGCTGGTGAAACTCCCCACCCCCGGGCGCGCCTACTACCGCATCTCATTGGAGCGCGAGGCCTACCTGCATGAGCACGAGGAAGACTACCTGAAACACCGGAAGTGGTATGCGTGGACGAAATACTTGAGGAAGAAATCGTAAAAATCATCATAAAGACATTATCACAATGGAAGAAAAAGACATCATCCAGTTGCCCGAGAACGCGTTTCGGGAACTGAAAGAGGGAGAGAACTACGAGCCGGTGATGAAACCGGGGCGTACCTATCCCGAAGTTAACGCCTGGTCGGTGACCTGGGGTATCATCATGGCCATGCTCTTCTCTGCCGCTGCTGCCTACCTTGGACTGAAGGTGGGCCAGGTGTTTGAGGCCGCCATCCCCATCGCCATCATCGCTGTGGGAGCCTCTACGGCAGCGAAGCGCAAGAATGCATTGGGCGAGAATGTGATTATCCAGAGCATCGGTGCCTGTTCGGGTGCCGTGGTGGCAGGAGCCATCTTCACTCTCCCCGCCATCTACATCCTCCAGGCGAAGTATCCCGACGACCCTGAGATGACAGCCTCTTTCTTCAAGGTATTCCTCTCGTCGCTCCTTGGCGGCATCATCGGCATCCTTTTCCTCATCCCCTTCCGCAAGTATTTCGTGAAGGAGATGCACGGCAAATACCCCTTCCCCGAGGCCACTGCCACCACGCAGGTGCTGGTGAGCGGCGCGAAGGGCGGCAGCCAGGCCAAGCCGTTGCTCATCGCCGGACTGGTGGGCGGTCTTTACGACTTCATCGTGGCTACCTTCGGATGGTGGAACGAGAACTTCACCACGCGTGTCTTCGCCATCGGCGAACAGTTGGCCGACAAGGCAAAACTGGTGTTCAAAATCAATACCGGCGCCGCTGTATTGGGTCTGGGGTATATCATCGGTCTGAAATACGCCTTCATCATCTGCCTCGGTTCGCTGGCTGTCTGGTGGCTCATCGTTCCCGGCATTGCCCTGTTCTTCGGCGACCAGGTGCTCAACGCCTGGGACCCCAACATCACCACTCCCGTGGGTGAGATGAGCCCGGAACTCATCTTCAAGAGTTATGCCAAGAGCATCGGCATCGGCGGTATCGCCATGGCAGGCATCATCGGCATCATCCGTTCGTGGGGCATCATCAAGAGTGCCGTCTCCCTCGCATCGAAAGAGATGAAGGGCAAGGGAGCATCGCTGGAGGAGGTGGAGCGCACGAGCCGTGACATCTCGTTCAAAGTCATCGCCATCGGCAGCATCGTCACCATCCTCATCACCTTCATCTTCTTCTGGCTGGGTGTGATGAAGGGCAACCTGCTCTTCGCCGTGATGGGCATCCTGCTGGTAACGGTCATCGCCTTCCTCTTCACCACCGTGGCAGCCAATGCCATCGCCATCGTGGGCAGCAACCCCGTATCGGGCATGACGCTGATGACCCTCATCCTCGCCTCCGTGGTGATGGTGGCAGTGGGTCTGAAGGGCACCGCCGGCATGGTGGCAGCCCTCATCATGGGTGGTGTGGTATGTACGGCGCTCTCCATGGCAGGCGCGTTTATCACCGACTTAAAGGTGGGCTACTGGCTCGGCACCACGCCGAAGAAGCAGGAGTCGTGGAAATTCCTCGGCACCCTTGTATCGGCAGCCACCGTGGGTGGTGTGATGATTCTGCTCAACGAGACCTACGGTTTTGCCAGCGACAACCTGGCTGCCCCACAGGCCAATGCCATGGCAGCCGTCATCGACCCACTGATGAACGGTGTGGGAGCACCGTGGCTGCTCTACGCCGTCGGTGCCGTCATCGCCATCCTACTCACGGTGTGCAAGATTCCCGCCCTGCCTTTCGCCCTCGGCATGTTCATCCCCATCGAGTTGAACACACCGCTGCTCATCGGTGGTGCCGTGAACTGGTTTGTCACCACCCGCAGCAAGGATAAAGCCGTGAACGAGGCGCGTGGCGAGAAGGGCACGCTGATAGCCAGCGGTTTCATCGCCGGTGGTGCGCTGATGGGTGTGGTGAGTTCCATCCTGCGTTTCGCAGGAATTGACCTCATCGACAAGGCATGGCTCGAGAACCACTTATCCGAAGTATACTCTCTCATCGCCTACATCCTCCTCATCCTCTTCTTTGTTTGGGCAACGAGGGTGAGCAAGAAAGAGAAATAAAGCCTTTTCAGGATTGAAAATTCACCGGGCTTCGCCCGATTGAAAATTGAAGATTATTTCGGGCTTCTCCCGATTCGGAATAATGCTTATATGGTTTTCCCCCGCCATTGGATGGCGGGGGAAAACTATCTATAGAGATTATAGTAACTATAGTGTCGATAGTAACTATAGTTACTATTTACCTATAAGGCCTGCGACCTGTTTTACGAAATCGCTTCCATGCTGGGGATGTAGTTCTTCTGTATGGCAACGGCGATGGCGGTGGCCACCTCCATGTCGCTCAGTCCCACGTTGCGCCCGAAGTCGTAGAGCATGTTCATCTCCTCGTTGGAGATGGTCTTGTCGGAGATGACGATTTGAATCATATACTCGAGCATGTCTTCGCGCATGCCCGGGTTGATCTTGAGGATATTCTCCACCGAGTCGTTGAACGTCTTCATGATGTCGCCTTTCATCACCTCTTCGATGAATTTTCGCGGGAAGATTTTCAGGTCGGCGAGGTTCTCGATGATGGCATGGTATTCCTCAAGGTTGAGTGCCTTGTCGATATTCGCGACGAGGATGCCCGCCGAGACGATGAACTGTGCGGTGTACTCATCGAGTTCGCTGTCGCCCACCTTGAGCAGGATGGAGATGAGTTCCTCCATCCCATCGTTGAGGTCCTGCTGCGTCTCCATCGTAGAGAAGAGGTTCAATGCCTGCACGCGGATGGGGTTCACAGGATGTGTGGCACGGCTGATGCCCTTATCTTTGAGAAAGTAGTTGAGGCGGCGGTTGTTGTCGGCGATGAGGGCATCGAGGCTCACGTTCATCTTCACCAGGTCGAGTCCGGAGGCGAGTTTGAAGAACGCCGTGACGCACACGCCCAGGTCATCGGTCGCCATATACCCATAGCGGTCGGCCACCAGTTCTGCCAGTTGGTCGTGGAGTCGGATTTTGTATTGCAGCGACACGGGCACGGCGGCCTCTGGCGGGAAGACGAAGCGCACGAGACGGTTGAGTTTCGTATCTTTGTTGATGAGGTGACCGAGTTCGTGTCCGATGACGAAGCGCAGTTCCTCTTCCGTCATCAGGTCGAAGAGTGCCGAGTTCACGTTCACAATATTCGGTTCGCCCTTTCCCTCGGCAGCCACGGAGAAAGCATTCACCGAGGAGTCGCCGGTGATGTAGAAGTCGACCGGCTCCTCGAAGCGCAGTTTCTTTTTCACGTCATGGCAAAGGCGGTAGAAGTCGGGCAGCAGGTCTTCCTGCACTTTCAGGCTGTGGCCTTCCATGCTGCTCCGCCAGTAAGTGTCGGCGCTCGATGTCTGTATTTTCTTGAGCACGGCCTCTACCACCGCCCCCTGCAGGGCATTGTAGATTTGCTTGCTGAGTTGTTTCTCGAGGGCGATGGAGGGTTTCAGATGCCTTCTGCTTTTCTTTGTTGGGGTTTTCTTTTCCATGGTCGTTATGATAAAGGGTTTTTAGTGTCTACAGTGACTTTTGGGGCTTCAATCTTCAATCGGGCGGAGGCCCGACCTCACATCTCCAATCCCAACCTCAACGAAGCGTATTGGTTTTCCCAGTGTTCTTGTTGGTGCCTTTGTACTTCGTCTGGTGACGCTCGTCGTGCTTGAACTGCTGCGCGGTGGTTCTGGGATATTCCATCACGATGGGGTGACGGGCCTCCGGACCACTCATCCACCGTGCCACGCCGTCGACCCAGTGGCCGCTGGCCTCAAAGGTGGGATGTATGCCGTCGGGGAAGCGCTGCAGTTTGAGGTGGTAACTGTCGTAGAAGCGGTCGGCCCCCACATTCTCGCGTATCACATTCACGATGCCCGGGTCGCGTGCCACCGCCTTGAGCGAGATGGGGCCGATCCAGATGAAGGGAATGTCGCCTATCTCGCGCATGATTTCCCTCACCGCCTCGCCTCTGGCTGCGATATCATGATATCCCAGGTCGTTGGTGCCGAGAGAGATGATGATGAAGGTGGGTTTCACCTTCTTGATGAGCCGGGGGAGTTCGGTGGTATAAGCCCAGCATTTCAGTGTAGCGCCATACCACACCGAGGAGTACATCGTATACCCGTTCTGACGGGCGTAGTCGGCAAAGCGTCGTGCCACACCGTCGAGCGTGGAGTCGCCGAAGATGAGGACGTTATGGCGGCAGGTATCGTTCTCTACCGTTGTCTCGATATTGTCTACCGGCTCTCCTGCGAGCACTTTGTCGACCACGATGTCGAGGCTGTCGAGCGGAGACTGCGCCCATACAGCAAGGGCTGCAGAGAAGATGCTCACGAAGAGCAAAAGTTTCTTTTTCATTGTCTATATACTATTATATGTGATATTCTCATTGAGAAACGGGATTCATGCCCTTTTATTTTCCCTCATGACATCCCTTTAACATCCTTTCAACTTCCTGATTCCGATTCCTTCCTTTTGGCTTCCTTTCCAAACACCCACAGTTCGATGCTGTTGATGACATTCTGCCAGAGGATATAGCAGCCAGGTCCTACCGACGAGATGGGGTTGAGATAGGTATAGGCTATCCAGATGGCGAAGACGGTGTTCTTCTGTCCGAGGGCCTGTCCGGCCTCCTGTGTGCGGTGGAAGAAATGCCCCACATAACGTCCGACGGCAAACTGCAGCAGACAGACCATGAGTCCCGACAGTGCGATGACCACGAGGAACGCCACAGAGGTGTCGGCATGCACGATATTCTTCACCGTCGTTCCCGTGACGATGGTGAGCGAGAACCCCCAGAGGTAGAACGAGAGGTCTTTCACCCCCACCACCCACTGATGCAGGCGGTGCATAAAGTGTTTCACGACATACGCCAGCAACATAGGCACCACGAGCACCAAACACACCTTATACAGAATGAGGAAGAACGCGTGCCAGAACCCCATGCTCACGGAGGGGTCGATGAGTGGGAAGCACACCGGCACCATGACAGCCGTGAGGAGGTTGGAGAGAAACGTATAGGTGGTCATCTCCTCGAGGTCGCCTCCCAGTTTTGCCGTCACCACGGCGGCTGCCGCGGCACAGGGCCCGATGATGCAGGTGAGCAGTGCCTCGAGCAGGATGAGGTTCTCGCCCTGGATGTGGAAGGTAAGTACCGCCGCCACTACCATGATGACGAACACCACCTGGAACACCCCCACCCAGAGATGCCATCCCACCGGCCTCAGCCTACGGAAGTCGACCTTGCAGAAGGTGACGAAGAGGATGAGGAACATGAAAAGCGGGAAGATATCGCTGATAATGGGTCCGAAGAACTCCCCTGCCCCATCGAGTTGTGGCGTGAAGGCGAAGAGAAGATACACTACGGTACCCACGGCCATCGCCACGGGCAATGTCCAGTCTTTGAGAAACCTCAGCAACCGTGCCTCCTGTCTTTCGATATTCATCGTGAGAGATAGATTGGTGCTATTTTCGCTACTATTTCACGAGAATGATGCCGCCCATGGGCTGGATGGTGACCTTCGCACGGCCTTTCTTATCCACCTTCAGTTGGCGCAACTCAGCCTCGGGGATGGCGTTGGGCGTCTTCGCTGCGGGGCGGTCGGTATAGTATTGCACCGTCGTGCCAGCCATCATCGGCAGGTCGAGGGTGAGAGTGAGCGGCTGGTCGGTGCCGTTTAGTCCTGCCACATACCAGTCGTTGCCATGGCAGCGGGCCAGCACGGCATAGCGTGTGGGGAAGCCGTCGATGAAGCGTGTCTCGTCCCATGTCGTGGGCAGGGCGCGCAGGAAGTCGAGTTCAAACTGCGGCAGTTCGCCGAGGTTGTTGGGCTGCATCGCCACGCAGTTGACCGCCGTCTGCAGCACGATACCCGTAGCCATCTCGAAGGTGTCTGACGAACGCCGGTAGTTGCCGCTGTTGTTGTCGCGGCCCATGCGGCGGTTCATCACCACCCCACCCCAGTCGAATGTCCCCATGGCGTTGCGCGAGAAGGGGTGCATGGTGAGTTCGAAGCCTTCCATGTCGCAGTGGCGCTGCGAGAACATCAGGTTCTCGGAGGCCAGTGCCGCCTCGCTTGCCACGTAGTTGGGGTACATCCGCTCCCATCCGCGGGGGATGGTGCAGCCGTGAAACACCACCTGCAGTCCGTAGCGGTTGGCATCGCTGAGGATATCCTCGTAGAGCCGCATGGTCTCCTGCTTGTCGCTGCCGAAGAAGTCGACCTTGATACCTGCCGCTCCGATGCTCTTCAGCCAGCGCATCTCGCGCTCACGGGCATAGGATGTAGACATGCAGTCGCGGGGTGTCTGCGGTGCGTCGTTCCAGTAGCCGTTGGAGTTGTACCAGAGCATGAGACGCACGCCCTTCGACTGGGCATAGCGCGACAGTTCTGCCATGCGCTCGCGGCCGATGTTCTTGTCCCACCAGTTGTCGACGAGACAGTATTCGAAGCCCATCGCCGAGGCGAGGTCGATAAACTGCACCTGGTCGTCGTAGTTGATGGAATTGTCTTGCCACACGAGCCAACTCCAGGTGTAGCGGCCCGGCTTGAAGGGTTGGGTGGCCTCATAGAGCGGGTCGACGACGTCGTACATCACCGTGGTCTCGACGATGGGTTTCAGCGTCTTGCCGATGGTGATGGTGCGCCAGGGAGTGCTGCCAGGCAGAGAGAGGCCCGGCGTGGCAGAGCCGATGCCGTTGAATTCACCTTGCTCAGGATAAGCGATGGTGTAGCCTCGCGCAGGGTCATAGTCGCTCAGGCGTGAACCGCAGTAGGCGCTCGACACGCCCGTCTCGCTCACCAGTGCCCAGCCACTGTCGCCCAACCTGAAGAGGCAGGGGAAGGTGTAGCCCAGGCCAAACTGTGAGCGCTCCGTCATCGGACGGTCGGCCTTATAGTCTTCCTCATACGAGGGTTTGGTGCGCTCCCATCCCTGCATCGGGCCTATCTGTGGGCAGAGGAATGTGGTGGAGCCGTCGGGGAAGCGAAACGAGGTGACCTCGCGCTCGATGACGGCGCACTTCGGGTTGTCGTTCTTGCCACGGTAGAGGGAGTAGCGGAACGCCACGTCGTTGTTGGAGACAAGGAGAGTGACGGTAATGCGCTGCTTACTGGCATTCTCGAAGTCCACGTCCATGCGGTTGGCCTCATAGTGAATCCGCGAGGCTTTGGCCTGCGCCATGGTATAGTCTTTCGTCACCTTGTCGAAATCAGTTTTTATCCACGACATCCCGTTGGAGAAGTCACAGATGTTGGCAACGAGTCCCATCTCCGACTCCAGGACCACGGGCTGTTCGTCGTAGGTGACGCTATACTTCATCTTTCCATCCTTGGCGAAAAGGACGACGCTGAGGCGCTCATCGGGCGATGTCACCCTTCCACCGGCTGTTACCGAAGCCTGTGCAGAGGCATGGCTCACGGCAGCGAGCAGCATCAGGGCAGCCAATAGTATTCTTACCTTCATTCTCTTCAGTTTTTATGTTTATCGGATGCAAATATACATAATAATATTTTGAAAGAATAAGCCGACAAACATTTTTTTGCACCATTTCGCCAACAAGAAGACCGGTTTTTGCTCCACATTGATTTTTTCTTTGCCCGTCTGTTTCATCTATCCCCCTACCATCCATCCCATCGATGGAGAGGCATCTTCGGAGGGTGAAAACAATGTTTTTCTCATCGTTTGCGACAGGTTTTCGGGGCGTTTGTTTTGATTGTCGCATTATCTGGAAACTGTCGTATGCTTTGAAGAAGAAAAACAGGAAAATAATTGCGAAGCGTTGTTGGGCGACCTATCTTTGCAATGTCGAAAGAAAAAAACAACCTTTCCGACGCAAAGAGAAAACAATAACAAAAAATAATAATAACTAAACTAAAGTTTCGCAAGTGTTTTGACACCTGCATAATTTAACATAAAATAGGAATAAAAAAAGCTTCGAAGTTTGCTCAACTCATTGGAAATGAGTAACT
>OMZE01000052.1 GCA_900315455.1 uncultured Prevotellaceae bacterium | reverse complement strand
TGATTATCAGTTAAATAATGTAATATCTATATTTTGATAAAACTAAACAAAATTAAGCAATTAAAGAGGCCGATTTTGCAACAAAAGTGACGAAGATCCCCACATTTTCCCCACCGATGACATTTTCCTCCACAAGTCCCGACAAGAAAAATGTCTATTGCGTTAAATAATACCAATAAAGAAGGGATTGTTCCATTATATTTCCTAAATTTGCGGATGAATCATAGTGAACATAACATAATACGAAAAAACGTATGGTAAAGACAAGTCGTTTGCTCTTTTTGACGGTGGCGATAAGCTTCATTTGCATGGTGTTGGCTTCCTGCGTTGGTTACAGGAATGACGGTAAGCAAGTGACATTTCACGAGTGGAATGAAGCCAGTGGGCATAAAGTCACGGTTTTAGATGCTGACCCTGCAACGTTTGAGGATTTGGGTGATGGATATGGTCGAGATGCCAAACATGCATTCTTGGAGGGAAACATCATCAAAGGAGCCGATGGAAAAACGTTCAATTATCTGGGTAAAAATTATGCTGTTGATGTCAACCGTGCATTTCATTTTGATTCAATAATTTCAGATATTGACCCCAAGTCATTCAAGGTGCATAGTAACTGGTTGACAGAAGACAAAAATGACTTTTATTGGAATGGAAAAGCCATACATGTGGCAGATAAGAAAACATTTGTAGTTATAGGGGATGACGATGATGAGGAAACACTATGGGCGAAAGACAAATTCAATGCATATTATATGGGTTTTCCTCCAGTTCCACTTGCTGATTACGAAAGCTTTCATCCAATAAATGATCATACTCCTTTCATATCAAGAGCTGGTGATTATGCTGTAGACAAATATCGCGTGTATTATAAAGACCATATTGTAGAAGGGGCAGACCCAGAATCGTTTAAGGAAGTTTTCATCAGCGTTGGGCAAGACAAATATCGAGTTTATTATGAGTGGAAAGCTACAAAGATAAAGAATTACGAACAATTGTCCATAATAGGAGATTTTCGAACTGACGGCTTGTATGTTTACACAGATAAACTTGAAGTATTGGAAGGTGCAGACCCACATACATTCAAGCAGATAGAAGACAGCAGATATTGGTATGCTGACAAAGACCATGTTTGGCATTTTGATAAATTGGTGAAAGAAGCAGATGTTTCATCATTCCAGCCAGTGTACCTTTACGAATTCTATCTTGGGAAAATAGAATCAAGAGGAACAGATTTCTGGTACGGCAAAGACAAAAATCATGTTTTTTATGAAGACTCTATTATATCTGGCGCAGACCCTTCAACATTTGAAAAAATAGGTTTTGAAGATTGTGAATCGTGGACGGTCTTCGACAAGAACCGCATCTATGAGGGTAAAAACTCGAAAGCTTTGCAGAAGTATTTGAGAGACAAATATGGAAGAAAACAATAATACATTTTGGCCTATGAAACATAAATGTTTTGGACTCCTGTTTTTCCTTTGTGTTTTGGTTTCGTGTTCTCAAATGCCAAACGAGTCAAATGAGACCAAAGAGATGGAAATCTTATATCGAACATACCATATAGATTCCAAGTCTATCACCCACCCTTTAACGTACTTTTCCTTAGAGAGTAGTGCAAAATACCATGGGCAATATTTCTGCCTGTTTAGGGAGGATCCATTTTGCAATGGCTATAGCTATTACAATATCATAGTTATCCAACCATCTGATTCAACACTCTATGAAATTAGCAGACTGGAAGCAAGGACAGACACTATCTATTCCGTGGAGGAACTCCTTAGCAACGGCCTTGTTGAAACCAAGACAGCGGGAAATGTTTATGGATTTCCTCATTTGTTTGTCCACAATGATTCACTTTTTATAGAAGGATATGATGCAGAAAAGAGCTGTTACATAATTGATAGCGTTTGTAGTGATGACGGCTCGTCTTGTTGGAAACTCAAGAAGACCTTGCCACCCTCTCCCATTGTCTTTGAAGATGATGACTATTGTGTGAAGTTCACAAACGAGGGATTGAACGGGCAATATTTGAGTTTCATAGACAAATCTGATTCTAAAGAACATATTTTTAGATGTTGGGGCAAGGTTTTCAAGCGAAATGACGGTTATTATCTTTGCAGCAATACGGCCATCAGCCGAATCACAAATCCCAAGGAAGGTATTGTTCATCCAGCAGGTAAATACTACCCTGGCACACCTGCATCTGATCCGGAGATTCTTTATTATCCCTCCAATCCCGATATTATGTTGAATGCCTTTTTTATGCATAATGACTCGATTTACATGCTTGAGACATGCAAGGACAGCACATATCTGTCGAAGTTCGATGAACAGGGCATCTTACGAATTAAAAAACTTGAACAGAAAATAAGTTACATCTTCAGTTCTTCATTGGATAATAATTACTTTAGCCCTGGAGACACCTACTATTTTGTCAATAAAGTCCAAAACAGGGAAGAGCATTATGGCATTATTGATATAGATGGCAACCAGATGACGATTATTAATTTGATACCCAATCTGGCTTGTGGCAATATGTACAATATAGATGCGTTGAAAGAATTATCCAAAGAAAAAGGCAAGTATGAAATACACGCCTCTACCTTATTGTTAATGTTGGCATCACGGAATCGGTTGTTCTTAGAGCCGGAGAAAGTAATTCAAGGGGGTCAGTTTTATTATGTCAAATAAGATGAAAGCGATATTTGATACCACTTTATGGTTGGGCTGCTGCTTTATCTGTTATCCCAATCGGGATATTTTGCTATAAGAAACAAAAAAGATCAATTAAGCAAATTGAGTGAAATCAAGGAAAGAACATCATCTCTTCAACCCCCTTCCTTCATCGTCATCAACACCATTACCAACCTCCCATTCCCTGTTTTGGTCATAGCTGCCACCTGAGGCACGCAGAAGATACTTGAAGGCAAACTGCTGTTTGAGTCTTTCACGTTCCATAGCATCTGCCGCCAACAAATAGACGTGCGTCTCTTCTTGGGAAAGGAAGAAAATCTCTGAATGACCAAAGTTGTTGAAGACAACCCGTAGGTAGTATTTTCCGTTTTTGTGCTTGGCATTGTAGATGGAATTGACATTGGTCAGTTTTGGCATGCTTTGCCCCGATGACCTTATGGACTTTTGAGCCTTTTGACCCAATGAGCCGATGAACTTTTGGCTTCGCCGAAGGTACTCCCGCTCGGCATACTGGAAACAAGTTTCCGTCTGCTCTCGCTTGCTCGTACCTTTGACCCTTAACCTCATGTCCTCATTTTCCTTTCGTTGAGATTTCATCCATTCACCCTTTCTCAGTGGATCACGGGGACGTGTTCATCCTTTCGCGTTTTATATTTAAACGCATATAATTTTGTTTAATCTATATAATTTTATATTAGAAATGATGTAATTTCAAAATAAAGTGGTAATTTTGCATTCGAAACAATATAATTTAATATGAAAAAGACTAAACTGTCAACTGTTGTAAAGACTCTGCGCAAGGAATATGGCCTTACCCAGGAAGACCTCGCCTTGAAGTCGGGCGTGGGACTTTGCTTCGTTAGAAACCTGGAACAAGGGAAACCGACGCTGAGGATGGATAAAGTAAACCAACTGCTTGATTTGTTTAATTACGAACTAACGGCAACACCCAAGCAATGAGACAAGCAGAAATATATCGCAAGGACATTTTTGCAGGCATCTTAACAGAAGATGGTGGGGAATACCGACTTCATTCCAATTTTTGAATAATCGTTGGTGCTTCTGTTTCAGGAAAGTTCTTTGAAATAATGCGGTCTGACTCCTCTACAGTTATCTTGCGTTCATTCAGACCCGCTGCTGCACGGCATCCATCAAGGAAATCGGCTACCGTGAAATGAAATGGCAATGATTGCATGGCTATCGAACCTCCTATCACGCCCCCATAAGAATAAGGGTCTAGTCCTGATTCTTGCTTTGCTTCCAAAGACATGTATTTCACCGCCATGGCCAAACCTGCGGCATAGGCCTCATAATCGGCAGGGGCTTCATTTTCGTTCTTTCCCGTCATCTCATAGATATATGCCTGTAATCCCGGCTGCAATCCTTTCATCGTGCCATAATTGGTGAAGAATCTGCATTTATCCTCATCTGGCATGGCTTCAGGTTTCATGTCTTCGGGCAGACTTTTCATATATTCATTTATCATGATGGTGTCTTGAGGCAGCGCCAACTCGTGATGGATCACTTTCATCAAACCTGCCAAGATGCAATCGAATGGTATGACATCCATTTTGAATTGGAAACTATCTGACATGAACATACCTTGCATTCCTCCCAAACCAAAAGAGATCTTCTTGATGGAGTCTTGCGTATATTTCATAAAGACGAGATGATTTTCCAAACCGCGAATCACCTCGGCCAGGTTCTCCTTGTCGAACTTTAATTTAGGGAAAATTGAGTCCTTGCTTTCTACAACGGAGCGAATAATCTTGTCTCCATAAGCATACGACGCAGAGTCAAGTTTGGTCTCCTGAGCATGGCCTGTCATACCGATGGATAAAAGAAGTATGATAAAAAGAATCCGTCTCATGATGTATTGTTTTTTTCGCAACTCACTTTATGATTTACCGTTAAACTGTTGTTTCAGTTCTTGCTCATTAATCGTTTAGTCGCTCTTAATTCTTTCTGGAGAAGTTCCATCCGTTCTTTCAGTTGCTCCTGTGTGGGTAATACGTCTTTTATTCTGATGTTGTTGTAGGTTGCCGATATTTCCACGTGATGTCGCCAAGGAACCAATGCAAATGGCAACGGAAATTCTTTACCAACTTGGTAAAGTTTTTCTTTACTCAATTCTCCACCAACTTGGTGTAGTTTTGTTTTGTGTTGATTTTCAAGCATTTGCATTTCTGTACCAGTTGCAGAAATAGGGAGTGAGAACACCCATCAATAGGCTTGCTTGTCATGGATGAAGAGCGACAGGGCGGTCTTGAAGATAATCTTGATATCGAGCCAGAACGTCCAGTTCTCGATATACCAAACGTCTTTCTGTATGCGTTCCTCCATCTGCCACAATTCCTTGGTCTCACCACGGCAACCATTCACCTGGGCATAGCCGGTGATGCCGGGACGACTGAAATGGCGCACCATGTACTTGTCGATGATGTTGCCGTATTGTTCGGTGTGGGCAAGCATATGCGGACGGGGACCGACGATGCTCATGTCGCCTTTCAGCACGTTGAAGAACTGCGGGAACTCGTCGATGTTGGTCTTGCGGATGAAGTTGCCGAAGGGGAATTTTCTCGGGTCGTCCTTGGTGGCTTGTAGGGTGTCGGCCTCGCTGTTGACATGCATCGACCTGAACTTCAGGCAGGTGAAGGTCTTCCCATTATGTCCGGTGCGGGCTTGCTTGAAGAAGATAGGACCCGGACTCTGGTGCTTGATACACCATGCGATGATGGGGATGAAGGGCAGCATCACCAAGCAAACCAAGGCGCTGACAACGATGTCGAAAGTGCGTTTCACAAACTGGTTGAAGGGATGCGACAACGGCTCATGGTGGTTGGTGAACACCATCGTCTCACCCAACTGCTCGGGCTGGAGGTTGAGTAGGAAGTTGCCCGACATCCTGGGGACATAGTAGAAATGGATGATATTCTTGTCGCAGAATTTCATCAACTTCATGATTTGCTCGTGCTCGTCGTGCGAGAGACAGCAGAATATCTCGTCGATGTCGGAGAGATGGTATCCGTTGGCGGTGTCGCTGTTGTCATCACGCTGCAGGGCATCCTTTTGCAGGATGTCAATCTTTGCGTTCATACTCTTGAGGTCGCCCAGTTTTCCAATGGCTTCCGGACAGTTCTCCATGTCGTTGTCGGCATAGTAGCCCACTATCTTGTAGCCAGTGGAGGAGTCGCTGATGAGATTGCGGTAGAGGATGAGCAGGGCAGGGTCGTTGCCCACAAAGAGCACACTGCGCGTATTGCGGCCAGCCTGTCGGAAATACTTAATGAATAGGGTCTCCACCAGTCGACTGGCCAGGATGAGGGTAAACTCCGCCATGAGGAAGAGCCCCATGAACTGGAACATACCTCCACTCTCACCCAATATCCTGAGGCTGATGAACATGAGCGAAACCTGCAACAAGCTGAGTTTCATCACACTCATGAACACCTCTTCGAAACTGGTGCGGCGGCGGTGGATGAGAGAGTTGATGAGGAACTGGCTGACGATCATCGAGAAATTGGCCATGATGAACGTCTCCTTTGGCTCAGCCTCAAAATACGGGGGGTATTGGATATGTACTACATAGAGGTATCTTGATGCCCAGTAAAGCAACAAGTTCATGATGATAAAATCGGTCAGGACAACCGCTGTTTTTATCAATCCATTTCCTGTAGAATATTTTTTAGTAGCCATGAAACGCTATGCGTGTTGTGATACCCGTCGGGAAAAAACATTCATGGCACAAAGATAGGAATATTTTTTATTATTTCGTTGTTTTGTCGGTTTTTTCGCATATAAATACTTGTTTTGCCATGGAGCAGACAGCAATCTGCCCCAAAGGTATGGTGATGGCTTCAGCACTGATGGGCGAGGGAAAGGACAGTGTTTTTTCAACCAGAGGGGAGTGCCGTGAGATTAAAAGACAAGAGGCGGGAAACGATACCCCGCCTCATGCCAATACATCATGGAATAGTAAGTTATAGATATGCTTACGTGTTGAAGCCTGTACACATAGATGTGGTTACACATGCTTCTTCTTGAAGAATTTTCCCAAACCTGTAGAAGACTTCGGACTGGCCAATTGACTATAATAACAGCAACGACTTGCTCTCTCTTCCTTGAACATGGCCTCGGCCTGTTCTTCGTCGCGAGAGAAACTGAGGGTCTCGCTGATGCCCATGGTGGCAGCCATGCCTTCCACGTCCAAGTCGTCGGTGCCGATGAAGGTGAAGGTCCAGTTCTGTTCCTTCAGTTTGTTGATGAGGTTCTTCACCATACTGAGGTTGTACTCCCTTGAGGCGTTCTCATAGCCGTCGGTGATGATGGTCACCAACACCGAGTCGCCTTCTTTGGTATGGGCGTTCACCTTGGCAATGCCTGCACCTATGGCGTCGTATAGTGGTGTGCAGCCTCCTGGCTGGTAGTCGCCCTCGCGGAGTGGCACCACCGATAGGCCATCGGCGTTGTTGTAGTGGAACTTCGTGTGCTCGGAATCGAAGGTAATCAAAGTCACTCGTTGCTCAATATCTTGTTTCTGCTCTGCAAACGCCTTGATGGTCTGCAGTGTCTCGTTCATGCCCGAGAAGGCTTGTTTGCGTATGACGTGCATGCTGCCGCTCTCGTCGACGATAATCAAATTGAATACTCTCTTTTTCATGTCTTTTTGTCTTTAATTGATAAATAAATGTTGTTTGTTGAGCATGCTTCTATAACCAATAAGGCAAAAAGAAAGAAAAAATTAAGCAAAGACTGAAAAAAAATGTATTTTTGCAAAAAACTAATTCACCGATGGTAGAGAATCTAACTGACGCGGAGATACTGCAGGGACTGAAACAATATGACGAGAAGGTGACGAGCGAGTTTTTCTACGACACTTGCCATATCGCCTATTGCATCGATGACAAGAAATATGGGCTGCGCTACAAAACGGGGATGGACTTCTTCTCTCTTGCCCATGAGTTCTACTTGCGGTTGTGCAATCACAATTGGCAGCAATTGGAGAACCGCAAGTCGAATATCTCGCTTGCCAACTGGACGATAAATGGCTTCCATTATCTTGTTCGTGAACGCCTCAAGAGTTATTCGCAGGGTAATGTCGAGGAGAGCATTGAGGAGAGGGCTGCACAAGGGAAAGTGGTCTTCGATGCGCCTGTGGATGACACGCAGGAAGAAGTGAAGGAAATGGTAGAGGAAATCTGCCATGCTTACTATGGTTATGACCGTAAGGCGCAGAGCATACTCCGCATGATTCTCATCATGGGCATGAAGGGAAAGGAGGTGGCGGCACTGATGGGCATCACTCCCGCAGCGGTCAGCCAGCGCTACCATACGATGATGGAACAGGTGGTGCGGCCTTATTTCATCAAGTATTATGCACAGCCAGCCTTGTCTCCTTCTATGAATAGGATTACCATGGAGGATGCTGCTCTTCCAAAGCATATGTCACAAAGTTGCTCAAATATGGAAGAAATAAGGAAGGCGAAAAAATCGTCTGGTGGTTCTTTATGGGGGAAATTCAGCGAATGGCTCGCGGGTGAACACAAAAGTCAGGAAGCCTCGTTTGTGGAGGAGACACCAAAGATCAGTTACGACCATCGCATCACACCGACTGTCATCCATACGTTGCGCCACAACGAGGTCTTTGTCTTCGGAAGCGACTTGCGTGGCCTGCACTGCGGTGGAACGGCTTATCAGGCCCTGCGCAGTTTTGGGGCGCAGTTGGGGAAGGGTGTTGGGCCGCAGGGCCAGTGCTATGCCATCCCCACTATTGTCGGTGGACTTCGCCATATCCAGCCATATGTCAATGATTTCCATACATATGTGAGTGCTCATCCCCAACAGACGTTCCTGGTTACGCCTATTGGTTGCGGCTTGGCAGGATTCACTCCGAAGGATATCGCACCGATGTTCGCTTGGGCCAGAAATCAAGAAAACGTCTACTTGCCGAAAGAGTTTTGGAACACGATTTTAGTTTTTGGCTGATTGAAAATAAAGAGAAGGGAAACCTTAAATCTCAAATCTTAAACATCGTGCAAGTCGAATGCAATGAAGTTTACTTCAATTGCTGAGGCGCTGCCGATGTTCATCATGCGAAGCATGATAAATCTCAAACCTCTTCAAACTCCAACATCAACTGTCCGTCGCCCAGCAGGTTGTATGACTTGCGGTGATAGGGCGTGATGCCATGTTGGCGGATGGCTTCGCGGTGCTTGCGTGTGGGATAGCCTTTGTTGCTTTGCCAGTCATACATGGGATATTCTTCAGCCAAGTGGTTCATGTAGTCATCGCGGAAAGTCTTGGCCAGGATGCTGGCAGCCGCGATGGAAAGGTATTTGCCATCGCCCTTCACGATGGTGGCATAGGGCAGGTTGCCGTAGGGTCTGAACCGGTTGCCGTCAACGATGATGGCCTCGGGGCGTACCGAAAGTTGGTCGAGGGCGCGGTGCATGGCAAGGAAGGAGGCGTTGAGGATGTTGATTTTGTCAATCTCCTCGGGTGTCACCACTCCCACCGCCCATGCCGTGGCATCGCGCAGGATGACTTCGCGCAGTGCGTATCGCTGCCGTTCGGTGAGTTTTTTCGAGTCGTTGAGTTGCTCATTCACATAGTCGGGGGGAAGGATGACGGCGGCGGCATATACACTGCCAGCCAGGCATCCTCTGCCGGCCTCGTCGCAGCCGGCTTCTATTAGTCCTGGATGATAGAATTGTTTCAGCATAAATGACTGGCTCAAACCTCAAAACATCCTTCTCACTCGTTGTATGCCCTCCACCAGCGCGTCTACCTCTTCGCGGGTGTTGTAGAGGGCAAACGATGCCCTCACCGTGCCGAGCACCCCCATCCTGTCCATCAGTGGCTGAGCGCAGTGATGCCCGGTGCGCACGGCAATGCCCAGGCGGTCGAGCAGTGTGCCCATGTCGAGGTGGTGGATGTCGCCCACGAGAAAACTCACTACGGCATCTCTTTCCTCTGCCTCGCCGATGAGCCGCATGCCGTCGATAGCCGACAGTTGGCGGATGCAGTATTGTGTGAGGTCGCGCTCATGGGCGGCGATGTTGTCGAGACCGATGCGCTCGATGTAGTCGATGGCTACGGCAAGACCGTGTGTGGCGATGTAGTCGGGGGTGCCGGCCTCAAACTTCAGGGGTGGCCGCTCGAAGGTGGTCTTCTCGAAACTCACGGTGCTGATCATCTCGCCGCCGCCCTGATAGGGGGGAAGCCGGTCGAGCCATTCCTCCTTTCCGTAGAGCACGCCGATGCCCGTAGGACCATACATCTTGTGCCCGCTGAAGGCGAAGAAGTCGCAGTCCATTTCCTGCACGTCGATCTTGAGGTGTGGCGCACTTTGTGCCCCGTCGATGAGTACCGGCACGCCATGTTCGTGGGCGATGGCAATGATTTGCCCTACGGGATTGATGGTGCCGAGCACGTTGCTCACATGTGCCACGCTCACCAACCGTGTCTTTTCGGTGAAGAGCCGCTGGTATTCATCGAGCAACAGTTCTCCTTTGTCGCTGACGGGGATGACCTTGACTACAATGCCTTTTCTTGCTGCCTGCAACTGCCACGGCACGATGTTGGAATGATGCTCCATGACGCTGACGATGACCTCGTCGCCCTCGTGCATCATCCCCTCGGCAAAGGAACTGGCCACCAGGTTGATGGCCTCGGTGGTTCCCCTGGTAAACACGATTTCCTCGGTTTTCGCCGCACCGATGAATTGCCTCACACGTTCACGGGCTGCCTCATGCAGGTCGGTGGCCTGTTGCGAGAGGTAGTGCACGCCACGGTGTACGTTGGCGTTCACGTTCAGGTATTCGTCGCGCATGGCATCGAGCACGCAGAGGGGTTTCTGCGTGGTGGCGGCATTGTCGAGGTAGACCAATTGGCGGTCGTATACCGTCCTCCCTAAGATGGGGAAGTCGTGGCGTATCTGTGATATGTCAATTTTCAATTCCAAATCTCAAATCTTAAATCTTAAACATCGTGCAAGCCAAACGCAATGAAGTTTACTTCAATTGCTGAGGCGCCGCCGATGTTCATCATGCAAGCATGATAAATCTCATTGGCATAGTTTGCATCCATCGCATTTGTTGAGTTCACCCCTGAGGCGCTTGTCTACGAGATAGCGCAGACGGTCGCGGAGGGGAACAAGCGTGATGCTGTCGATAACTTCGTAGATGAAGGCTGCCTGCAACAGGTGCAGGGCCTCTGTTCTGCTGATGCCTCTCTGCTGCATGTAGAAGAGCGCGGCCTCGTTGAGTTGGCCCACGGTGCTGCCATGCGCGCATTTCACGTCGTCGGCATAAATCTCGAGCATGGGCTGGGTGAACATCCGTGCCGTCTTGGTGGCACAGAGGTTCTGGTTGGTCATGGCCGACTCTGTCTTCTGTGCGCCATGTCTCACGAGCACTTTTCCGGCAAACGCACCCGTGGCATTGTCGTCGAGCACGTATTTGTAGAGTTCGTGGCTTGTCCCAAGGGGTGCGGCATGGTCGATGAGGGTGTTGTTGTCCACGTGCTGTGTCTTGTCTGCCAGGGCGCATCCGTTGAGTTGGCACTGTGCACCCTCACCTTTCAGCACCACGTCGGCACGGTTGCGGGTCACACCATTATGCAGGGTGATGATGTTGTGGCTCAGACGGCTTTCTGCCTGTTGCTCCACATAGAGGTTGCTCACCCTCGTGCTCTTGTGGTGGGTCTCTTCCATGCAATAGAGTTCAAGCGAAGCCCCTTTTCCTACATAGGCCTCGGTCACCTGGGTGGCGAGGAAGTGGCGGTCGTCGGCAGCATGGTCGCAGAAGAGCAACTTGGCCTCTGACCCTTCTTCCATGACGATGAGCACCCGCCGGTTCACCATGAGGTCGACGTCGGCCCTGAGGATGTTGATGACCTGTATGGTACGTTCCACTTTCACTCCTTTGGGCACATATACGAAGAGCCCGTCTTGTGTGAGCATGGTGTTGAGGGCCGTCACGCTGTCGCCCTCTGTCTGGGCTATTTGTGCGTAGTATTTGGCTATAAGGTCAGGGTGCGTGGTCGCGGTCTCGCGTAGGGAGCCTACCATCACTCCTTCTGGCAAGTGGGTCTTGGGCAACGACTTGCTGTGGAAAGCGTCGTTGACCACGAAATAGAGTGATGTGCTGAGGCTGGGGACGTCGCAGCGGAAACTGTCGTAGGGGTTGACAGGTATCTCGAGACGGTTGAGGTTGAGCCCGTAGTCGGGCTCAAAGAGTTTTTGCAGGTCGGTATAGCGGTAACGCTCCACCTTGCGCGACTCGAACCCATTGCTTTTGAAATGGCCGAAGGCTTCGTCGCGTGCTTGGTTGAGTACGCTGGCAGAGTGCCGGCAAATCATGTCGCGGCACTGTTCATAGAGACTGATGTATTGTTGTTCGCTACTCATCGGCCTCGTTCTTTATCCAGTCGTAGCCTTTCTGCTCTATCTCCTTGGCCAGTTCTGGTCCGGAGGTCATCACGATGCGTCCTTGGTAGAGCACATGCACCACGTCGGGGCGTATCATGTCGAGCAGGCGTTCATAGTGAGTGATGACGATGGTCGAGGTCTCGGGGGTGCGCATCTTGTTCACCCCGCCGGCCACGATGCGCATGGCGTCGACATCGAGCCCAGAGTCGGTCTCGTCGAGGATGGAGAGTTTGGGCTCCAGCATCGCCATCTGGAAGATTTCGTTGCGTTTCTTCTCTCCGCCGCTGAACCCTTCGTTCACGGAGCGATGGGCGAGTTTGCTGTCGAGTGCCACTATCTGGCGCTTCTCTCGCATGAGTTTGAGGAAGTCTGCGGCATTGAGTGGGTCTTGACCTAAGTATTCGCGCTTGGCATTGACGGCAGCCCTCATGAAGTTGGTCATCGATACTCCTGGTATCTCGACGGGATATTGGAACGAGAGGAAGAGGCCTTCGCGGGCGCGGTCTTCCGGTTTCATCTCAAGCAGGTTCTTGCCGTTGAACCATGCCTCGCCTTCGGTCACCTCGTAGAGCGGATTGCCCACGAGCACAGCCGAGAGGGTGGATTTGCCCGAACCATTGGGACCCATGATGGCATGGGTCTCGCCGTCGTTCACCTCAAGATTGATGCCCTTGAGGATTTCCTTGCCGTTGATGGAGGCATGAAGATTCTTGACTATTAGCATTGGTCGAATATTGAATATTGAATATTGTAAATTGCTGCTTCGCAGTGAATGTCGGCTGCGCCTCAGCATACTGAAAACAAGTTTTCGTCTGCATCAATTTGGCCGAGTCGCGAAAAAAATCAGCAAAGCTAAAATTGCTTTATTTTCCCCATTTTCCAATATTTATTTTTAATTTTTCATCTTTCATCTTTCATCTTTCATCTTTCATCTTTTTCCTACCCTACAGTGCCTTCAAGGGATACAGAAAGCAACTTCTGTGCCTCGACGGCAAATTCCATGGGGAGTTTGTTGAGCACCTCCTTGGCATATCCGTTGACGATGAGTCCTACGGCCTGCTCGGTGGGGATGCCGCGCTGGTTGCAGTAGAAGAGTTGGTCTTCGCTGATTTTCGACGTGGTGGCCTCGTGTTCCACGATGGCGGTGTCGTTGTGGATGTCCATATAGGGGAAGGTATGCGCGCCGCACTCGCTGCCCAGCAGGAGAGAGTCGCAACTGGAGTAGTTGCGGGCGTTGTATGCCGATGGCGTGGCGCGCACGAGTCCGCGGTAGGAGTTCTGGGAGTGCCCGGCGGAAATGCCTTTCGAGATGATGGTCGACTTGGTGTCGTGGCCGATGTGTATCATCTTCGTGCCGGTGTCGGCCTCCTGGTAGTTGTTGGTCACTGCCACGCTGTAGAACTCGGCCTGTGAATAGTTGCCTCGGAGCACGCAGGATGGGTATTTCCATGTGATGGCACTGCCCGTCTCTACCTGTGTCCACGAGAGTTTGGAGTAGTCGCCGCGCAGTTCACCGCGCTTCGTGACGAGGTTGAGCACGCCGCCCCGGCCGTTCTCGTCGCCGGGATACCAGTTCTGCACGGTAGAGTATTTCACCTCGGCGTGGTCGTTGACGATAATCTCGACGATGGCGGCATGGAGTTGGTTCTCGTCGCGCATGGGGGCGGTGCAGCCTTCCAGATAGGAGACATAGGAGTCGTCGTCGGCTACGATGAGGGTGCGCTCAAACTGTCCGGTGTTGCGGGCGTTGATGCGGAAATAGGAACTCAGTTCCATGGGGCACCTCACGCCTTTGGGGATATAGACGAACGACCCGTCGCTGAACACGGCGCTGTTGAGCGCGGCGAAGAAATTGTCGCGGTAGGGCACCACCGTTCCCAGATATTGGCGTACCAGGTCGGGGTGGTCTTTCACGGCATCGCCGATGGAGCAGAAGATGATGCCTTTCTCGGCGAGTTTCTCCTTGAATGTAGTCTTCACCGACACGGAGTCCATGATGGCGTCGACCGCTGTGCCGCTGAGGGCGAGACGCTCCTCGAGGGGTATGCCCAACTTGTCGAAGGTCTTCTCCAGTTCGGGGTCTATCTTTCCGTCGCCCTTGGGCTTCTTTGCCATAGGGTCGGCATAGTAGGAGATGGCCTGATAGTCGATGGCAGGCAGGTGGACGTGTCCCCAGGTAGGTTCCTTGAGGGTAAGCCAGTGTCTGAAAGCCTTCAGGCGGAACTCCAACAGCCACTCGGGCTCACCTTTCTTTTGGGAGATGAGCCTGACGATGTCTTCGTTGAGTCCTGTAGGAATGATTTCCGTATGTACGTCGGTAGTGAAGCCGAACTCGTATTTCTGTTCGGCAATGCGGCGCACCAACTCATTGTCGTCTTGCTGTTCTTCGGATTTCTTATTATTGTTGTTTTTCTTGTCGTCCATGGGTGTTGGTGTATTTGATGGCCAACATGGTCAGGTCGTCGCTCTGCTCCGCTTCGCCCACGAAAGCGCGCACGGCTTGCGCCATGCCGTCGACAATGATTTGGGGCTGGTTGCGGTCCTCTTTCAGTAGGGTCTCTGCCATGGTGGTGACACGCTCGTTGCCGTACTGGGCGTGATGGATGTCCTCGGCCTCGTTGAGACCGTCGGTATAGAGGAAAATGGTGGTCTGTGAATCGAGGAATGTCTCTTGGAGAGAGTACTGCCAGTCGGCCATGACACCAACGGGCAGGTTGGGGTCGCATGGCAGCATGCCCACGCCACGCCCGATGAGCAGTGGCGCATCGTGGCCGGCGTTGCAATATTGCAGTTTGCCGTCCTCCAGATGCAGCACACCCACGAAGAGGGTGACAAACATGTTTTTCTCATTGCCCTCCGTCAACGACTGGTTGAGCGTGCCGACAATCTGATTGGGTTCCGAGGTGTGGGAGGAGATGTTGCGGAACAGCGACCGGGTGACCGCCATCACCAGGGATGCCGGTATGCCTTTTCCAGACACGTCGCCGATGCAGAAGAACAAATGGTTGTCGCGGATGTAGAAGTCGAAGAGGTCGCCGCCCACGTCCTTGGCAGGTTTGAGTGAGCCGAAGATACTGACGTCGTCGCGCTCAGGGTAGGGCGGGAAAATCTTCGGAAGCATGGACATCTGGATGTCATGGGCCACCCGTAACTCATTCTCTATCGCCGCCTTCGAGGCGGTGGTGGTCTTCAGTTCGTCGATGTATTTGGTGAGCGACTGCTGCATGTCGTCGAAGGAGTTGCGCAGCAAGCATATCTCGTCGTTATGCTTCACGGTGGGCAATGGCGTGCTGAAATTGCCCTTTGCCACTTCGTCGGCCGAGGCGGCAAGTTGTTTCAGGGGCTTGGTGATGCGGCGGATGGTAAAGTGGCATACCAGGAATACCACCAGCAATCCGATGGCGATAAGGAATATCAGCAGGCCTCCTACCGCCGCTCCAAAGATATTGATGCCGAGGGCAGGTACCGACAGTCCCAACGACCAGTCGGTGAACTTGATGGGCGCATAGAACATATACGACGACCTGCCGTCGAAGACTACGCTCTCGTATTCTTCCTCATCTATAGAGTCCTCTTGCTTTTCGTTTTTGGCTATATAGTCTTTCTCACCGGCCACCATCTCCCGGGCCATATTGGTGGAAAGAGAGTCGGGGTCGTTTTTGGTATATTCAAAAATGTTCTTTTGGAGAATACGGTCTTGCTCAGGATGCATGAGGTAAGTGCCATCGCCGTCGACGAGGAAACTGTAGACTAGCCACCGTTTCCTCCTTTTTGTATTCGTGTCGTTGGGGTCTAAGGGGCCAATGCCTCCCCTCTTCATGATGCCGCGGTCGGACTCCAGCATCTTCAGCCGGAGCCAATCGAGCGACAAGTCGGCTCCGAGGATGGCCACCGTGCGCCCACTGCGGTCGCGTATGGGGCAAAGATAGGCCACCAGCGGTTTGGTGGAGTCGTTGCCTTCAAAGAAGGGTTTCGACCAGAATCCCTCCTTGGCTTCCAAGGCCTCTTCAAACCACTTGGCGCTCAGGTAGTCGTTGTCGGCACTGCCTAATGTTGTCACCTCGACCTTTGAACTGTCGGAGCGTGAGGCATAAGGAGAGAACCAACGGCCTTTCTGGGGATAGTAGTTGGCGACGAACGAGAGTCCGCAACTGTTGATGCGCGGATTCAGGTCCACCACTTGCTTCATGATCTCATACAGTCGGTCGGGGTTGCCGAGGTTCTGTTCAATCTCGGGCACATGGTTGGCTGTGCCGACATATACATCCGACAGGGCCCTTCTGATTTCTGCCACCTTGCTGTCAAGGTAAGCCTCATACCGGCTGAACTCTTCTTCTTTTATCATCGAGGAGGCAGCCTCGAAAATGACATAGGAGATAAAGCCCATGGTGATGAGCATCATGAGCATTATCCACCCTGTCAGTCGGCTGGAAAAGGAGCGTATTTTCCTCTTCTTCCCCATTATCAAAGTTTCTGCTCCACCTCGATTTCCATGAAGGTCTCGATGATGTCGCCTACCAGAATGTCGTTGAAGTTGACCAGCGAGATACCGCACTCCAGGCCGGTGGCCACTTCCTTGGCATCATCCTTGTAGCGCTTCAGGGCATCGATGTTGGCGGTGTGCACCACGATACCGTCGCGCACCACGCGGGCCTTGTCCTTGTTGTGTACCTTGCCTTCGGTCACCAGACCACCGGCCACGGTACCCACCTTCGATATCTTGAACACTTGTTTCACCTCGATTTCGGCGGTCACGATTTCCTTCTTCACCTTGTCGAGCATTCCCTGCATCGTTGACTTCACCTCGTCGATGGCGTCGTAGATGATGGAATAAGTGTTGATTTCCACACCCTCGCGCTCGGCGAGTTTGCGGGCATCGGCCGATGGGCGTACTTGGAAGCCCACGATGATGGCCTGCGAGGCAGAGGCGAGCATCACGTCGTTCTCGGAGATTTGTCCTACGGCCTTGTTGATGACGTTCACCTGCACCTTCTCGGTAGATAGTTTGATGAAGGAGTCGGAGAGGGCCTCGATGGAACCGTCGGTGTCGCCTTTGACGATGATGTTGAGTTCGTGGAACTCACCCAAAGCAATACGGTGCGACAGTTCGTCGAGACCGAATTTCTTCGTGGTGCGCAGACCTTGCTCGCGCTGCAGTTGCAAGCGCTTGTTGGTAATCTCGCGTGCCTCTTGCTCGGTAGACATCACATGGAATGTGTCGCCAGCCGTGGGGGCACCGTTGAGACCGAGGATGATGGCTGGGTCGGCAGGCCCTGCCTCCTGAATGCGCTGGTTGCGCTCGTTGAACATGGCTTTGATGCGCCCGTAACTGGTGCCTGCCACCACGATGTCGCCCACCTTGAGCGTGCCGTTCGACACGAGCACAGTGGAGACGTAGCCACGTCCCTTGTCGAGCGACGACTCGATGATGGAACCGGTGGCCTTGCGGTTGGGGTTGGCTTTCAGGTCGAGCATCTCGGCTTCGAGAAGCACTTTTTCGAGCAGTTCGTCTACACCGATGCCTTTCTTTGCCGAAATCTCCTGGCACTGGTATTTGCCGCCCCAGTCTTCCACAAGCAAATTCATGTTGGCGAGGTCTTCGCGTATCTTGTCGGGGTTGGCACCCGGCTTGTCAATCTTGTTGATGGCAAACACCATGGGCACGTTGGCAGCCTGGGCGTGGGCGATGGCCTCCTTGGTGGTGGGCATCACGGAGTCGTCGGCAGCCACGATGATGATGGCGATGTCGGTGACCTGTGCGCCACGGGCACGCATGGCGGTGAAAGCCTCGTGTCCCGGGGTGTCGAGGAAGGTAATCTGACGGCCGTCAGAGAGTTCCACGTTGTAGGCACCGATATGCTGGGTAATGCCTCCAGCCTCACCGGCAATGACGTTGGTGTTGCGGATATGGTCGAGGAGCGAGGTCTTGCCATGGTCCACATGTCCCATCACGGTGACGATGGGGGCGCGTGGCACGAGGTCGTTCTCGTCGTCGTCTTCCTCGGTGATGGCGTTCTGCACTTCGGCGCTTACATATTCGGTGGTGAAGCCGAACTCATCGGCCACGATGTTGATGGTCTCGGCATCGAGGCGCTGGTTGATACTCACCATGATGCCGATGCTCATGCAGGTGCCGATGACTTGGTTGACACCCACATTCATCATTGTGGCCAATTCGCTCACGGTAACGAACTCGGTGAGTTTCAGTACCTTGCTCTCAGCCTTCTGCTCGGCGCGTTCTTCTTGCAGACGCTCCTGTATGGCCTCGCGCTTCTCCTTGCGGTATTTGGCACCCTTCTTGTTCTGGTTCTTGTTGGTGAGGCGGGCAAGGGTTTCCTTTACCTGTCTTGCCACGTCTTCCTCATTCACCTCGAGGGGACGCTGGTTGCGCTTGCGGTTCTTGTCTTTCTTGTTCTTGTTCTTTCCACCGCCTTGGTTGCCGCCGCCTTGGTTGCCGCTGGGCACGTCTTTGCTGGCAGCATTGATATCGACGCGCTCCTTGTTGATGCGCACGCGCTTCTTCTTCTCGCCACCCTGTGCGGTACCGTGTTGCGACTTCTCCTCACGCTCCTTGCGCTTCTCCTCCTTGGTCTTCTTCTTCGGACGGGTGCTCTGGTTGAGGGAGTCGAGGTCGATCTTGCCCAGTACGTTGACCTTGGGCGCATTCTTCTGCTCACTCTCAAGGGTGAAGATTTTCTGGTCGGCAACGGGAGCCTTGGGCTCTTCCAGGGGCTTCTCGCTTGTTGTCTCAGTGGGTTGCTGCTGTGCTACAGGTGCTGCGGCCACCTCTGGTTTGCTCTCCACGGCGGGCTTCTCGGGCTCGGCGGGCTTCTTCACTTCGGGGGCTGCAGGCTCCTGGCGTACCTCTTCCTTGGGCTGCTCTGCCTTCTTCTCCTCAGGCTGTGGGGAGGGGGCGGCAGGTTGGGGAGCGGCTTTCTCCACTTCTGCTACGGCAGGTGCAGGGGTGGGGATTTCTTTCTTGGGCTCTGCGGATGGGGTGGGGGCAGCCGGTCGCTTGTTGAGCGAATCGAGGTCGATTTTCCCCAACGGCTTGAATTGAGGCCTGCTCGACTCGAGCAGTGTCTCGGCCTTATGACTCTCAGGCTCAGGCCGTTTTTTCTCCTTGGGCTTCTTGGGGAAGATTTTCTCGGCTTGTGTCCGCACCTCTTTGTCGCTCTTGAACTCCTCTACGAGAGACTCGTAATGGTCGTCGTTGAGTTTGAAGTTCTGGTCGATCTTCGCGTCGCCGAGGTCATATTTTTTCGTGAGGAACTCCACTGCCGTCTGGAGTCCTATGTTCAGTTCTTTTATTGCTTTGCTTAATCTAATAGCCATTCTCTTTTCCTTGTTCTGGTTTTGTTCGTTTTGGTGTCACCCTGGGCTAATGCCAGCGGTGCCGTAGCGTGAAGTTCGGGCCAACAGGTTGGCCAGTGGTAGATAGGGCAGGGGAAATAACCTGAGGTTTAGTTGTCAAACTCTGCCTTGAGGATGCTGAGCACGGAGTCGACGGTTTCTTCCTCGAGGTCGGCCTTTTCCACAAGCATGTCTCTCGGTGCATTGAGCACTGCCTTGGCGGTGTCGAGACCGATGCGTTTGATGGAGTCGATGACCCACTGGTCGATTTCGTCGGCGAACTCGTCCAGATAGATGTCTTCCTCGGCTTCATTGTCTTCTATCTCGCGGAACACGTCGATGGTGTAGCCGGTGAGCATGGAGGCGAGTTTGATGTTGAGGCCGCCGCGACCGATGGCGAGCGACACTTCCTCGGGCTGGAGGTAAACCTCTGCCTTGTGGTTCTCTTCGTCGATGTTGATGCTCGACACCTTGGCGGGACTGAGCGAGCGCTGGATGTAGAGTTTGATGTTGGAGGTGTAGTTGATGACGTCGATGTTCTCGTTGCAGAGTTCTCTCACGATACCGTGCACGCGACTGCCTTTCACGCCCACGCAGGCTCCCACGGGGTCGATGCGCTCGTCGTAACTCTCCACGGCCACCTTGGCTCTCTCGCCGGGCATACGGGCGATGTTCTTGATGGAGATGAGGCCGTCGTTAATCTCGGGCACCTCGCCTTCGAGCAGCCGCTCAAGGAACATGGGACTGGTGCGCGAGAGGATGATCTTGGGATTGTTGTTCTCGTTGTCCACTCTGAGGATGACGGCACGGATGGTCTCACCCTTGCGGTACTGGTCGTTGGGGATTTGCTCCGATTTCGGAAGGATAAGTTCGTTGTTCTCGTCGTCGACGATGAGCACCTCGCGCTTCCATGTCTGATATACCTCACCGCTGATGATTTGGCCTACACGGTCCTTGTATTTGTTGTAGAGGGAGTCGTGCTCCAGTTCGAGAATCTTTGATGCCAGGGTCTGGCGGAGGTTAAGGATGGCCCTGCGGCCGAACTTGGCAAATTCGATGGTTTCACTCACATCCTCGCCAATCTCATAGTCGGGGTCAATCTTCTGGGCTTCGGAGAGCGAGATCTCCTTGTTCTGGTCTTCCACTTCGTCATCGGCCACCACCACGCGGTTGCGGTAGATTTCGAAATCGCCTTTGTCGGGGTTGACGATCACGTCGAAGTTCTCGTCGCTGCCGAAGATTTTTGCGATGACGTTGCGGAAACTTTCCTCGAGCACACTCACAAGGGTGGTACGGTCGATATTCTTGTTCTCCTTGAACTCCCTGAATGTCTCGATCATGTTGGGGGTCGTCTCTGTTGTCTTTTTTGCTGCCATAGCTTTATTTGAAACTGATTATATATTTTGTGTATTTTACTTCATCCATGTTGAAGGTCTTGTCAACATCGGTGAGCACGGGTCTTTTCTTGCCTTCGGGCTTGATCTTCTCCTGGGTGGTGACCACAAAGTCTCTTCCTTCCACCGATTTGAGCACCCCTTTGGTCTTCTTTCCATCGGCACCGAGCACTTCCACCTCTTTCCCGATGAAGTTGACATATTGCTGTGGCACCTTGAAAGGCTGTCCGAGGCCCGCCGACCCCACTTCCAGTTCGAAGTCTTCCTTGTCGCGGTCGAGATGGTCTTCGATAAACTTGCTCAACTCCACGCAGTCTTCTATCCACACGCCGTCGGCGTGGTCAATCTCCACAACAATCTTGTTGTCTTGGCTGATCTCAATGTCAACGAGGAAATAGTCTTTTCCCTCGAGCCATGTCTCCACTAAACTTTTTACGATGCTTTTCTCTATCATGCTTCAACTGTTTAATAATGAAAATGAGGGGCTTTTTGCAAGCCCCTCATTCCACTGAACGATGCAAAATTACGAAAAAATGCTCGTGTGGCAAAATAATTCGTGTTTTTTTGTACCGAAAAGTCTTGTTTTCTTGATTTTTATCATTGTTTGGGCACGTTTCTGCCCAATATTTTCCAATATTCCTCTGGATTGTTGATGATTCTCACGGCCTCTTCCATCTGTTTGTCGCCCCTGAGGCTGTTTTCTATGGCACCGGCCTGATAGTAGTAGGCGGCCACGATGTCGTTGGCAAGAATCTTCTTGATTTGGCTCTTGTTGTAGTCGAGGTCTTTGGCGATGTTGTGGCGGAGTTTCTTCTCCAGGTTGTCGAAGTCTTCCTTGGCATCGTCGTAGTAGCCTTCAAACTTGGCCAGTTTCACCAGGTTCTTCAGGTATTTCTCGGTCTCGTGGTCGTAGGTGAACCCGCTGTCGATGACGCGTTGCTTGAACTCCTCGTATTCACTGTCGCTGATTTCATACTCCGAAGGCTTGGCGATAGACGGGTGCCGGGCGATGTAGTCTACTTCGTAGTCGAGAAGCACCTCAGTGGAGTCGGCTCCAGAGGTAGCGAGGTAGTAGCCGATGTTGGGCAGCGAGTCGGGCTCCACCACCACGTCGGGCATGATGCCGCCGCCATCGCGCACCTCACGGCCATGGGCAGTATGAAACACTTTGGTGAGCGAATCGGGGATGTGCTCGGTATAACCTCCTTGTGCATGACGGTAGTTGATGGCTTGGATGCACCGGCCACTGGGAATGTAGTATTTGTCGCTGGTGAGTTTCAGACTACCGTTGTAGGGCAGGTCGACGCTGATTTGCACCAATCCCTTCCCGTATGTGCGCATACCTAATATCACAGCGCGGTCGAGGTCTTGCAGGGCACCACTGGTGATCTCGCTGGCACTTGCCGTGTCGTCGTTGACAAGTACCACCACGGGCATTACGGTGTCAATGGGCTCCACCTTGGTCTTGTAGTCGATGTTGGAGCGTTTCAACTTGCCCCTGTTCGACACGATGAGCAGGTCTTTCGGCACAAACATATTGACGATATGCACGGCTTCTGCCTCCGAACCGCCACCGTTGTTGCGCAGGTCGAGCACCAGTCCCTTGATGCCTTTCTCCTTCATCTCGATGAAGGCTTTGCGCACCTCTTTCGAGCAGTCCTCGGTAAACTGCCTCAGGTTGATATATCCCACTCCGCTGGCTTGTATGCCATAATAGGGCACTGAAGGGGTCTGCACGGTCTGACGTGTGATTTTTATCTTCATCTTCTTCCCCGTGGTGGGACGTTCCACCTTGAGGATGAAACTGGTGCCGGGGTCGCCCCTGAGGCGGCTGCTCACGTAAGAGACGTTCTTGTCAATCATCGAGGAGTCGTCGATGGCAAGGATGATGTCGCCCTTCTTCAACCCGGCCTTGTCGGCGGGCATGCCTTGGTAGGGCTCGTCGATCACCACACGCTTGATTTTGGAATTGTAGCGGATAATGGCACCGATGCCGGCAAACTTCCCCGTATAGATTTCCTTCAGGTCTTCCATTTTCTCCTCGGGGTAGTATTCGGTATAGGGGTCGAGGCTGCGCAGCATGGCCTTGATGCCCGTGCCTATCACCTCCTTGGCATCGAGCGTGTCGACGTACATCAGGTCGAGGTTCTTGTAGATGCTGTTGAATACATCGAGTTGTTTCTTCACCTCGAAGTTATGGTCGCTGTCGGTCTGGGCCACCGCCACATTGGTGGCAAGGGCGGCCAGCAAACACAGCAGGATATGTCTTGTTTTCATGAGCAGTGCTTGATTATGACGGGGCAAAGATACGATTAAGCGAGTAAAAAACCAAATGAATTTGAGTTTTTTCGAGTGGGAGTATCTTCGCTGAAGAACGGCAAAATTACATCATTATGCCCATATTTCGTTATAAACAACTGAAAAAATCGATATTTTTTTCGTCATAAACGCAATTTTTTCCAAAAAAGTTTGGTGGAATAAAAAAAAGGCTATACTTTTGCATCCGCAAACAAAAAAACTGCTTCAGTAGCTCAGTTGGTTAGAGCACCTGACTGTTAATCAGGGGGTCGTTGGTTCAAGCCCATCCTGAAGCGCCTTAGAAAGAGTCCTGTAGGTC
>OMZE01000045.1 GCA_900315455.1 uncultured Prevotellaceae bacterium | reverse complement strand
AGGAGGACTCGAACCCACGACCCTCGGTTTTGGAGACCGATGCTCTACCAACTGAGCTATTCCCGTAAAAAAGTTCCCGCGCCCACTGTCGCGGGAACCTATCTGATATCCTTGGATATTAGTCTTCGTAAACCTCGGTGATCTGACCTGAGCCCACTGTACGGCCACCCTCACGGATAGCGAAGCGGAGACCCTTGTTCAGTGCCACGGCGTAGATCAACTCAACGGTGATCTCGACGTTGTCACCAGGCATCACCATCTCGGTGCCCTCGGGGAGAGTGATCTCACCGGTGCAGTCCATGGTGCGGAGGTAGAACTGAGGACGATACTTGTTGCCGAATGGAGTGTGGCGTCCGCCCTCTTCCTTCTTCAGCACGTAGATGGAAGCCTTGAATCTCTTGAAGGGCTTGATCTGACCCGGATGGCAGAGCACCATACCGCGCTTGATATCCTTCTTGTCGATACCGCGGAGGAGCAGACCTACGTTGTCGCCAGCCTGACCCTCATCGAGGATCTTGCGGAACATCTCAACACCGGTAACCACCGACTTGGCATCCTCGCCAAGACCGAGCAGTTCAACAGCGTCACCAACGTGGATAACACCAGTCTCGATACGTCCGGTAGCCACGGTACCACGACCTGTGATAGAGAACACGTCCTCTACAGGCATGAGGAATGGCTTGTCGGTAGCGCGAGGAGGCTCCTGGATCCACTCGTCGCAGACGTTCATCAGTTCCATCACCTTGTCTTCCCATTTGGGATCGCCGTTGAGGGCGCCGAGGGCAGAACCGCGGATGATAGGAGTATCGTCTTCGAACTCATACTGGGCGAGGATTTCCTGCACTTCCATCTCAACGAGGTCGAGCATTTCCTCATCGTCGACCATGTCGCACTTGTTGAGGAACACCACGAGGCGGGGAACGTTCACCTGACGGGCGAGCAGCACGTGCTCACGAGTCTGGGGCATAGGACCATCGGTAGCAGCCACCACGAGGATAGCGCCATCCATCTGGGCAGCACCAGTAACCATGTTCTTCACATAGTCGGCGTGTCCCGGGCAGTCTACGTGTGCATAGTGACGTTTTTCAGTCTCATACTCCACGTGAGCGGTATTGATAGTGATACCACGCTCTTTCTCCTCAGGAGCGTTGTCGATCTGGTCGAAAGACTTCACCTTGTCCTTGTTAGCCTCGATTTTCTCGGCGAGCACTTTGGTGATAGCGGCGGTCAATGTGGTCTTACCATGGTCTACGTGACCAATAGTACCAATGTTTACGTGCGGTTTCGTACGCACAAAATTCTCTTTAGCCATTGCTTAACTTTGTTATTTATAAAATGATTAATCGTGTATTGTCTGCTTCTCACAATTAAAAGAGCTGTTACCGAGAGTTGAACTCGGGACCTCTTCCTTACCAAGGAAGCGCTCTACCACTGAGCTATAACAGCAACATGGAGCGGAAAACGGGGCTCAAACCCGCGACCCCCAGCTTGGAAGGCTAGTGCTCTATCAACTGAGCTATTTCCGCAAATAAAAGTGGGTGCTGATGGATTCGAACCACCGAAGTCGAAAGACAGCAGATTTACAGTCTGCCCCATTTGGCCACTCTGGAAAACACCCTTTAGACCTTGAATCCTCCTTTGTTTTGAGCCTCTTGTCGGATTCGAACCAACGACCCCGAGATTACAAATCACGTGCTCTGGCCAACTGAGCTAAAGAGGCAAATCTATGCAGCCGTCGAGCAAAAGTCGAAGGACTTATCGTAAAACGGCTGCAAAGATAGGAATTATTTTCTATACGCCAAAATTTTTCGGCTGTTTTTTTATCTGTTACGTAGTTTTTCCTTGAATTTCGTCAACTGCACTTTCATTGAATCCACGCACTGGTCGACCCCTTCCTCGAACGAGTCGCAAGTCTTTTCCACAAACAGTTTTTGCCCTGGCACAGCCACGGTGATGCTGGTTTGCTTGTTGAGTGCGGTTGCAGGCTTGACTACTTTCAGTTGCACCTCAACTTTCTGTATGTCTTCGAATGATTTTTGTAATTTCTCGGCTTTCTTTTGGATGAAGGCCTCAAGTTTCTCGGTAGCGTCGAAATGGATCGCCTGAATTTTGATTTCCATAGTTACCTCCGTTTTTAAGGGTTAAGCCCGTGGATGGGCACTGTTATATACTCGCTTGAGTTGCTCGGAAGTGGTATGAGTGTAGACTTCTGTTGTCGACAGGCTCTCATGTCCCAGCAACTTTTTCACGCTTTCCAGTCCGGCCTCATGGTTGAGCATGGCAGTGGCGAAGGTATGTCTGAGCACGTGTGGCGACCGTTTTTTGAGTGTGGTCACCCTGCTTAGGTTTTTCTTCACCACGTATCCCACGCGGTTGCGGTTTATCCGCTCACCCTTGTTGGTGACGAAGAGTGCATCTGACACTCTCGGCACCTCCATGTCGCGCCGGCGAACATATTCCAGCAAAGCCTCTCTCAACTCCGCGCCAAAGGGTATGATGCGCTGTTTGTTGCGCTTTCCCGTGACCTTCAGTTCCCCAGTTTCGAAGTCGACCATGTTGTCGTCGAGCCCGATGAGTTCCGAGAGCCTCATCCCCGTGGAGTAGAACATTAATAATAATGTACGTGCGCGAAGGTCATTGAAACTGTCTTCCCACATTTGCGGGTCGAGAAGTTCATCGATCTCAGTCTCCTTGAGGAACTGTGGCAGCGGTTTGCTTTTCTTCGGTCCTTTCACCGAGCGTGCCGGGTTGTTGTCGGCTAGTCCTGCCATGACGGCATACTTGTAGAACGACCTGAGGGCGCTGAGCCTCCTGTTCACGGAGGTGGCTGTCTGCTGATGGTCCATCATGCTTTCCATCCATCCCCTCACCACGTCGCTGTCGACGTTCTCCCAGGAGAGGTTATCGTCAAGGGACTTGAAATACGACTGGAAATCGTGCAGGTCTCGGCCGTATTCCCTCACGGTGAGTTCAGAGAAATATCGCTCATGCCGCAGGTATTCAAGGAATCCCTCAATAATCATCAAGCGTTGCTTGCCAGAATAATTCGGCAACGAATATACGGAATAAAACTCAAACTACCAAATTTTCCTTGGAAATTTTTATTCCTCGGCGTTTCTCAGTTTCTGTACATAGATGGCTTTCTCCATTTTGAGCCTCTTCAGGACAGACGGCTTATTGAACTGCTGACGTGAGCGGAGTTCTTTGATTACACCAGTCTTCTCGAATTTTCTCTTGAATTTCTTCAAGGCTCTCTCGATGTTCTCGCCATCTTTTACGGGTACAATAATCATGCTTTTTTCTTTAAATTTTAATTGTTAAACAATATTTTTCACCCCAAAATTTGGGAAGTGGGTGCAAAATTACTACTTATTTTGCTAATTACCAAACAATTAATAGATTTTATTTCCTGGTTGTGCTCTATAATTGTGCAGATGACAGGTTGCGGCTCACACCGATACATGCCACCATACCTCTCTCGGCAGCCCTTCCCTCGATGACGAACGATGGATTTCGCGAAAGTCACGTTCTCATTTGTAAAGTATTTTTCTTAGCAACTAAACCAAATTAGACTTTCTTGGATGTCAAACTGCAAACCATTAGTTTATAGTTAACGAGCCAGAACAATTATTTATTAGCAAATATATAATATAGGAAATAGTCAACAATAGTGATTCGAGATGTTAATATTTTAAAAAAATGTCGCCGATTAGTTTACATTATGCTATTTATACTCTACTAATTTATTATATTTGCTTATTAAAAACGTAAAAAGGTGACAAATTCACCTCTTCTTAAGCCAACTAATAATATTTTTATATATGAACAACTTAATAAAATATTCAAAGCCTTTAATGATTTCGGAGAAATTCGTGCCGAATAGTTATTGTGATTTATGTAACCCTAAGACGATAGAATCTTATACGTTGTCAAGTGCATTTAAGAGTTATCAGAAATTCGTTCTTGATGTGAATGAAAATGGATTCTTAGATGATGTAGAGATAGAAGGTATCACTATAAATGGTAAAAAAAGTCATCAAACTACAGACAACAGTTGGTGGCAACACTCTGAAGACCCCTATACTACTACAGTTCAACCATTCAGGGCTTGGCCATACGATAGTGATCCTTCAGATGCAAGAAATCATGAACCGGTATGGTATGTCACAAATCCAGGTAATAATAGTGGACACATATATGCATATGGCAGATATACTATAAACTACAACCATTCTTAGGTTTTATCCTTATCACGACACGTCTGACTCCCACAATTGAACCATCTTTATAAGATACGATACACCGCCTGTAGCCAAGTTACAGGCGGTGTTTTTTGCGTGCGTTTAAATCTGCGCAGTGGTTATACGGAGCCACTGCTGGTGCTCCTCGTCGAGCAGCGGCAATAACCGCTGCCTTACCATGCTATGGTATTCGTTGAGCCAAGCCTTTTCCTCTGCCGTGAGCGACGTGAGGTCGACGGGACGGAGGTCGATGGGGCACAGCGTGAGCGGCTCGAACTGCAGGAACGAGCCGAACTCCGTCGTTGTGTAAGGCGTGACGAGCAGCGTGTTCTCTATCCTCACGCCAAACCTCCCCTCCATGTAGATGCCCGGCTCGTCGGTCACCGTCATCCCCGCGTGCAGCGGTGCCGGTTTCCACTCCATACGAATCTGGTGCGGTCCCTCATGCACATTGAGGTAAGCCCCCACCCCATGTCCCGTGCCATGGAGGAAGTTGAGTCCCACCTCCCACAGCGGGCTCCGCGCCACCGCATCGAGTTGCGACCCACACGCCCCATCGGGGAATTTCAGCGTCTGGAGGCGTATATGACCTTTGAGTACCAATGTATACACCCGCCGCTCCTCCTCCGTCACGGGGCCGAGGGCGATGGTGCGGGTGATGTCGGTGGTACCATCGAGATACTGCGCCCCCGAGTCGAGGAGCAGCAATCCCCTGGGCTGTAACGGAGCATCACTCTCCTCCGTTGCCTCGTAGTGTACTATGGCCCCATGAGCACCATAGCCTGCTATCGTATCGAATGAGATGCCACGGAAGAGCGGCTGTTCAGCCCTGAACGCCGTAAGTTGGCGGTCAACGGAGCGCTCGGTAAGTTCGCCCACCTCTCCGTTGTCCATCTTTCCGTCGAGCCACTTCAGGAATTTCACCATTGCCACGCCATCGCGTTCCATTGCCCTTCGGAAGCCCTCCATCTCCCTCTCATTCTTCACCGCTTTCATAGCGGGAATAGGCGAAGAGCCCGCCTTCACGGCACAGCCCACAGCATTCCACAGCGAGTAGTTCACCTCATTGGGGTCGAGCAGCATCGTTTCCCCATCCATCTTCCGCAAGTACTCCCCCACCCTATCATAGTCGGCCGTTTCCACACCATATGCTTTCAGATAGTCACGCACCCTGTCGCCCACCTTCCGTGCATCGACAAAGAGCGTCGCCCTATTGGCGGTGATGAGGAGATAGGCCACGAACACCGGGTTGCAATGCACATCACTCCCCCTCAGGTTGAGCGTCCATGCTATATCGTCGAGAGTTGTCACGAGCGTGGCATCCGCCTGAAGTTCTGCCAATGCCTGGCGTATACGGCACAGTTTCGAAGATACGTCCTCTCCGGCATACTCCAGAGGATGGATGACCACAGGAGCATCGGGTATTGCCGGCTGGTCGGTCCATATCGTGGCGAGCGGGTCGACATCTGTCACCAAGTCGAACACACCTTTGAGGGCATCCACCTCGGCAGCCGTGTTCACCATGCCGTCGATGCCCACACGGGCATGAGTGTTGTGAGCAAGGCATTGGCCCAGCCATTCCGTCACAGTGGGCGTTCCTTCCACCCGCTCTCTCATCAGAACGAATTCCGTGCCCTGCAACTGTTCTGCTGCAGCGATGAAATAGCGGGAGTCCGTCCATAATGCAGCCTCGTTCATCGTCACCACCGCGGTGCCCGCCGATCCGTCGAAGCCCGAAATCCACTCACGCCCTTTCCAGTGGTCGGGCACGTATTCACCGTGATGAGGGTCGGTACTTGGGAAGATGAACGCATCGAGATGCTCCTTGAGCATGAGTTGCCGCAAAGCCTTCAGCCTGCCTTTGATTATTTCGTTCGACATGGGCAAAGAATGTAGTATTTGAAAAGGAAAATCATTAATCGCAAGGTGCAAACATAATCATTTTTCTGCAAACTGCCATGCTGGCAAGACAAAAAAACTCATCCATACCATATCAGACATAAGATTAAGTATCGAAGGCATAAAAAAATGACCGATTTCGTTTTGCCGTTCGCATAGTTTTGTCTATCTTTGCAGCAAAGATATGGAATTGAAGATAACACTATCATTTATTTAATACTATAAACAATTATGGCTTTTTTAACTAACGAGAAACTCACGATTGTCGGTGCTGCCGGCATGATTGGCTCCAACATGGTGCAAACCGCCCTGATGATGGGCCTTACCAATGACATCTGTCTCTACGACGTATTCTCTCCTGAAGGTGTGGCCGAGGAGATGCGCCAGAGTGGTTTCGGCAATGTGAAGATCACTGCCACCACCGACGCTGAAGAGGCATTCACCAACGCCAAGTATATCATCTCGTCGGGCGGTGCTCCCCGCAAGGCCGGCATGACCCGTGAAGACCTGCTGGCCGGCAACTGCAAGATTGCCGAGGAACTGGGTCAGAACATCCAGAAATTCTGCCCCGACGTGAAGCATGTCGTCATCATTTTCAACCCCGCCGACCTCACCGGTCTGGTAACCCTGCTCTACTCGGGTCTGAAACCCGGTCAGGTGACCACCCTTGCCGGTCTCGACACCACCCGTCTGCAGTCGGCCCTTGCCAAGAAGTTCAACGTGATGCAGGACGAGATTACCGGTTGCGCCACCTATGGCGGACATGGCGAGCAGATGGCCGTCTTTGGCAGCCATGTGGAGATTGCCGGCCGCAAACTCACCGACATCATCGGCACCGATGAATTCCCCGCTGAGGAATGGGAGCAGATGAAGGTCGACGTGACCAAGGGTGGAGCCAAGATTATCGAACTCAGAGGCCGCAGTTCATTCCAGAGTCCCTCTTACCTCTCTGTGGAGATGATTCGTGCCGCCATGGGTGGCGAGCCCTTCCGTTTCCCCGTGGGCACCTATGTGAAGACCGACAAGTACGACCACATCATGATGGCCATGAAGACCACCCTCACCCCCGAGGGCGCTACTTTCGAGGTACCCCAGGGCACCCCAGAGGAGAATGCCAAACTCGATGCCAGTTATGAGCACCTCTGCAAGATGCGTGACGAACTGGTGACGCTCAACATCGTACCTCCCATCTCGGAGTGGAGCAAGATCAACCCGAATCTCTAAAAGCATAACATCCTTTGCCGAAGGTCTGCTCATGCAGGCCTTCGGTTTTTCTAAGCCGGAAGCGAACCCCTCCCTATCACCCTTCACATCATCCTTCAGTCAGACAGCATCCAGCCTGGCTTAAAACTACAGGGCATTGCCCCCACAAGAGAACAACCTACATTTATGAGAATCATCAGCAACAAATCCTTCGGTGGCGAGCGCCCCCTCTTCGAGTCGCATAGCCTCCGGCTGGAAAACGTGACCATCACAGAAGGAGAGTCAGGACTCAAGGAATGCAGCGACATTGAGTGCGACCACTGCCATTTCGAGGGCAAATATCCCTTGTGGCATGTCGACCGCAGCATCATCACCCATTGCTACTTTGCTCCAGGCTCCCGCTCCGCCATCTGGTATTCCAACGACATGGAGATGAGCGACTGTGTGATTGACGGTCCGAAATTCTTCCGCGAGATGCGCAACCTGAAACTCCGCAACGTGACCATCAACGATGCCGACGAGACCTTCTGGAACGTCGACGGCCTCGATATCGACCATGTGACCCTCCACGACGGCACCTACCCTTTCATGGGCTGCCGCCACGTGAAGGTGAACCACCTGAAGAGCGACAGCAAATATGTGTTCCAATACGTGAAGGACGTGGAGATACACGATGCCCATATCGTCACCAAAGACGCCTTCTGGGAAGTGGAGAACGTGACCATCTACGATTCCTACCTCGACGGCGAATATCTCGGCTGGCACTCGAAGAATCTGCGGTTGGTGAACTGCCACATCGGCGGCGAGCAACCCCTGTGCTACGCCCACGACCTGGTGTTGGAAAACTGCACCTTCGACCCGGCCTGCGACCGTGCCTTCGAATACTCCACCCTCCGTGCCGACATCCGCGGACACATTGAAAGCGTGAAGAACCCCGCCAGTGGCACCATCGTTGCCGACAGCATCGGCGAGGTCATCATCGACGAGAACATCAAAGGTCCCGCCGACTGTGAGATTATCATCCGAAAGCCATGAGATACGACTTCGACCAACCTACCCACCGCCGCGGCACCCATTGCGTGAAATGGGACACCCCAGAAGCCGAAGGAGCCATCCCCATGTGGGTAGCCGACATGGACTTCCGTGTGGCCGACCCCATTACCGAGTCACTCCGCCGCAGGGTGGAGCACGGCGTATTCGGCTACACACAGGTGCCTGATGCCTATTACGATGCCATCATCTCCTGGTTCCAACGCCGGCACGACTGGAGCATCAGCCGTGAGTGGATACTCTACACCTCGGGGGTGGTGCCTGCCATCTCGGTGGTGGTGAAAGCCCTCACCCAGCCCGGCGACAAGGTGCTGATACAGACACCTGTCTACAACTGTTTCTTCTCCTCTATCCGCAACAACGGCTGCGAGATTGTGGAGAACCCACTCATCTACTCAAGCCAGAGATACCATGTAGACTTCGCCGACATGGAGCGTCGGGTTTCCGACCCCAAGGTAAAACTTTTCGTGCTCTGCAACCCCCACAACCCTGCCGGAAGAGTGTGGACAAAGGAAGAGTTGGAGCGGATGAACGACATCTGCCTGCGACATGGCGTGAAAGTGGTCTCCGACGAGATTCACTGCGAGTTGGTGATGCCTGGGCACAAGTTCACCCCCTTCGCCGCTGTTTCGCAAGCCTGCCTCGACAACAGCATTACCTGCAACTCCCCCTCCAAATCGTTCAACACCGCCGGCCTGCAAATTGCCAACATCATCAGCAACGACCCTGCCACCCGCCAACTCATCGACCGTGCCATCAACATCAATGAGGTGTGCGATGTCAACCCCTTCGGTGTAGAGGCGCTCATGGCAGCCTACAACGACAGCGAAGACTGGATAGAGCAGTTGTGCGACTACCTGTATGGCAACTACACCTATCTGCTCGACTTCTTCCATGACCACCTGCCCAAGATGGATGTCACCCATCTTGAAGGCACCTATCTCGTATGGGTAGACATCCGTGCAACGGGCAAGACCTCCGACGAGGTGAAAGAACTGCTCCTGCGAGAGGGGCAGGTACTTGTCAACAGCGGTACGATGTATGGCAAGGAAGCCGGCGAGGGATTCATACGCATCAACATAGCCTGTCCACGCCGCCAGTTGGCCGAAGCCCTCGACCACATGCAGCGCGTGCTGGCAGTACATACCAACCAACAACAATAGACATGGCACTCATCAAATCAGTAAAAGGACTTACCCCGAAATGGGGAAAAGACTGCTATTTCAGCGAGACCGCCTCTATCGTAGGCGAAGTGGAGATGGGCGACGAATGCTCCATCTGGTTCAATGCCGTCGTCAGGGGCGACGTTGCCTTCGTGCATATGGGCAACCGTGTGAACGTGCAAGACGGTGCCTGCGTACACGTGACCAACAAGGTAGGTCCCACCATCATCGAAGACGACGTGTCGATAGGCCACAATGCCACCGTTCATGCCTGCACCATCCGTCAGGGAGCACTCATCGGCATGGGAGCCACCGTGCTCGACAATGCCGACATCGGCCGTGGTGCCATCGTGGCAGCCGGCGCGTTGGTGCTGCAAGGCACTAAGATTGGCGAACATGAGATATGGGGAGGCGTACCCGCAAAATTCATCAAGAAGACACGTCCCGGCCAGGCAGAGAGTTTCGCTGCCCATTACGTGGAGTACGCCAAGTGGTATTTGGAAGAAGACGCCCGCTGAACATAGCGCACGTCAAAGACGTCATATTACAAGCCGAGGGCTTCCATCACTTTCCTGGTAGCCCCGGCTTGTCCGTTTACGAAAGTTCCCGCCTTTTCGCTTGAAGAGCACAGCATTTGCCTGTCGGAAATCAGTTGGTTCATAATCTTGACGAAGTCCTCATCGTCATTGATTTCGAATCCCCCTCCTGCGGCGAGCAAGCCAAGAGCCTCCTGGAAATTCTTGTTGTTGGGGCCGAAGATTACCGGCATCCCCCAGACTGCCGCCTCAAGCACATTATGTATGCCCACGCCGAAGCCGCCGCCCACATAAGCCACCTCTCCATAACGGTAGATGCTCGACAGCAACCCGAAACAGTTGATGACCAGACAGTCGGCGCTGGCGGCCTCCTCGGGAGTGGTATCGGTATAGAGCACTGTCTTTCGCTTGAGTTTTGAGAGAATCTGCCGCAGGTGGTCGTCGCCTATGACATGAGGCGCGATGATGATCTTCCATTCAGGATGTTGGTTGAAGAAGGGGATGAATACATCCTCATCGGGCGGCCAACTCGAGCCTGCCACGAACACCTGCCTGCCCGCCTTGAAAGCCTCGACGATAGGCAGTTGCTTGGCTGCCTCCTTGATTTGCAGCACCCGGTCGAAGCGAGTGTCTCCCACCACGGTGGCACAACTGATGCCGAGGCTCCGCAACAAGTTCACACTTGTTTCATTCTGCACGAAGAAATGCGTGAAACATTTCAGCACCATCGCATATTCATGCCCATACCAATGAAAGAACACTTGGTCGCGGCGGAAGATGCTCGAGACACTGTATACAGGCACGCCACGGCGTTTCAAGATATGCAGGTAGTTGTACCAGAACTCATACTTGATAAAGAAAGCCATTTCCGGCGACACCAGTTTCAGGAAGCGGTGGGCATTGATGCGGGTGTCGAGTGGCAGGTAACAGATAATGTCAGCACCCTCATAGTTCTTCCGCACCTCGTAGCCTGACGGCGAGAAGAATGTCAGCAGAATCTTGTATTCCGGGTGGTTCTTGCGCAGGTGTTCCATGAGCGGCCGGCCCTGTTCGAACTCACCGAGCGACGCGGCATGAAACCAAACGTACCTCGCGTCGGGGTCGACGTTGGCTTTCAGCACATCGAAAGCCTCACGCTCCCCACGCCACATCTTGCGCACCTTCTTGTCGAACAGACTATAGACGGCGACGCCTATAAGATAAAGGTACATTAATATATTGTACACACCACCTTAGATTAGAAAAGAAAGGATATTATCCCAAGACTTCAATGGCTCTTCTCAGGCGTCTGACAGTCTCTTCCTTGCCGAGGAAAGCCGAAATATCAAACATGCCGGGGCCTTTGCCTATTCCCACCAAGGCAAGTCTGAAGGCATTCATCACATCGCCCAACTTATAGCCCTGGTTTTCCACCCAAGCCATCACCACATGCTCCTGATTCTCCAGGGAGAAGTCGTCGAGCGACTCGAGTAAGTCGGCCAGTTGGCCCATTACCTGCGCGGAGTCAGCCTTCCAGCGCTTGCGCACCGTCTTCTCGTCGTATTCCGTTGGCGGGATGAAGAAGAACGAGCAGAGAGGCCACAATTCCTTGATGAAACTCACCCTGTCTTTCATCATCGACACCACCTTGACAATGCGCGACATGGGCTCATCGATGCCATTTCCCGCCACGATGGGAGCAAACAGTTTGGCCACTTCCTCATTGCTCTTATGCAGCATATACTCGTGGTTGAACCATATGCCTTTCTGATAGTCAAACCGTGCGCCCGACTTGGAGCATTTCGACAAGTCGAAATACCTCACCAACTCATCAAGCGAGAACAATTCCTGCTCGGTGCCGGGGTTCCATCCCAACAACGCGAGGAAATTGACGACTGCCTCGGGGAAATATCCACTCTCACGGAATCCCGAAGCGATTTCGCCTGTCTTGGGGTCATGCCACTCCAACGGGAACACGGGGAATCCGAGTCTGTCGCCATCGCGCTTCGACAGTTTCCCCTTTCCTTCCGGCTTGAGCAGCAAGGGCAAGTGGGCAAACCTGGGCATGGTGCTCTCCCACCCTAGTGCACGGTAAAGCATCACATGTAGCGGAGAACTCGGCAACCATTCCTCTCCACGGATGACATGAGTAATCTCCATCAGATGGTCGTCGACGATATTGGCCAAGTGATACGTCGGCAATTCATCGGCACTCTTGAAGAGCACCTTGTCGTCGACCACATCGCTCATGAACTTCACATGGCCGCGAATGAGGTCGTCGATATGCACCTCCTCGCCAGGTTCCACCTTGAATCGCACCACATACTGCGCTCCCTCGTCGATGAGTTCCTTCACTTCTGACTCAGGCATGGTGAGCGAGTTGCGCATCATGCCGCGGCTTTTGGCATCATACTGGAAATTGGGTATTTCAGCACGTTTGGCCTCCAATTCCTCCGCGGTGTCGAAAGCGATGTATGCCTTCCCGTCTTCGAGCAACTGGTCTACATAGCGCCTGTAAATCTTGCGGCGCTCACTCTGGCGGTATGGGCCATAGTCGCCCCCTAACGACACCCCTTCATCAAACTTTATCCCCAACCATGCAAACGATTCGAGGATATAGTCTTCGGCTCCCGGCACGAAGCGGCTGGAGTCGGTGTCTTCTATCCTGAGTACAAGGCTTCCCCCATGCTGGTGGGCAAACAAGTAATTATACAATGCAGTGCGTACGCCACCTATATGGAGTGGTCCGGTAGGACTGGGTGCAAAGCGCACCCTTACTTTTCTTTCTGTCATGATTATCCAATTTTCTGCAAAATTACTCTTTTTTTTTGAAACCATGCAATTTGTATCCCTATTTCATCCATTTATCCACACATAACAAGCGCTCGATGCACCAACAGAGAATAAAATCGTGAATATCCTCCCCGTTTCAGTTTTTTTTTGTATTTTCGCAAAGTAAAAACAGTCATAGCCATGGCAATCAACAAAAAGAAAGAAGACCGCAACCTCTTGGGAGTATTCACCCGCATCGTATTGATACTGGTATCAACAGCATTGATTGTTTGGGCCTTGCCCGGACAGACCGAGTCTCGCCTATATTATGAAGTAGGCAGGCCATGGATAGGCAGTGCGCTGATTGCCGACTTCAACTACGACGTGATGCGTGCCGACAGCACCATTGAGAGAGAGAAAGAAGAAATCACGAAAGATTTCGAACCTTTCTATGTGCTTGATGAAAAAGTAGAGCAGAGGGCCATTGATGATTTCTGCAACAACTTCACCGAAGAAAACGTCGGTTCGCTCTATATCTATAAAGACCAGATTGTGCGCCGTCTGCACGCCATCTACAGCCGACCTATCATGAGCGCTACTGACTACAACAGTATCTTCGAGACCGACTCATCGGCGGTCATCAAGGTGTCGAAGGACAAGGAGTTGAGCCGTATGCACAGGATTAACGTCTATTCGGAGAGTCAAGCCTACAAGACGCTTTTCTTCGATGAAGAACTTGAAGGGCACCATTCCCAACTCAACAAGTTCAATCTTGAAAACTATATCCGTCCCAACATCAGGTACGACAAGGTAAGGAGTGAGTTTGAACTGGAGCAACTGCTGGGCAACGTCGCGACAGGAATAGGCAAGAGAGTGGAACAAGGCGAGAAAATCATCGACCGGGGCGAGATTGTCACCGACACCATAGCCATGAAGATTGACTCGATGCAGAAAGCCCTGAGCAGCGACCAAGCCAAGGACAACAAGACCATATTTGCCAATGTACTCGGACAGTTGCTCTATGTCTTGATGTTCATGACACTGTTTACCATCTACCTCGTCAAAAACAACAAGAACTACTTCAACAAGCCCCGCAACATCCTCATGCTCTATGCCATGATTATCATTTTCCCCATCATGGTATCCATCCTTGCGAGGCAGACCTTCCTGAGTGTCTATATCCTGCCATTGGCCATGGTTCCCATGCTCTCGCAGGTGTTTCTCGACTCACACACCGCCTTCATCACCCACGTGTGCGTGACCATGGTGTCGGCCCTCGCCATCAACGACAGTTTCGTATTCATTACCATCCAGTTGGTAGCAGGCCTGACAGCCATCTTTGCCCTGAGCGACATGTCGAAGCGTGCCCACCTGTTCAAGGCCGCTATTCTGGTGTTCCTCTGCAGCGCCATCACCCACTATGCCTTGCAACTCATCCAGACCGGCAAACTGACCCTCGACGACAAGGCTTACATGGTGTTCTTCCTCAACGGCATCCTGTTGCTGCTCACCTACCCGCTGATGTATATCATCGAGAAAGCCTTCGGATTCACGTCGAACATCACCCTTTTCGAACTCTCCGACACCAACAAAGACCTGCTCCGCCAACTCAGTGAAGTGGCTCCAGGCACCTTCCAGCATTCCATCACCGTAGGCAACCTGGCCTCGGAGATTGCCAACCGCATCGACGCCAACGGACTGCTTGTGCGCACAGGAGCCCTCTACCACGACATCGGCAAGATGACCAACCCTGTTTTCTTCACCGAGAACCAGGCCAACGTCAATCCCCACGACAAACTCAACGAGAAGGAAAGCGCACAAATCATCATCAGCCATGTCAGTGAAGGACAGAAACTGGCAGAGGAATACGACCTGCCTGTGGTCATCAAGAACTTCATCCTCACCCATCACGGTCAGGGAATGACCAAATACTTCTACATCAAGTACAAGAACGCACATCCCGACGAAGAGATAGATACCGACCTCTTCTCCTACCCCGGTCCTAATCCCAACACCCGCGAACAGGCCATACTCATGATGGCCGACGCCGTGGAAGCCGCATCCAGGTCGCTCGACGAATACAACGACGAGACGATACGCAACCTGGTGAACAAACTCGTTGACGGACAAGTGAACGCAGGTTTCTTCACCGAATGTCCCATCACATTCCGCGACATCACCATCGCCAAGCAAGTGTTGGTAGAAAGACTGAAAAACATCTACCATACCCGCATCAAGTATCCTGAACTCAACAAAGACATTCCCGAAGAGAATAAAGACCAATAAAGCCCTCACCATCGGCAAACATTCAACCCTATATTTCACCCCACATAAAGACGCCCAATAATTGCACAAATCCTATCTTTTGTGCAATTATTGGGCATTTTTTAGTTAATATATATTAACTACGCAACGGTAACGAGTGGAAAATCTGAACAATTTTTGTAATTTTGCAAACAATTTCAACAAAATTAGTTTAAAATGTGTAAAATCAGATTGTATTTCGTGGCATTAGCCATCTTGTTTTCAGGAGAATCATTTGCAGGCGGAATCTTAACCAACACCAATACCAGTGTGGCATTCAACCGCAACTTTGCCCGCGACGGTGTAATCGCCATCGATGGCGTGTATTCCAACCCCGCCGGAGTGTCGTTCATGCCACAGGGCTGGCATCTCTCTTTTACCAACCAGAGCGTGAAACAGACACGTACGATCAAGAGCGGCATGACTGTCCCCGCTTTTGAGGGTACTCCATTTTATCAACCTTTCAAGTTGAACGGTGGTGACGAGAGCGGCGTTAAGACCTTTGAAGGTGTGGCTACGGCTCCTATCCTTCCCTCTTTCCAACTCGCCCATGTAGGTGAGTTGTGGACATTGCAGGCCAGTTTCGCCATGGTAGGCGGTGGCGGCAAATGCACATTCAACCACGGTCTTGGTTCCTTTGAGCGTACCATATCACTCCTGCCAGCCATCATCTCACAGGTGAATGCCAAATATGCCCAGTTTCCCGAACTCGCCGGTGTAGGTCTTGGTCTTGGCACCACCACACCCGGCTATTCTGTGGAAAGTTATATTCACGGTCAGCAATACGTCTTCGGCCTTCAGTTGGGTACCTCGTATAAAATCAGCGACCACTGGTCGGTATACGGTGGTTTCCGTTTCAACTACGTCTACAACAAATACGAAGGCAACATCCGCAACATCAGTGTGAACATCGCGGGAGAAAACCAGAATCTTGCCCAATATGTGACCGACGCCCTTCCTCAATTGAGTCAGGTAGGCGCGATGCTGCAGGGCAAGGCACAAGAGTATTCTGAAGCAGCAAAGCAATTGCAAGACATCGACCCTGCCAAGGCCGCCGCTGCCGCCGCCGCTGCCGCCCAATATGCTGAAGGTGCCCAAGGCCTTGAGACTGTGGCAGCGATGCATGGACTGGTAGCCGACAAGAATCTTGACTGTACCCAACGAGGCTGGGCCATCTGCCCCATTATCGGTGCCGACTTCCGCTACGGCAAACTCAACATCGGAGCCAGGATAGAATTCACCACCCATTTCAACATTGAGAACGACACCAAGGTCGACGACACTGGTCTTTTTGCCGATGGTGTTAACACCCCCGGCGACATGCCGGGCATTGCCACTATAGGAGCCCAATACGAAGTTCTTCCCCAACTCCGCGTGATGGCAGGCGCACATTATTTCTTCGACAAGAACGCCCACATGGCGGATGATAAGCAGAAGCACCTGTCGCACAACACCTGGGAGTGGAATGCCGGTGTAGAATACGACCTCAACGACAAGATCATGCTGAGTTGTGGTGGTCAGAAGACCAACTACGGACTTGGCGACGGCACTTTCCTCAACGACATGAGTTTCGTTACCAGCAGTTATTCCCTCGGAGTAGGCGGCAGCATCAAGATTACCGAGAAGATGAAGTTCAACATTGCCTACTTCCAGACCTTCTACGACAAGTTCGACAAGAGTTATTCGCAGACGTTCGACGCTGCCGGTCAGAGCATAGCAGCCGACTGCACCGACCAGTTCACCCGTACGAACAAGGTCTTTGCCATCGGAGTTGACGTAGACTTCTAGGAAGCACCCATTACGCGTCGGCTACAAGGGGTCGACATCGTAATAGATTTGCAGGGCAGCATAGCGTTTGTCCTGCAAAATTTTATTTTGTGCCCATCGCAGGCATTCACGGGCCTGGTCTTGGTCGATGCCCAACTCCAGTTTGACGACCAATTTGCGTATGCTCAATGTCTTCACCCTCGCCACGGCAGGTTTGTCGGGTCCAAGCACACGTTCCCCGAAGCACTGTCTCAGGTATCCGCTGAGCAACAATGCCCCCGACTCTGCCATCGCCTCCTCCCTGTGTCTGACAAAAGCATTGATGACATGGCTATAAGGCGGATATCTGAAGGTCTTGCGCTCTTCCATTACCTCCTTGAACATCGCCTCATAGTCGTGGTTCACCACATGGCGTATGATGCTGTCGTTGGGATTCTTTGTCTGCAAAATCACCAATCCCTGGTTGCCTTTGCGTCCCGACCGCCCACTGACCTGGTCCATGAGCATGAACGCGTGTTCGGCAGCCCTGAAGTCAGGATAATTGAGCAAACTGTCGGCATTGAGTATGCCTACCACACTCACGTGGTCGAAGTCGAGGCCTTTTGTCACCATCTGGGTGCCGATGAGCAGGTTGGACCGTCCTGCGGAGAAGTCGCCGATGAGCCTGGAATAGGCTGTTTTGCTGCGTGTGGTGTCAAGGTCCATCCTGGCAATCCTTGCCTCTGGAAACACTGCCGCTATCTCATCTTCCACCTTCTCGGTGCCGAAGCCACGTCCCATGAGTTTCTGGCTCTCGCAGCAAGGGCATTTCTCGGGCACGCCATAGGTGTAGCCACAATAGTGGCAGGTGAGTTGGTTCATCGTCTTGTGCAAAGTGAGCGACACGTCGCAGTTTTTGCATTTGGGCACCCATCCACACACCTTGCACTCCACCATGGGAGCGAACCCGCGCCGGTTTTGAAACAAGATGGCCTGTTCGCCACTTTCAAGGGCATGATTCACGGCACTTATCAACTGGGGAGAGAACAGGCCCTTCATCAGTTTCCTTCGTCTCAGGTCTGCGATGTCGACCACCTCAATTCGTGGCAGTTGGATGTCATTATACCTTGACGAGAGGTTCACCATGCCATACTTCCCTTTCTGGGCATTGTAGTAACTCTCCAGGGAAGGAGTGGCGGTGCCCAGGAGCGTCTTTGCCCCAGCCATGGCAGCAAGCATGATGGCTGCCGAACGGGCATGGTAGCGTGGCGACGGGTCCTGTTGCTTGAAAGAAGTCTCGTGTTCTTCGTCTACGATGACGAGTCCGAGTCGTTGGAAAGGCAGGAACACGGCACTTCTTGCGCCCAGCACTACATCGTAAGGATTGTCGGAGAGTTGTTTTCTCCATATTTCCACCCTTTCGGCATCGCTGTATTTGGAGTGGTAGATTCCCAGTCGGTTGCCAAAAACTTTGAGCAGCCGCTCTGTCATCTGCACGGTGAGTGCTATCTCGGGCAGCAGATACAGCACTTGTTTGTGTTCTTCGAGTGTCTTGGCGATGAGATGGATGTATATCTCTGTTTTCCCGCTTGACGTTACACCATGCAGCAGCACGACATTGCGTCTGAGAAACTGGAAGAGGATATTGTTGTAGGCCTCTTGCTGTGCTGCATTCAGCCGTTGCATGTTCTCGGGATGAGGTTCACCGCCATGATTGAGCCGTCCCACCTCACGCAGGTAAGTCATGAGGATTTTCCTGTCGATGAGGCTTTTCACCACCGAAGCCTTGCAGTGTGAGGCATTGATGAGTTCATCGCGTGAGATTTCGACGGGAGCCTCCGCGCACACCTCTCCTTCGAGAGTGTCGTAGTGCGACATGGAAAGGTAATCAACCAGAACTTTCTGTTGCTGCGGAGCCCTGGCAAGCATATTGAGCGCGATGTGCAGAGCCTGTTCGTTTCGGAACTGTGGAGTCAGCACAATGAAAGTCTCTGTCCGTGGCTTGTAGTTCTCCTCTTTCAGTCCTGCAGGCAAGGCCGCCACATACACATCGCCGATGGGAGCCATATAATAATCCGAAATCCAGCGCCACAGTTTCAGTTGTGCGTCGAGCACCAAGGGCACGTTGTCGAGCACGCTTTCTATCTCCTTGCATTCGAAATCGGGTGGATTGCCGTGCACCGCCACCACCAAAGCGATATACTTCTTGGTCTTCCCCAAGGGCACCATAACCCTCACACCAGCCCTTACCGCCTCTCTCCACTTTGGCGGCACAGCATATGTGAACAAGCCTTCGAGGGGCAAAGGAAGTATGACGTCTACGTACATAAGGAAAGATAAAAAGGTATTAGAGGAACCCGTTTGTGGATCCTGAAGCGGAATCAGAAATAAATAGTCAATGCCACGTGTCCGGTATTGGCTTTTGTCTTAAACGACTTCACGTCATCGGTTATCGTCTCCATGGTGACCTCGTTGGTCGACCGGCACACGAGATTGTAGTTCACCGACAGTTGCAGGAAACTCATGAGCAATATGCCGGCACCAGCATTGAGACTGAAGCCAGACTCCCTGAACTTCCACGTCTTGGCAGCCTCGAGGATTTTGTCGTCGTTCTTGAGGCTGAAGTCAAACTCCGGACCGGCATAGGCAAACAATTCAATGGAAGAGCCTCTGAGCAGGTCGAGTTGCAAGTTGACGGGAACAGCCACCATCTTCGATGTGACTTCCACGGGGTCTGTATCCCCCACTAGCACCTTGCGCTGGTCGTACAATCCCGACACATTGAGGCTGAAGCCGATGGAACTTTTCGTCGGGAGGCTCACTTTCAGTGTCGGTCCGATAAAGAAACCATTCTTGTCTTCCTTGTTCACCTTCAGTTTCCCGAAAGACCAGTTGGTGTAGTTATAGCCTCCCTTCACACCAAGGCGCAGTTGTGCACTGGCATTGGTCATCCAGAGAGAGAGGAGGGCTGTAAGAACCAGCAAGCATAGATTTCTTCTCATGGCACAAGTGTTTATGTTTAGTGTCTTTCACGGCGCACGGAGACCCTGGCTGCCCCTGATGAAGAAGAAGAGGGCGTGCTCGAGCGTTTGCGCCGCGACACCTTCTCTTCGCCCCCACTTTCGGAGCGTCGTGTCTTCCTTGCTTTCTTGTCTTTCACCTCGGGTTGCAATTTGGCGATGCTGTCGAGAGAGTCTTTCTTGGCTTGGTTGCCGAAGATATTGCTTTCGAAATCAAGCAACTCCTGTTCGATGCGCCGTTGTTCCCTTGCCATGGCAGAGTCGTCGGGACAATACTGTGCCAAAGTGCGCCCAAGCATATTGGTGGTCTTGTAAATCTTTCCACTGTATCGGTTGAGCGTGAAATAGTCGTCGGCACTCATGGTGGCGCTGTTGTTGATGTTGCTTGTCATGATGGTATGTTTGCTCAGGAAAGGAGCCACATCGTCGTACTTCACCCAGAAGAGCGGATATTTCGTTGCTCCCTCGCCGAAATCATCCTCCCTCATCATGATGGGGCACAGTGCGATGACCTTGCGATGGAAGGTGGAAGTGCCTTGGTCATAATAGGCGCTCTCCTTGAGGTAATAGCCTTTCACCTCTCTTGAGGGGATGTCGCTGTTGTCGATGCGCACCCTTCCGTTATTGCGTTCATAGTAGATATGGTAGTTGTTGAGGAAATTGAGAGGTTTCACCCTTGCCGAGTCGTCGAAACTCTCATTGCCGTCGAGCCTGTACTCATACACCTTGATGTTGCCATGCATCATCAGTTTGAAGAGATAGGTGAAGAGGTTCATCTGCGTGCCCACAGGTTCCACGGGATAATACAGTCCGGCATTGGCATCATCCTCGAGATTGAGTTCCCTGTAGATGTCACGCCGCCACACCACGTCTTCCGACATGGCAGCCGTAGTGGGGAAGGCTATCTGAGCCCTTGTGGTGATGTTGTTGGCATTCGACTTGGCAGTCTGCTGTTCGCCCTGGTTTCTGCGCGCCTGAGGTTGGGCAGCAACATTCAGGACCATACCTATGGCGAACAAGATGAATACTATGCGTCTCATATCGAAAAGTTTCCTTTTTATCTGGTTTTAATTCACGATGACCTCCATGGCCTGCGGCAGTTTTCGCGTGATACCGTCGGGTCCGGTGGCGGTGACATTTGTGATATAGAATCGTTTGTTACGAGAGAGTTTCCTGAACGCATCTTTTTGGCGTTCTGAGAACGTAGCCCCACTTGAGGCCATGGGTACTGCATTTCCCATATTGTCGTAGAACACAGTTTCGAAACTGACGACACGGAACTCGATATCGAGCAGTCCGTCGTCAATGGCAGCCCTGAGCGTATTCACTCCCATGAGTGATGCCTTGGCCAGTCTTCCGCCCTTGTATCTGTCTGTTCCTATGGAGATGTATGCCGTTGGGTCGGGCAGTTTCCTCACATGGAAAGTTGCCGTGCCCATGGTTCGGCTTTGTCCTTTGTCGGTTCCCGTCACGGTGAAGGTGACATCCTGTCCCACTGCCGAAGGCACAGCGATGTAGTGTCCGTTGCCCTGCGACGTGAGTGTTCCACCTGTCATGGAGAGCGACACCGAGTTTTGTGATATTCCGGCGCAGGTCACGCTGATGGGGTTTTGGAATCCAGCGTAGAGCACGTTCATCAGGTCGGCAGCGATGGTGGCTCCTGAGGGAGGTGCTATGACGTTGTATTTCTGCTTGAACTCGCGTCGGATAATGTCGCCCTCGGCATTCTTCATGAGGATATATCCTGCGAAGGAGTGGTCGCCCACGCCACCGGCGGTGAGCGAATAAGTTCCATTAGTAGAACTGATGCGCGAGCCATTGACATAGATTTCGGGTCGCTGTGTAGTGTCAACGGCAGCCATGATGATATTGGCGGTGAGGCGTTCTCCAGGATAGAGCGTGGTCTTGTCGGGCACCACGAAGGCCTCGAGTTTGTTGACCCTGATATCTTTCATGCCCACGTTGGCGACGAGGGAGTGCAGCACTTCGCCCTCGGCATATCTCACGTCGTTCTGCAGTTTTGAGAGCAATGTCACCGCAGCCGACACCGGCATATCCTCAAACAAGTATTCCTGCCAGTTTTTCCCCAGTGCATTGAGGGTCTTGGGCGGTTCGGTAGAGAGGTTGCTGCCGATGATTTCCTGTTGCCGTGGGTCGCTCACGAGTTTCAGTATTCTCTCCCGATACGAGTCTACGGCCGCCTTAAGTGCCTTTCCCTTCCCCGTTCCCGGAGCGAGCATCACGAAACTGGCAGCCTCGAGGTCATCTTTATTGACGATATTGTTGAGTTTCCCTTCCGGTCCGTCGGCTTCCCTGACGATAGCCTCCTTCAGCTGCTGTGCGAAGTTATAGAGTGAATCGCTCATGTCTTTCACCCCTTTGGCTTTTTCAAACCACTCCCTCACCTTAGCCGGGTTTGATTTCATCTGTTCGTCGAGGTCGCCAAGCAGCGCGAGGTTCTCCTTCATGGAGTTCTGTGTAGAGCGGTTGAGGCTCTCCTCCACGATAGAGAATCCGTTGAGCACCTCTGACGAGATGTTCAGTGCGAGCATGGCCATCAAGACGACATACATCAGGTTGATCATCTTCTGGCGTGGTGAGACAGGTCTTTTCTTTATTGCCATTTCTTGGTCTTACTGGATATTACTGTCACGTTAGCCGTGTGGTTAGATATCGATGTTGGTGGGTTGAGTGGGGGGAGCAGGAGTTGCGCCTCTCATGTTCACCGTCATGGCTTCTATCATGCGGGCATAGATCTTGTTGAGTTGCTCAATCTGCTGTGCCATCTTCTTGGTCTGGTCGTTGATTTGGTCGATGGTGCCGATTTGCTGGCTTGCGCCTTTGAGTTGCATCTCATACACCTTGCAGATGCCGGTAAGTGTGCGGTTGAGGTTCTCCATCTCCTCGGAATCGCGTGTGAGGCGTATACTCTGCTCGTTGACCTTGCCCAGCATTTCGGTGAGTCGTTTCAGTTCCTCGACATAGTTTTCCGTAGCCTCTGCCATTTCCGGCGACACGCGTTGCTGCTGTGCCACCCAAGCGGTAGTTGCTCCACCCTGCGGTGAACCCGTTCCCACGACCTGTCCTTCTGGCAGGTTTGTGCCATCTACAGTAGCAGCCACTGGTGTGCCGTCGACGACACCTCCTCCGCCACCGCCAATGATGATGGTGCCTCCACCGACATTTCCATAGACGGCAGCCACCTGTCCGCCCTCCTGGCCCTCGTAACCGATTTCAGGTTGAGGCTCACCTTCGGCAGGAATCTCCCCTTCGGGCTGATACTCACCTTCAGCGTTGCCTTCCTGTTCGGCACCATAATGTCTGGAGAGGTCCATTCCGTCGGCCGTCTTGTCGAAAGGCCGGTCGAAAGCGGAGAGGAAGAACACGAGCACCTCGGTACCCATACCGATGAAAAGCATCAGGTTGGCTCCAGGCAAGTGTGTGAGTTTGAACAATGTACCAAGAATCACGATGGATGCACCCCAACTGTACGCATAGTTGAGGAATGTCTGTCCGGGCACGCTGTCCATCCATTTCTGGAGCAGATAGATGATGTTGTATTTACTATATCTTGTCATGGTTATTTCTTGCTAGGTTTCTGTTTCTGACTTGAAGAACTGGCCAGGCTTCTGACGCATCTGAATCCGATGTACGAGCGGGGTTGGTTCTGGTATTCCCATGTGCGCCATGCCGAGCGGATATATGACTCCGGGTCTTTCCACGACCCACCTCTTACACTTTTCTTCTTCAGCCTGTAGGGGTCTTCCTTGGCTGCCTTGTATTCGAGTTGCGGGTTGAGGTCGTTCATGGCATCAACACCCGCCTCGGTATAGATGGTGCTCGTCCATTCTGCCACGTTCCCCGCCATATCGAAGAGTCCGTTGGTGTTGGCAGAATAGATGCCCACCCTGCTTGTGATGAGGTTGCCGTCTTTGGTATAGTTGCCCTTGTCGGGTTTGAAATTGGCATAGAAGCATCCGTCGCCGTTTTTCACGTCGGCATTCTCCCATGGGAATTCCGTACCGTCTTTTCCTCTGGCGGCATATTCCCATTCTGCCTCAGTGGGCAGTCTGTAGCGCTGTACGTATCTTGCCTCCGGTCCAAGGCCTTTGAGCAGATAATCCGTTCGCCACTGGCAGAAGGCGTTGGCCTGTTCCCATGTCACCCCCACCACGGGATAGTCGTTGTATGTGGGGTTGCTGAAATAGTTGCGCAAGTACATCTCGTTGTCGGAGTTGCGGAAGTCGTTGACCCAGCAAGTGGTGTCGGGATATACATTGACGATATAGGTATTGAGGAAGTCCCATGGTCCGGAGAGAGGCCTGTTGATGGTTTCCCTTACGATACGTCCCTCGTCGTCGATATAAGCGGTGTCTTTCGAAATCATCACCACCTCGTTGGGGTCGACCGTGACGTCGGTATTGAGGTTTCTCTCGTCGGGGTTGAGCCTGTTGCGGCGCAATGCTGCGGTGGTATAGTCATAGATTTCGTAACGATAGTTGAGTTGGCTGGCATCGAGCAGTTTCTCTCCTGTCACGGGATTGGTGACATAGAGGCTCTCTATAGCCCGTTGCTCATCCTCATTGGGTTTTCTGGGCAGTGCCTTTTTCCAGTCGAGGTGTGGTGTCACGGGGTCGCCGTTCTTGTCCTCGGTGATTTTATACGACTCATCTCCGCCATAGGCAGGGTCGGCAAGCCTTTCCCTGAGGATGGAGTCTCTCACCCAGTATACGAACTGCTTGTATTTGGAGTTGGTCACCTCTGTCTCGTCCATCCAGAATCCATCGACAGAGATTTCCTTCACGGGTGTCTCTTTTCCCCACAGCGTGTCTTGCTGGTCGATACCCATTTTCAGGAATCCTCGTTTCACCATGGTCATTCCGAAAGGTGCCGGTTCCTTGAATGACTTTCCTCCACCCACGCCTACGACCTCACCTCCTCTTCCCGAAGAAGTGGCGGAACTGCTCCCCATACACCCTGTGAGGGTGACGAGCACGCAAGCGCAAAGGACAACGAAACTATTTCTCATGTTCATATTCTTACAAAATTCTCACACTTTTATGTTTGTTCTTTCCTTTCTTTACGAGATTGATGTCGGTCTGGTAGTTGACGAAGAGTTCATGGCTTCCGTTTCCTATGCTGAGGCCATTGGTATAGAACTCATAACTGTATCCCACGTGTATGCCGTGGAAACTGCCGCCAATCATTGCCGTGACCGAGTTGGTGGGACTGTATCCCACACCGAGATACATGTGTTTTTTCTCGTGTGTATATACCAGCCGTGCCGTCACATCGCCCCTGTAGGCCACGCCATCGGTGCGCACGAGCACACTGGGGTGTATTGATAGAAACGGATTTCTCAGTTTAATATTGTATCCACCTGTCAAATAATAAGTTCGGTCGATTTGCAGTTCATTGGTCTCGCCCAGTTCCACGAGTGGAGCGGTGAGGTGCTGCGCCGACAGTCCCACATACCATTTTCCGTGGATGTAGTAGACGCCTGCCCCAAGGTCGATTGCCTGTCCTTTCTGCGACGAAGAGGTGAAGGCAGGGTCGGAATTGTCTTGCAGGTCGAGTTTGCTTCCGTCGATATTCTCCATCAGTATGCCTGCCTGTATACCGATGCCGAGGGTTCCTCCTGCCAGGTTCCGTTTAAACGCATATTGTGCGGAGAGCCGTTGATGGGTGAATATACCGATTTGGTCGTTCACCAGTTGGAGTCCCACGCCATGGTATGAATTTCCCAACATGAACGGCATGTCGCCACCGAAGTACATCGTACGTGGATTATGCTCGAACCCAGCGAAGTTGAGTGCATAGGCAGCCACGACGTTCAGTTTGGGTTCCTTTCCCACCGATGCGGGGTTAAAATACGGTTCCATGCCCCAATAGTGGCTAAAGGGCACATCATACTGCGCTTTTGCCTTGGCACAGGCAATGGCCAGTATCACGAAAAGTATAATTCGACGTGTAGACACGTGATAATAACGATAGAAAGCGGATTTTATTGTGATATATACTCTATTTCCATTTCTTCGGCTTGTGGCATCATAGATGTCGGCAAAGTTACAAAAAAAATGGGAACTATATACCTGTAGCCCTTGATTAATAATCTAATATCAAGCCCTCTATATCAATATTTCCCCTTTTCGTCTTTGTTCTTCCAACAAATCCATTGATAAAATATTGACATACATTCCAAAGCAAATGTCGATGATTTTGACTACTTTTTTTCTTGAAATCATTCTTTTTGCTTAGTTTTTTGTATCTTGTGCCACACAATAAAGCATCTGTAGAGTTATCTCTGCTGAGATACGCCAACCGAACGGTTAGTCACGGTGGTCCAGATTGGATGCGAATTGATTATCAATTAAAACTAACTATTTATGCACAATTCTTTTATGCCTGCAGAAGTAAGGCTTGAGGTATCGGATGATGCACCGCTGGGAGGTGCTATTGTGTTTTCAACAGACGTCAATGTGGTGAGGCTGCACCAGATAAAGTTGCTGAATTTATTCTCACAATTAATCGTGACATTTTGGCAAAGAATGTTTCTCATGCAGAAAATCCAGAAAAGCGTTTCATGGCTAAATGGCAACCAGGTTGAACATATCAGCAACCTAACGATTCTTCCACAGCATGGGATTTACATTTCTCCATCAGGAAAGAGATTGAAGGAAAACAGCGTCAGGTTGGAAATAGCAGGAGCAAGCAGAATGCTGTTGACCAAAATAGGAAAAACCATTCTGCAAAACTTCTATCAACAATCGGTAATGGTTATATGCTATGATGAGGGTGTGAAGTTCCATATTCATCGATAGATGAAAAAACCGGTTCTATCTGCCAATATGTCGAAAATGGAATCAATAGGTCATAACGAATCAGCGAGACAAACACGGTTGTGTGTCCGTCTCGCTGATTATTGATACTTTGGCTCTAAAATGCGCCTTAATATTCATCCTCGTTGAAGAGGAAATCTTCCTTTGTTGGGTAATCGGGCCAAATGTCCTCTATACTCTCATAGACATCTCCCTCATCCTCTATTTCCTGAAGGTTTTCCAGCACCTCCAGAGGTGCTCCCGACCTGATGGCATAGTCAATTAATTCATCTTTTGTTGCTGGCCAAGGAGCATCTTCCAATTTTGAAGCTAATTCGAGTGTCCAATACATATTCTAAAAAATTTACACATTACTAAAATAATGCGCAAAAGTAATTAATTTTTTCTTATTTCAAAGGTTTCTTCCATATTTTTTCTCTCACACCGTCAATAAAGTTCAATTTCCGGGCGAGAACAAAAAGATAATCCGAAAGCCGGTTCATATATTGCAGTATTTCGGGGTCAACGGGAGTAGACTCGTTCATGAAGAAAATCCGTCGTTCTGCTCTTCTGCAAACAGTTCTGCAGACATGTGCGAAAGCCGCCTCGTGGGAGCCGCCCGGCAAGATGAATGCTGTCTGCGGAGGTATGCCGGCATTGATGGCATCAATCTCATCTTCAAGGATTTTCACTTCATCGGGGTCGAGTGTATACGAGGTTGCCACTTTCATCTTTGACTTGTCTGTGGCGAGGTTGGAACAGACGGTGAACAAATTGCGCTGTGTGCGTATGATGAGTGTCTTGTCATCGCCGTCTTTCATATAAGAAGCGAGCACACCGAGGTTGGCACTCAACTCATCGACGGTACCATAAGCCTCGATTCTGGCATTGGTCTTGCTCACACGGTAGCCTCCCACCAGGGAAGTCAGTCCCTCGTCACCTGTCTTGGTATAAACTTTGGTAATTTTCATAGTCTGGTATTTAAAAGTTTACATAATATTTTTTCTTATAATGTCGGCTTTCCTTCAGGAGTATGCCGCAATGATACAGATCGTAAGAGATGGTCACTCGGCTGTCGTCAGAGAGTGTTTCCCATAAACGCCGTGCCTCATTATCGGCGTAGATATCATCGACGACTATCACCGACCTTTCATCGCAGCCATCAACCACCTGCTGGAGCAGTCCTTCCATTCCCGGCCCATACGAGCATCTTACGAGGAGTGTCTTAGCCTTGCTTTCTTCCGGCATTTTGTCATCGGGAAGACACAGCCGCATGGATTTAGTCTTCTGGCATGCCGCCTCTACATATTCCCTCACGCCGTCCTCCTGCGTGTTGATTTCAAGGAAGTATTCAGCCTGCACGTAATTGGCCAAACGGAAATAGAGTTGGCAGATTTTTCTCGGAGGTATCCCTTGGCACTTCACCGACATCTTCAAATCGTCGTATTTGTAGTAAGGATAGTTTTGGTTGATGACATTTCTCAGGAATCGGTAATCGTTGGGCGACTGCACACCGAATCCCCTATTGTGGCCTATCCTTTTCAGCCAGATTATCGCTCTTTTTAATCGCCGCATGCCGTTTTGACGGATAAATTATGCAGATATCCTGGCCTTGAAGCACCAAAATGGAAGCCCCTTGCCATTTTTCGGTTGCAAACATACGATTTTTTTTGATTATTTGCAACTTTCAGCAACAAAAAAAGTTTTTCAAGGACTTCCTTGCGCAAATCAAGCATTTTTGATATGATTCAGGCAGTTAAACAAAGCGCTTTTTTTGACGGATATCAAAATGACAAGGAGGCATTTTTATGCCGTTGACAAAGAAAATCAATCTTCAGACAACAGACAATAAAGAATTAAATACCGGAGCCGATTGGGCGCTTGCCGGCAATTGTTTTGATGAATCCGAAATCGTGAAGAATATCAGTGAAGGAATGGCCTTCATCATGGATGGCGCGTATAAAAACTGCCGTTCGCTAACAAAGGTGATAGTGCCCTTCGGCATTACCGATATATGCGAGGAAGCCTTTATGAACTGCGGTTCTCTTAGAGTTACTCTATTCAATTGCTACTTAACTACCTCTTTCAGCCTCTCCCAGATTTTGACCATCGCGTATGTATCCAGCTCGCAGTATTTCAGCAGATTATACCTACACCTTTGGAGTTCGTCGGGAGCCATATTCTG